>JBDTEP010000067.1:0-13956 GCA_039922455.1 Mycobacterium sp. | reverse complement strand
GGCACCCCATTCATTAACGGCAATGCCGGTGGCATCGGCGGTGTCGGTGGCCACGGCGGTGCCGCGGGGGCCGGCGGCAACGGCGGATCGTCCGGGGACAATGCCGGTGGCGCCGCCGGCGACGGCGGAGTCGGTGGGACCGGTGGTCACGGTGGCGCCGGCGGCAAAGGTTACAACGACAATGTGACGCAATGGGGCAACGGTGGTGACGGTGCTGCCGGAGGGATCGGTGGCCAGAGCGGCAACGGTGGTGACGGCGGTTCGGGCACCACGGTCGGTGCGGGCGGCGACGGTCCCACCGGTGGTACGGGCGGTGCTGGCGGCAGCGGTGGCGCCAACGGCGGACACGGCACCCACGACGGCTCCGACGGCAACGGCGGCGGTGGTGGCGGCGGCGGCACCGGTGGCACCGGCAACCCGCCCGGTAGCACGGGCGGCACCGGAGCTACCGGACAGCCGGGCAGTTAGCGCCGGCCTACGTCGTAACGGCTGGGCGGGCGGTCGGTGACCCGCTACGTGTTGAGCGGGACCGACGCCTCCGCGGTGTAGCACAGGAACGTCAGTGTCTCCTGCAGGTACAGCTGCACACTCCCGGCGTCGTGGGACAGGTAGCCGATCGACACGTCGGTGCCCAGACGCAGGTCGAAGTCACCGCCGCGGGTGGTCAGCACGAACGCGCCGTCGATCGCCGGCGCCCAGATGATGTCGCCGTCGACCAACCGGTGCAGGTGTTCGCGGATCGGGTAGCCGTGCTGGGTGGTTTCACTGACCTTGGTGTAGATGTCGGCGGACAGCAGTACCGAATACGGGCCGTCGACACCGGCGAGCCGCAGCGCCGAGAGTGCCTGGCTGATCACGTCGGGAATGTCGCGGGCATCCTCGGGCAGGGTCAGGGCCCTGTTGGAGCTCGCGCTGCGGATGCCCTGGATCGACGCGGCCGGATAGCCCTCGAAGATCGCGCGGTCCTCGATGAACGCCAGCTTCTTGGCGGCAGCCTTGACCGGGTCCCAGTCGGGATCCTGCGAGCCCCGCTCGACATCGTCGATCTCCGCACGCGACAGGGTGAACGGAACCCGCAGGCGTACCAGCGGTTTGCTGTCGCGCAGCTGCGCCACCACACCGTCGGCCGGGGCGTCGATACCGGTCAGCCGACCGGTGCCCACCGCGGCTGCCGTCGGACCGGCCGGCTCACCCACGTCGACCACGCGGCGGCCCGCGATGTGCCGCTTGAACGTCCGAGTCGCCTCCAATTCGATGTCGGCCCAAGCTGATTCGGTGACCGGGGCCAGGTCGCGATACAGGTTGTTCATTGCGCGGATCCTTTCATACTGCCGATGTTCAGTGCACCGTCGCCGGTGGGCTCACGAGGCTCGGCGGGGGCCGGTGCCCTCGGCTCCGGGAGCTCCGGCGGATCGTCGAGGAAGTCGACGGTGGGGGTGAAGAACAGTCCACCGGTGAGCGCGGTGGAGAAATCCAGGATGCGGTCGGTGGTGCCCGGTGGGTCGCCGAAGAACATGTTGCGCAGCATCTGTTCGGTGACCGCCGGGTTGCGCGAGTACCCGATGAAGTAGGTCCCGGCCTCGCCGGTTCCGGCCGTCCCGAACGGCATGTTGGCCCGCACGATGTCCAACTCTTCGCCATCGTCGTCGGTGATCACGTTCAGCGCGACGTGCGAGTTGGGCGGCTTGACGTCGTCACCGAACTCGATGTCCTCCAGTTTGGTTCGGCCGATCACCCGTTCCTGCTCGCTGACCGGCAACGATTCCCAGCCGGTCATGTCGTGCACGTACTTCTGGATGTGCACGTAGGAACCGCCGGCGAATGCGGGGTCCTCGTCGCCGATCGCGGTGGCGCCCAGCGCTTCCGCACCGATCGGGTTCTCGGTGCCGTCGACGAAGCCGAGTAGGTCGCGATTGTCGAAGAAGCGGAAACCGTGGACCTCGTCGACGACGGTGACCGCGCCGTGCAGGGCCCGCAGGATGCGCCGGGCCAGCTCGAAGCAGACGTCCATCGTCTCGGCGCGGATGTGGAGCAGCAGATCGCCCGGGGTGGCCGGTGCGGTGTGGCGGGGCCCGGCCAGCTCCACGAACGGGTGCAGCTGCGCCGGCCGGGGCCCGGTGAACAACCGGTCCCAGGCGTCGGAGCCGATCGAGGCGACCAGCGACAGCCGTTTGGTCGGGTCGCGGAAGCTGAGCGCCGGGGCCATCCCGGCCAGTTCGGGCAGCGCGCCGTGGACCTGGGCCTCGCCGCCGGCGTCGATGGTGGCGACCAGGAAAATGGCTGCGCAGGTCAACGAAGCGGTGACAGGCTGAACCGACGGCACACTCTCGACCCTAACGCCACGTCGAGGTCTGGGTAGGAAAGACTTGAGCTCATGGCGGCCACCGCGACCGGATTATGCGAGTTCATCGACGCCTCACCGTCGCCGTTTCACGTCTGCGTGACGGTGGCCGAACGGCTGCGGGCCGCCGGCTACACCGAGCTGGCCGAAGCCGACCGCTGGCCGGAGGCGCCCGGGCGGTACTTCACCGTCCGCTCCGGCTCGCTGGTCGCTTGGGACGGCGACGGCGGCGGCGCAACCAATCCAGCCACCCCGTTCCGGATCATCGGCGCCCACACCGACAGCCCCAACCTGCGGGTTAAACAGCATCCCGACCGGGAGGTGGCCGGCTGGCACCTGGTGGCGTTGGAGCCCTACGGGGGTGCCTGGCTGAATTCCTGGCTGGATCGCGACCTGGGCATCAGCGGCCGACTGTCGGTGCGCGACGATGCCGGCATCACCCACCGGCTGGTCTGCATCGACGAACCGCTGCTACGGGTGCCACAGCTGGCTATCCACCTGGCCGATGACCGCAAATCGGTGACCCTGGACCCGCAGCGGCACGTCAACGCCGTCTGGGCGGCCGGCCGGAATCCGGGCTCATTCCTCGGTTACCTGGCCGAACGGGCCGGTGTCGAGCCAGATCGGCTGTTGGGCTTTGATCTGATGACCCACGACCTGGCCCCAGCCCGGATCACCGGCGTGGACGGCGGGTTTATCAGCGCTCCGCGGCTGGACAACCAAGCCAGCTGCTACGCCGGGTTGGAAGCACTGCTGGCCGGCGAACCGGGCCAGCACCTGCCGATGCTGGCGCTCTTCGACCACGAAGAGGTGGGCTCCACGTCTGATCACGGCGCCGCCTCCGACTTGCTCTCGACCACACTGGAACGGATCACGCTGGCCGCCGGTGGGGGCCGGGAGGACTTCCTGCGTCGACTGTCCGGGTCGATGCTGGCCTCGGCGGACATGGCGCATGCCACCCACCCGAACTACCCGGATCGGCACGAATCGGGGCATCTGATCGCGGTCAACGCCGGCCCGGTGCTTAAGGTGCAGCCCAATCTGCGCTACGCCACCGACGGCCGCACCGGCGCGGCGTTCACGCTGGCCTGCGCCCAGGCCGGGGTGGCCCTGCAGCGCTACGAGCACCGCGCCGACCTGCCCTGTGGGTCGACGATCGGCCCGATGAGCGCGGCCCGCACCGGGATTCCCACCGTCGACGTCGGCGCCGCCCAGTTGGCCATGCACTCGGCGCGCGAATTGATGGGTGCGGCCGACGTCACGGCCTACGCCGCGGCACTGCGGGCGTTCCTGGCGCCGGACTGACCAGGGTCAGGACTCCACACGCGGGGCTGCCGCGAGTCCTCGAGGCTAAGCTGTCGTCGTGACTTCTGGGCCCACTGAACTGGTTGACACCGTCGAGCGGGCCGCGGCCACTCCGGACCAACCCCAACCTTTTGCCGAGCTCGGCCTCAAAGACGACGAGTATCAGCGCATCCGCGACATCCTGGGCCGCCGGCCCACCGACGCCGAGCTGGCCATGTACTCGGTGATGTGGAGCGAGCACTGCTCGTACAAGTCGTCCAAGGTGCACCTGCGCTACTTCGGCGAGACCACCACCGACGAGATGCGCAAAGCCATGCTGGCCGGTATCGGCGAGAACGCCGGCGTGGTGGACATCGGTGACGGCTGGGCGGTCACCTTCAAGGTGGAGTCGCATAACCACCCGTCCTATGTCGAGCCTTACCAGGGTGCGGCCACCGGGGTGGGTGGCATCGTGCGCGACATCATGGCGATGGGCGCGCGCCCGATAGCGGTGATGGACCAGCTGCGCTTCGGCGCCGCCGACGCACCGGACACCCGCCGGGTGGTCGACGGGGTGGTGCGCGGCATCGGCGGTTACGGCAACTCGCTCGGGCTGCCCAACATCGGCGGGGAGACCGTCTTCGACGAGTGCTACGCCGGTAATCCGCTGGTCAACGCACTGTGCGTCGGGGTCCTGAAAAAAGAGGACCTGCACCTGGCGTTCGCCTCCGGCGCCGGCAACAAGATCATTCTGTTCGGCGCCCGGACCGGGCTCGACGGCATCGGCGGGGTGTCGGTGCTGGCGTCGGAGACCTTCGGCGGAGATGAGTCGGGGCCGGGACGCAAGAAACTGCCGGCGGTACAGGTCGGCGACCCGTTCACCGAGAAGGTACTCATCGAGTGCTGCCTGGAGCTCTACGCCGCCA
Source organism: Mycobacterium sp. (assembly GCA_039922455.1). Classification (GTDB taxonomy): domain Bacteria; phylum Actinomycetota; class Actinomycetes; order Mycobacteriales; family Mycobacteriaceae; genus Mycobacterium. Next base: position 9,405 of record JBDTEP010000067.1, on the reverse strand, counting down.
AACTGGTGGTCGGCATCCAGGACCTTGGTGGTGCCGGATTATCTTGCGCCACCTCCGAATTGGCGTCCGCCGGGGACGGCGGCATGGCGATCCAACTGGAGCAGGTGCCCCTGCGGGCGGCCAACATGACCCCGGCCGAGGTGCTCTCCAGCGAATCGCAGGAGCGAATGTGCGCCGTCGTCACACCGGAGAACGTGGATGCCTTCATGGCGGTGTGCGACAAGTGGGATGTGCTGGCCACGGTGATCGGCGAGGTCACCGACGGCGACCGGCTGCAGATCACTTGGCACGGTTCGACCGTCGTTGACGTACCGCCGCGCACGGTGGCCCACGAGGGACCGATCTATCAGCGTCCCGTCACCCGCCCGGACACCCAGGACGCGCTGAACGCCGACCGTTCCGACAAGCTTCCGCGACCGGCCACCGGCGACCAGTTGCGCTCGACTCTGCTTGCGCTGCTGGGCAGTCCGCACCTGTGCAGCCGGGCATTCATCACCGAGCAGTACGACCGCTACGTGCGGGGCAACACCGTGTTGGCCGAACATGCCGACGGCGGGATGCTGCGCATCGACGAGGCTTCCGGGCGCGGGATCGCGATCTCCACCGACGCGTCGGGCCGCTACACCAAGCTGGACCCCTACGCCGGAGCGCAGCTGGCGCTGGCCGAGGCGTACCGCAACGTGGCGGTCACCGGCGCCACTCCGATCGCCGTCACCAACTGCCTGAACTTCGGTTCCCCGGAAGACCCCGGAGTGATGTGGCAGTTCGCCGAGGCTGTGCGCGGACTGGCGGACGGCTGTGCGGCACTGGGAATTCCGATTACCGGCGGCAATGTGAGCTTCTATAACCAGACCGGCGCAACGCCGATCCACCCCACCCCGGTGGTCGGTGTGCTCGGCGTCATCGACGACGTGAACCGACGGCTGCCGACGGCGTTCGGCACCGAGCCGGGCGAGACGCTGATGCTGCTCGGTGACACCCGAGACGAGTTCGACGGCTCCATCTGGGCGCAGGTGACCGGCGACCACCTGGGCGGGCTGCCGCCGAAAGTCGACCTGGAGCGCGAGCAGTTGCTCGCCGAGGTGCTGCGCGCGGCATCCCGGGACGGCCTGGTGTCGGCGGCGCACGACCTGTCCGAGGGCGGCTTGATCCAGGCCGTGGCCGAATCGGCGATGGCCGGTGAAACCGGTTGCCGCATCCTGCTTCCCGAGGACTGTGACCCGTTCACCTTCCTTTTCTCCGAGTCCGCCGGCCGAGTGCTGGTGGCGGTGCCGCGCACCGAGGAGAGCCGGTTCCGGGCGATGTGCGAGGCGCGCGGCCTGCCCGCCACCCGCATCGGCGTGACGGACCAGGCCTCCGACGCCGTCGACGTCCAGGGCCTGTTCGGTGTGTCGCTGGCGGAGCTGCGCAGCACTTCCGAGGCGGTGCTGCCGGGGATGTTCGGATAGTCGAACCGGTATGGGGACCACGGCCGCACCCCGCGGTAGACACCCACTGCTGGTGTGGGCGTGGGGGCTGCTGCGGCTCAAGTTCGTCGGGGTGCTGTTCGGTGCGCTGTTCTTCTGCCTGTCACTGACCCCGTCGCTGCTACCGCGCGACTGGCTGTTCCAGGGGCTGATCGGTGGGATCAACGCCGCCTTCGGCTACGGCCTGGGGGTGGCGATCGGCAGGCTGCTCGATCGCGTACTGCTGCGCGGCGCCGCATGGTGGCCGCCGCCACGACGGGTGTTGCTCGCGCTCAAGGCGGCCGTCGTAGTGCTGTCGCCCGCCGTGTGCGTGCTGATGCTGATCCCGGCCGCCGGTTGGCAACGGCAGGTATCGGAGCTGTTGGGCATCGAAGGCCCGGCGACCCTGGGTTACCTGCGCACCCTGGGTATCGCGATCGGAGTCGCCGCCGCGCTGATAGCGACGGTGCGGACGCTGATCGACGCCAGTCGGCTGCTGGCGCGGGTATTGGTGCGGCGCTGGCGGCTGAACCGCGAGGTCGCACTGTTCATCGGCACCGCGATCGTCGTCATCGTGCTGATCACGTTGATCAATGGTGTGTTGATCCGCGGCTTTTTCGCCGGCGCCAGCGTGGTGTTCCAGCCCGAGAACAGCGGCACCCAACCCTGGGCCGTTCAGCCGCAGCAACCGGAGCGCTCCGGAAGCCCGGCGTCGTTGGCACCGTGGGACACCCTGGGCAGCCAGGGCCGCAGCTTCGTCGCCGGCGGAACGCACGCTGCCGAACTGACCCGGATCAACGGGCGGCCCGCCCGCGAACCCATCCGGGTGTACGCCGGCCTGCACAGTGCGAGCGACGACCGGTCTCGGATGGAGCTGCTGCTCGACGAACTGGAACGCACCCACGCCTTCGACCGCCAGGTGCTGGTCGTGGTGCCCACCACCGGTACCGGCTGGATCAACCCGGCCGCGGCGGACGCGCTGGAGATGCTCTACAACGGCGACACCGCGATCGTCGGCGTGCAGTACTCCTACCTGCCGAGCTGGATCTCGTTCCTGGCCGACCAGCGCAAGTCGACGGACTCCGGCCGGCTGCTGGTGGACACCATCGCCGACCGCTGGCAGCGCCTGCCCATCGACCACCGACCCAAACTGGTGCTCTACGGCGAAAGCTTGGGATCGATGGCCGGCCAAGCCGCGTTCGACTGGCTGCCCGACATCGCCGAAATGGGCTTCGACGCCGTGCTGTGGGTGGGGCCACCGCAGGCCAGTCCGCTCTGGCATGCGCTGCTGGTGCGGCGTGACCCCGGCAGCACCGCGACGCTGCCGCGCTACGACAACGGCCGCACCGTGCGGTTCGCCCAGGGCACGCTGCCGGCCGAGATCACCCGGACCGCCGCGGCCCCGTGGACCGGCACCCGGGTGCTGTTCTTGCAGCACGCCTCCGACCCGGTGGTCTGGTGGTCACCCGACCTACTGTTCGCCCGGCCCGACTGGCTGACCGAGGCGCCCGGCCCGGACCGCACCGCGTCGATGCGCTGGTATCCCATCGTGACGTTCTGGCAGGTCAGCGCGGACTTGGCGCATGGTGAACAGATGCCACCCGGGCACGGCCACAACTACGCGGACACGATTCTGGACGGCTGGGTGGCGGTGCTGCCGCCGGACGGCTGGCGGCCGGCCGACACCGAGCGGATCCGGGTGGCACTGCGGCAGTAGGACCGCCCTCTGAGACGCTGAGGTATGGCAGCCCGTCAGCCGGCCGACCCGGCCAAGACCCGTGCGGCGATGCTGGCCGTGGCCGAGTGGCTGCGCGACGAGAGCCTGCCCGCCCCGGACCGCGCCGAACTGGCCGCCGCGGTCCGTCTGACGGCCCGCGCCTTGGCCGACCTGGCCCCGGGCGCCAGCGTCGAGGTGCGGGTGCCGCCGTTCGTTGCCGTGCAGTGCATCGCCGGGCCGCGACACACCCGCGGCACCCCGCCCAACGTCGTCGAGACGGACCCGCGCAGCTGGCTGCTGCTGGCCGCCGGGCTGCTCACCACAGTGGATGCGACAGCGTCGGCAAAGCTGCGGTTGTCCGGCTCGCGGGCCGCCGAGATAGCCGAATGGCTGCCGGTGGTGAAACTCGGCGCCGGTTGACCGTAGACTGAATGCCGTCACCTCGGACCGCCCCTCGGGAGCAGACACAACGTGCTTGACCAGCAGTTGGAAAACCCAGAGAACCCACCCCGCGAAGAATGCGGTGTATTCGGTGTCTGGGCTCCCGGCGAAGAAGTCGCGAAGCTCACCTATTACGGCCTTTATGCCCTGCAGCACCGTGGCCAGGAGGCGGCCGGTATCGCCGTCGGTGACGGATCGCAGGTATTGGTGTTCAAAGACCTTGGCCTGGTCAGCCAGGTGTTCGAGGAGCAGACACTGGTGGCCATGTCCGGTCACGTGGCGATCGGGCACTGTCGTTACTCCACCACCGGTGACCCCACCTGGGAGAACGCCCAGCCGGTGTTCCGCCACACCGCGGCCGGTACCGGGGTCGCGCTGGGCCACAACGGCAACCTGGTCAACACCGCAGAGCTGGCCCGCCGCGCCCGCGAATTGGGTCTGATCGACACCCGCCGGCCCGGTGTCGCCACCACGGACTCCGACATCCTGGGTGCGCTGCTGGCGCACGGGGCCGCCGACACCAGCCTGGAGCAGTCGGCGCTGGAGCTGCTGCCGACGGCGCGCGGCGCGTTCTGCCTGACGTTCATGGACGAGAACACCCTGTACGCGGCCCGCGACCCGTGGGGGGTGCGGCCGTTGTCGCTGGGGCGGCTCGACCGCGGCTGGGTGGTGGCCTCCGAGACTGCGGCGCTGGACATCGTCGGCGCCTCGTTCGTGCGCGACATCGAACCGGGTGAGCTGCTGGCGATCGACGCCGATGGGGTGCGTTCAACCCGGTTCGCGAATCCCACGCCCAAGGGCTGTGTGTTCGAGTACGTCTACCTGGCCCGGCCCGACAGCACCATCGGCGGCCGGTCGGTACATGGCACCCGGGTGGAGATCGGCCGCCGGCTGGCCCGCCAACATCCCGTCGACGCCGATCTGGTCATCGGGGTGCCGGAGTCCGGCACCCCCGCCGCAGTCGGCTACGCCCAGGAATCCGGCATCGACTACGGCCAGGGCCTGACCAAGAACGCCTATGTCGGGCGGACCTTCATCCAGCCGTCGCAGACTATCCGCCAGCTGGGCATTCGGCTCAAGCTCAACCCGCTGCGGGAGGTCATCCGGGGCAAGCGGCTCATCGTCGTCGACGACTCGATCGTGCGGGGCAATACCCAGCGGGCCCTGGTGCGGATGCTGCGAGAGGCCGGCGCCGTCGAGGTGCACGTGCGGATCGCCTCCCCTCCGGTGAAGTGGCCCTGCTTCTACGGCATCGACTTCGCCTCGCCGGCCGAGCTGATCGCCAACGTCGTCGAGGACGAGGACGAGATGATCGGGGCGGTGCGGCGTGCCATCGGCGCCGACAGCCTCAACTACGTCGGGCTCGACGACATGATCGCTGCCACCGAGCAGCCCAAGTCGCGGTTGTGCACCGCCTGCTTCGACGGCCACTACCCGATCGAACTGCCCGGTGACAGCGCCCTGGGCAAGAACGTCGTCGAGCAGATGCTGGCCAACACCGCCCTGCAGGTCGACAGCGCCGAGCCCTCCGCTGTGCGACGTCCTTAGTGGGCGCACCGACGGGCACTGCCGACCGGTAACCTTTAGCCCGATGACGGATTTCGCAGCACAATCGAGCGCCCCCGGCGTTACCTACGCATCGGCTGGTGTAGACATCGAGGCCGGTGACCGGGCCGTCGAGCTGTTCAAACCGCTGGCCGCCAGGGCCACCCGGCCGGAAGTGCGGGGCGGGCTCGGCGGATTCGCCGGGCTGTTCGCCCTGCGCAACGACTACCGTGAGCCGCTGCTGGCGTCGTCCACCGACGGGGTGGGTACCAAGCTGGCGATCGCCCAGGCCATGGACAAGCACGACACCGTGGGCATCGACCTGGTCGCGATGGTGGTCGATGACCTGGTGGTCTGCGGCGCCGAGCCACTGGTCCTGCAGGACTACATCGCAGTCGGCCGCACGGTGCCCGAACGGGTCGGTGCGATCGTCGCCGGCATCGCCGAGGGGTGTGTGCAGGCCGGTTGCGCGCTGCTGGGCGGGGAGACTGCCGAGCATCCGGGCCTGATGGCACCGGACCACTACGACATCTCCGCGACCGGCGTCGGCGTGGTGGAAGCCGACGACGTGCTGGGGCCCGACCGGGTTCGCCCCGGTGACGTGCTGATCGCGATGGGCTCATCGGGCCTGCACTCCAACGGCTACTCGCTGGCCCGGGCGGTGCTACTCGACATCGATCGGATGAATCTGGCCGGCCATGTCGAGGAGTTCGGGCGCACGCTGGGGGAGGAGCTCCTTGAGCCGACCCGGATCTACGCCAAGGACTGTCTGGCGCTGGCCGCCGAAACCAAGGTGCGGACTTTCTGTCACGTAACCGGCGGCGGTCTGGCCGGCAACCTGGCCCGGGTGATTCCCGATGGGCTGGTCGCCGAGGTGGATCGCGGCACCTGGACACCCGCTCCGGTGTTCGCGATGATCGCGCAGCGCGGCCGGGTGAGCCGGACCGAGATGGAGAAGACGTTCAACCTGGGTGTCGGCATGGTCGCGGTCGTGGCACCGGAGGACACCGACCGCGCCCTGGCGATCCTGACTGCCCGCCACGTCGCCTGCTGGCCGCTCGGCACGGTGGCCAAGGCCGGGAAAGACGCCTCGAAGGGCGACGGCGCCACGCTCGTCGGGCAACACCCGAGGTTTTAGGGCCGGCGGTTCAGCGAGGCTCGACGGAGGAGAGGCGAAGCTGGGACCGCCGCATGAACCCGGCGGCTACGCCTCAGTGCTCAGCGACGCCAGTCATCGCCGTCGCTCCACGAGTCGTCACCGTCGGAGTCGTTCACTTCAGACCCGGCCAGCTCCCGCTGGAGCTGACTGAAATCGGTTGACGGTGAACTGTATTTCAGATCCCGAGCAACCTTGGTCTGTTTCGCCTTAGCCCGGCCGCGGCCCATGGGGGACCCCCTCGCGCAATAACGGAGCGGCCCAACGAGCAGGCGGCTCCGATCTGAGTGTGTTTATTGTCCTGCCGACAGCCTACCGTGCCGTCTGCGCGCCTGCCGCGCTGGCCTGTGCCGGTGTGACCATGATCAAACCCGGCCCCGCAGGCGGTCGACGGCGGCACGCCCCGCGCCCCGCACATCCGGCGGCGGCATCGAATCGGCGTCGATAACCGCGCTGACTTCGGCGGCGGCGCCGGTCAGCAGCGGGGTGTCGGCCGGCAATCCGCGTTTGAGCAGTGCCAACGCGATCGGGCCCAGTTCGAAGTGGTCCACCACGGTGCCCAGTCGGCCCACCGGGCGACCGCCGGAGGTGATCGGATCGCCGGTCGACGGCCGGTCCGCCGATCCGTCCAGGTGTAGCAGCACCAGCATCCGCGGTGGCTTGCCCATGTTATGCACCCGGGACACGGTCTCCTGGCCGCTGTAGCACCCCTTGTTCAGGTGCACCGCGCCGACGCCGGGCCCGCCGATCCAGTTCAGCTCATGCGGGATGCTGCGCTCGTCGGTATCCACGCTCAGCCGCGGCCGCCGCGCCGCCACCCGGTCGGCTTCGTAGGCCCACACCCCGGCGGGCTTCACCCCGGCCCCGGCCAACACGCGCTGCCAGTGGCCCTTCTCGGAGCGCGGCACCAGCAGTTCCAGTGCGTGCTCGCCCGGTGCCCGGCGCACGAACGCGTCCGAGTCCGGGATTGCCACCGCGGCCTCCCCGGGCAGCGCGGCCAAGCCCAGTGCGTCGAGCACTGCCGGGTCGGCGAGGCGGGGGCCCAGCAGTGACAGCACCGCGAGATCGGCCGGTTGGATGGTCACGTCCGCCCAGAACACCATCTTGCGCAGGTGCTCGGCCAGAGACTCGCCCAACCACGGCTCGGTGTCGAGGTAGGTGGTCCCGCGCAGTTCGGCCTGAACCCATTGATGGGTGATGTGACCCTTGCCGTCCAGGATCAAGTTCTCGGTAGTGGCGCCCTCGGGCAGTTCGGCGACGTGCTGGGTGCACAGCGTGTGCAGCCACGTCTGGCGCTCCGGGCCGCTCACGGCGAGCACCGCCCGGTGGGATCGATCCACCACCACGGCTTCGGTTTGCGCACTCCGCTGTTCGCCGAACGGATCGCCGTAATGCCAGATCGCACCGGCATCGGGATTGGGCTCTGGGGCGGGGACGGCGGACACATGTTAACTCTACGGAGCCGCTACGCTCAGAGGCCATGCCCGACCGGACCGATGACGCAGTGACGATCATCACCCTCGGTGGCGGGCCGGTCAATCCGGACACCCCACTGCTGCACGCCGACGACCTGGCGGCGCTGCGTGGCGACGGCGTCTTCGAAACCCTGCTGGTGCGCGACGGTGCGGCGTGTCTGCTCGAAGCCCACCTGCAGCGGCTGGCCCGATCGGCCGAGCTGATGGAACTGCCCGCCCCCGATCTCGCCGAGTGGCGGCGTGCCGTCGACGCGGCGGTGCGGCAGTGGGCGTCGAGCGCCGACGGCGCGCTGCGGCTGATCTACAGCAGGGGCCGGGAGAGCGGTCCCGGGCCAACGGCTTACGTGATGATCACCCCGATGCCGGTCCGTATCGCCGCGGCCCGCCGCACCGGGGTGGCGGTGGTAACCCTGGATCGCGGCCTGCCGGCGCAGGGGCAGGCGATGCCGTGGCTGCTTGCCGGCGCCAAGACCCTGTCGTATGCGGTCAACATGGCGGCGCTTCGCCACGCCGCCGCGCAGGGTGCGGACGACGTCATCTTCATCAGCTCCGACGGTTACGTCCTGGAGGGTCCTCGTTCCACGGTGGTCCTGCTGGAACCGGGACGGATGCTCACCCCGCCGTCCTCGCAGCCGATCCTGCGTGGCACCACTCAGGAGGCCCTGTTCGAGGTGGCGCGCGACGCGGGTTATCGGTGCGAGTACGTGCTGTTACGGCCGGCGGATCTGGTTGCGGCGCAGGATATCTGGCTGGTGTCCAGTATCACGCTGGCCGCGCGCGTGCACACCCTGGACGGTCGGCGGCTGCACCCGCGGGTTGCCGACGCCGAGTTCACCAGGCTGGTGGATCTCGCGGTTCGTTGACTCTGCGTGTGCCAGGCAGAAGTGCGAGTGGAGTGTCTGGTCAGCGCAGAGTCAACCGATGAAGCGCGTCAACCGCGCCGACAGGTGCGGTACCAGTTCGCCATCGGCGTCCACCCGCTCCTCGACGTAGGCCAGATCGCCGTCCTCGACGATCCCGTAGAGCCGTTTGGCGCCGCCGATCAGCGCCCCCGACTTGCTGCGGGCCAGGGCGTCGGTTACCAACTCCCAGGACGCCGGGCCATGCGGGCGTCCGTAAAACAGTTCCACGTAGCCGGTGGAGTGCGCCAGCAACAGCTCGATGGCCTGCGATTCGTCCAGGTCTTGTGGATCGGAGACGAACCGCCAGAAGCCGGTCTCCCGCTGGGCCGGTTGGGTGAACTCGCCGGCGTCGTCAAGCAGCCAGGACCGCGACTCCCAGTTCAGGTAGTCGCTGCCGTCGTGGGACACCACGATCTGCTGGCCGAACCGGTAGTCGCCGGGCGCACTGCCCATCCGGTGCCCGAGGCCCTCGCCACGCCACACTCCCACCAACGGCAGCAGCGCCAACAGGGCGTCGTGCAGATTCGCACCGTCGCGCAGATTGGCGGTGTCGCTGGGTAGCGGCAGGTCCGCGGAGGTCGGGAAGACCGGGATGTTGCGCGCCGCGGTCTGCTGGGCCCGCTCCGCGGCAGCGGCTACCGCCCGGTCGCCCGAACCGGGGATGACCGGGCGGTAGTCGTCCTGACCGCCGTTGTCGGGGGCACTCACATCTCGTCTGTGATCA
>JBDTEP010000066.1:0-2702 GCA_039922455.1 Mycobacterium sp. | reverse complement strand
CGGCACGGCCTGACCGGCGTGTTCTCGTTGAGGTTCAACCAGTTCGCCGACGCCATGTTCCGCCGTGAGGACGGCGGGCCGATGCGTATGTCGGATCTATCGATTCCGTTCGATGCGGTAGTGGCCGGGGTGCGCCGACAACCGTTCGCCACGTTGCCGTCCCGGTACCGCAACCAGCGCCTCGCTGCCCTGCAGTTGCGGTCCTTGCCGTATCTTACGATCGGCCTCGGCCCGCAGGTGGCGACCCGCCTTTGGCAGACCGCCGCGTTCATCGACCCGCGGGTAGTCACCCCGATCGTGATCGGTGGCGACGACCCGGACCGCGACATCAATGTCGTCGACGCGGCGTCATTCTCCTCGGCGATCCCCGGGGTACTGCATCACGAGACGAACGATCCAGCGATGGAGCCGCTCTTAGACGCACTGCTGGCCGACAACGATGTCGCGGCCCTGGTGGACGGCGGCGCGGCCAGCAATGTTCCGGTCGAGCTGGCCTGGAAGCGGGTCCGCGACGGCCGGCTGGGCACCCGCAACGCCTGCTATCTCGCGTTCGACTGCTTCCACCCGCAGTGGGATCCACGACATCTGTGGCTGGTACCCATCACCCAGGCGATCCAGTTACAAATGGTGCGCAACGCCCCCTACGCCGACCATCTGGTCCGGTTCTCCCCGACGTTGTCGCCGGTGAACCTGGCTCCCTCGGCCGCGACCATCGACCGGGCCTGCCAGTGGGGGCGCGCCAGTGTCGAGCATGCGATCCCGGTGGTCTCGGCATTGCTGGAGCCGGTCTGGTGGGAGGGCGAAAAGCCGGCGGTGGCCGCAGAGACCGCGGCACCGGTACAACAGCAGGCCGCGGAGATGAGCACGGTGATGGCCGCGTTGCGCGCACCGCGGACCCGTTGGGAGCGGTGGCGCAAAACCGGATCCTGATCTGATCGGTTAGACCGACAGCAGCCGGTACAGCCCGATCAGGCCGACAACAATGATCACCGCCCGTAGCGCACTCGGTGACAGCCGGCGCCCGTAATGACCGCCCAGGTATCCGCCGATCAGTGAGCCGACTCCGATCAATCCGGCTGCGGGCCAACTGATCCGGTCGAACGCCGTGAGGATGTACGCCAGCGCGGCGACGACGTTCACCAACAGGGTCAGCAGCACCTTGGCCGCATTCATCCGCTGCATCGACTCGGCCAGCACCACCCCCATCACACCGATCAGCAGAATGCCTTGCGCCGCAGAGAAATAGCCTCCGTAGACAGCCACCGCGAACGTTCCGATCGTCAACGCCACCATCCGGCCACGGCTCAGGTGGTCAACCGAGCGGCCGGCCTCGGTGGCCCGGCGCTGGGCGGCGGCCTGAATCTTCGGGCCCACCACAACCAGCACCAGGGCGCCGACCAGCAGCACCGGAACCACCCGGTTGAACACGCGTTCCGGCAGGTGCAACAGCAGATAGGCGCCGCACACGGCACCGATCACCGACCCCGGGATCTGCCAACGCAGCCGGTCCCACTGTCCCCTGAGCTCCCGGCGGTACGCCCAGGTGCCCGATAGCCCGCCGGGCACCAGTCCGATCGCGTTGGAGATGGTCGCGGTCAGCGGGGGAAATCCCAGCGTCACCAGCGTCGGGAAGGTGATCAGCGTGCCCGACCCGACCAGGGAGTTGACCGCCCCGGCGCCCACCCCGGCCAGGATGATCAACACCATCTGCGACACCGGCATTGGCAGCACCCTACGCCTGATGCGCAAGGGGTTTGGTCAGCCGGGAAGGCCCCTGAACATGTCGCACCGATGTGCACCGGTCCGTCGTCGGGGTCGAATCCGGTAGATTGCCGCTCATCTTCCGGTAGCAGAACGAACGGTTGCCGGCTGGCGGGGCAGGACGACACAAGACAACGAGAGGCAAAGCAATGTTCGGCACCACTCGGCGGCTGGCCGTCGGCGCTGTCTGCGGGTTACTGGTCGGTGTGGGAGCTTCACTTCTGCCGCAACCCACGGCCCACGCCGACCCGGAGGTGCCCTCCGGTCCGTATGCCTTCACCGCCGAGCACGGCACGTCGCAGCGAACGGCGACGTGGACCTTCACCCCCTGCGGAGCGACCTGCACCACTCTCAACGGCGAAAGGTGGCTGCAGAACGCGGATTTTCATCTGAACGGCAGCCGATGGGAGTACAGCGGTCGGAGCAGCATGGACTGCCCGGTGGACCACAGCCCCCTTCCGGTATCGAGATCGGCCAGCTTCGATGCAGCGACCCTCGCCGGTGAATGGACCACCATTACTCTGGAGCCGTGCGGTCGAGGACCGGCCGGTGGGGTGGTCGGGCAGTGGAGCTTTCAACTGACCAAGGCCGGTTGAGCCGCCCGGGTTCATGCGGCGGTCCCAGCTTCGCCTCTCCTTCGTCGAGCCTCGCTGAACCGCCGAGTTCATGCGGCGGTCCCAGCTTCGCCTCTCCTCCGTCGAGCCTCGCTGAACCGCCGGGTTCATGCGGCGGTCCCAGCTTCGCCTCTCCTCCGTCGAGCCTCGCTGAACCGCCGGGTTCATGCGGCGGTCCCAGACACATATGCTGTTGTCCGTGACCGTCCGCCTGCGCCCGGAGATCGCTACACTGCCGGCCTACGCCGAGGGCAAGACGGTGCCGGGCTCGATCAAACTGGCCAGCAACGAGACGGTGTTCCCCCTGCTGCCCAGCGTGGCGAAGGC
>JBDTEP010000065.1:0-4659 GCA_039922455.1 Mycobacterium sp. | reverse complement strand
GTGGACACCGGTGCGGCCATAGCCCTGACGGAGTCGATCCGGCCGCTGCCGGCGGCCCCGGCCGAGCCGGCTCCTCATCCTGAGCCAGCGCCAGCGCCACATCCTGAGCCGGCTCCGGCGGCGTGATCGTCGGCTGACCGCGGTTGCCCGACGCAACGGTGCGCGAGTCGCTAGTCTGACGACATGACTGCGGAATTGCATGTGTTGGCGGTGACGGACTTGCTTGCTGATCGTTCGACGACGTTGACCAGTGTGGGTTGGATCGGTTACGTGATCATCGGGGCGATCGCGGGGTGGATCGCCGGCAAGCTCGTCAGTGGAGGAGCATCCGGCATCCTGGTGAACATCGTCACCGGGATCTGTGGTGCGTTACTCGGCGGTTTTCTGCTGAGTTTCGCATTCGACACCGCGGCCGGCGGCTGGTGGTTCACCCTGTTCACCGCCACCCTGGGGTCGGTCCTGTTGCTGTGGCTGCTGCGGCTGGTGCGCAAACACTGACCCGTACTGCGCTGCTGGCGCGCAGAATGTCGGCATGGGCGCGCAGGTGGTTGCCGGCACGAGCATGACTGCCTGGCAAGTGCATCGTCCCGGCCCGATCGGCGACAGGCCGCTGCGCCGGGTCGCTACCGCGGTGCCGCGACCGAAACCATCGGAATTGCTGGTGGCCGTACACGCCTGCGGGGTGTGCCGCACCGATCTGCACGTCGTCGAAGGTGACCTACCGGTACGCCGTGCCGCTGTGACACCCGGCCACGAGGTGGTCGGTGAGGTCGTCGAGGTGGGCGCCGACGCCGGCCACGACTTCGGCGTCGGGGACCGGGTCGGAATCGCCTGGCTTCGGTACACCTGTGGATCCTGCCGATACTGTCGCCGGGGTGCTGAGAACCTGTGCCCGCAGTCTCGTTACACCGGTTGGGATAACGACGGCGGCTACGCCGAATTCGCCACTGTCCCAGCGGCGTTCGCCCACCACCTACCGGGTGGCTACAGTGACAGCGAATTGGCGCCGCTGCTGTGCGCGGGCATCATCGGTTACCGCTCGCTGCTGCGCGCCGACCTGCCTCCGGGCGGCCGACTCGGGCTGTATGGATTCGGCGGCAGTGCGCACATCACCGCCCAGGTCGCGATCTGGCGCGGTGCCGAGGTGCACGTGATGACCCGCGATCCGCGGGCCCGGGAGCTGGCGTTGGAGTTGGGTGCGGCCTCGGTGCAGGGGGCGGCTGACCCGCCGCCGGTGCCGCTGGACTCGGCGATCCTGTTCGCGCCGGTAGGCGAGCTGGTGCTGCCCGCCTGCCAGGCTCTGGATTCCGGCGGCACCCTGGTGATCGCCGGCATCCACCTCAGCGACATCCCGCCGCTGAATTACCAGCGGCACCTGTTCGGCGAACGCCAGATCCGATCGGTGACGTCGAACACCCGCGAGGATGCCCGGGCCTTCCTCAACCTGGCCGCTGCACACCACATCGACGTGACCACACCGGAGTATTCGCTGGGCGACGCCGACCGGGCGCTGGCGGACCTGGGCGCGGGCCGGATCGCGGGCGCGGCGGTGCTGTTGGTGTGAGCCGACCCGGGGTCATTCGACGGTTCCAGCTTCACCTCGCCTGCGGCGAGCCGCGCTGAACCGCCGGCTCAGGCGGACAGGTTCCACACCACGGCGGCGGCCAGTGCGCCGACCCCGTTGAGCGACCAGTGCAGTGCGATCGGTGCGATGAGACTGCCGCTGCGCCGGCGCAGCCAGCTGAACACGAAACCGGCGGCCCCGGTAGCCAGCACCGCCAGCGTCACGCCGGCCAGCATGCCCATGAACCCGCCGCCGAACAGCCGGGTGAAACCGACGTTACTGCTGGTCAGCCCGAGTGAGGTGGCGACATGCCACAAGCCGAACAGCAAGGAGCCGGCCGCGGCGACACCGCGAAACCCCCAGGCCCGATGCAACGCGCCGTGCAGTGCGCCGCGAAACGCCAACTCCTCGGGGATCACGGTCTGCAGCGGGATGATGAGCATCGATGCCACCAGGGCGCCGGAGAGGGTGGCGTAGTGGTTGTTCAAGAACATCGGCCGGGTCCAGGGCAGCATGGCGCCGATAGCGATGGCCGACACCACGACCAACACCGCGGCCACGGCATAACCGACCCCGGACTTCCAATGGGCGCGGCCCAGGCCGAGTTCGGCCCAGGTCAGACCGTTGCAGCGGACCAGGATCACCAGGCCGACGGCGGTCACCGGAATGGTGGCGACAGCGGCCCAGGGTGTGGTGAAATGCGCGATCAGGTTGGCCAGTGCCAGCACCACTACGACGACGGCGACGTCCACGAACGCGCCGAACTGATGCAGCGCCGAGAGTTGCGACACCAACGGATGGTGCCCCCCGGGTATCGCGAGGTCGTGGCCAGACATTGCTCCGGAGTCTACTCTCGGCCACCGTCGGGCGGCTGCGCGTCGTTCGCGGGCTACCTGCCGGCTACTTCGGCCCGTGGGTCTCGCACAGCACCCGCGCCGGGTCGCCGGTGGCGGTACTCTGGCTGACCACCTTATCTTTGACGGTGATTGTGCAGGTCAGCACACCGGGGCCGACCCCCTGGGCGCTCAGCGAGTACGACGCGGGACTGGTCATGTTCGTCATCGAACCGGCCAGCTGAATCGACCACGGCAGTGCGGCGTTGGTGGCGTGCGCCTGACCGTTCTGAGTCTGGTAGGTGACGTAGCCGGCGATGCCGGATCCGGTCAAGTCGTAGCGGACCGGCACCTTGGTGAGGTCCGGCGCCGCACCGGCCGGTGCGACACCACACACCGTGGCGGAGGCGGCCAAGGCGCCGAGCAGCACCGACATCGTCTTGCGGGACAGTCGGACCGGTGACGGGTAAACAGTCATGGTCGTCACCTTATCTGTCGGCTGCCGCTCCTTGCGCTTGGTCGCAGTAACCGTTCACGACCCGCTACGGCACGTATAACTCGATGATTAGTCTTACGCCCATGCCTATCGACCCCCGGACACCGGTGCTGATCGGCTACGGCCAGATAAACCATCGCGACGACACGGATCTCGTCGAGCCAGTCGATCTGATGGCGGCGGCAGCGCGACGGGCCGCCGACGAACCGGTGCTGCGCGCCGTCGACGCGATTCGGGTGGTCAACCTGTTCTCGGCGCACTACCGCGACCCGGGTGCACTGCTGGGCCAGCGGATCGGCGCCGACCGACCCGCCACCCGTTACAGCCCAGTGGGCGGCAACGTGCCGCAGTCCCTGGTGAACCGGGCCTGTCTGGACATCCAGGAGGGCCGCGCCGGGGTGGTGCTGCTGGCCGGTGGCGAGATGTGGCGTACCCGAACACGACTGCGGGCCGCCGGCGGCAAGCTGGTCTGGACCCGCCAGGACGACACAGTCGTCCCGATGGCCGAATGTGAAGGTGAGGACGTGCCACTGGCCGGCCCGGCCGAGGAACGTATCGGATTGGACCGGCCCGCCTACGTATATCCGCTGTTCGAGCAGGCGCTACGCATCGCCGCGGGGGAGACGATTGACGGCCACCGCCGACGAATCGGTGAGCTGTGGTCGCGGTTCAATGCGGTCGCGGTCGGCAACCCGCACGCCTGGATCCGCGAACCCGTCGGTGCCGAAGAGATCTGGCAGCCGGGGCCGAAGAACCGGATGATCAGCTGGCCCTACACCAAGTTGATGAACTCCAACAACATGGTGGATCAGGCCGCGGCCTTGGTGCTGACCTCGGTCGGGGCCGCGACCGAGTTACAGATTCCGTCCGAGCGCTGGGTTTTCCCGCAGGCCGGCACCGACGCCCACGATACCTATGCGATAGCTGCCAGGGCCGAACTACACCGTTCACCGGCCATCCGGATCGCGGGGGCGCGCGCACTGGAGCTGGCCGCCGTCGGCGACGTGGGCGAGATCGATTACGTCGACCTGTACTCCTGTTTCCCGTCGGCGGTTCAGGTCGCGGCCGGCGAACTCGGATTTCCCATCGATGACCCCGACCGGCCGCTGACCGTGACCGGCGGGCTGACCTTCGCCGGTGGCCCGTGGAACAACTACGTGATGCATTCGATCGCGACACTGGCCGAACTGCTGGTGGCTAATCCCGGCCGGCGCGGCCTGATCACCGCCAACGGCGGTTACCTGACCAAGCACAGCTTCGGGGTGTACGGCACAGAGCCTCCGCAGGCCGGATTCCGTTGGGAGGATGTGCAATCCGAGGTAGATTCCGAAGCCACCCGGCCGGCCGTGACGCAGTGGCAGGGGACCGGCACGGTGGAGTCGTGGACCACGCCGTTCGGCCGGGACGGCCGGCCTCAGCAGGTGTTTTTGGCGGTTCGCACCCCCGACGGTTCACGGACCCTGGCGGTGGCGCGTGATCCGGACACCGCCGATTCGACCGTGTGCAACGACATCGCCGGGGCCGCGGTCGACGTGCACGACGATGGCACTGCGACGCTGCGGTAGCCGGGGCGGCGCCGGTGCTCAGGCGGACAGTTCGCCCAGTGACACCTGCGGGTCGGCGAGCCGATCGGGGTCGACGGGTTGCTGCGCGCCGATCAGGGCCTTGATGTCATCGAGGCCCTCCCAGATATTGACGTTCATTCCGGCCAGCACCCGGTTGTCGTTGCCGAGCCAGAAGCTGGTGTACTGACGGCCGCCGACGTC
>JBDTEP010000064.1:0-3220 GCA_039922455.1 Mycobacterium sp. | reverse complement strand
GCGAACCGGTCCAGTTGCGCCTCCGGCAGCGGGTAGGTGCCCTCGTACTCGATCGGGTTGTCGGTGGCCAGCACGATGAACGGCGCGGGCAACAGGTGGGTGTGGCCGTCGATGCTGACCTGACCTTCTGCCATCGCCTCCAGCAGCGCGGCCTGGGTCTTGGGTGGGGTCCGGTTGATCTCGTCGGCCAACACCAGGTTGGTGAAGATCGGCCCACGCCGGAACTCGAAACTGCCCGAGGCCATGTCGTAAATGGTCGTGCCCAGCAGGTCCGCCGGCAACAGGTCCGGGGTGAACTGCACCCGGGTGAAGTCCAGTCCGAGCGCGGTTGCGAACGACCGGGCGATCAACGTCTTGCCCAGCCCCGGAAGGTCTTCGATGAGCACATGGCCACCAGCGAGCACCGCGGTCAAAATGAGCATGATGGCGGACCGCTTGCCCACCACGGCCCGCTCGATCTCGTCCAGCACCGCGGTGCAGCGCTCGGCGGTGGTTGCCGCGGTGCCGGACAGACCCGCACTCATCGCTGCTCCATCCGGTGCAGGATCTCCTCCAGCACAACGCGTCCCGGACCGGGCCCGTGGTCTCCGGCGGGCGCGACGTTGCCGGGGTCCACCCACGGCCACAGCTCGTCGCCGAACAGCATCGCTCCGGTGGCACCGAAGGCTTCGGGATTCTTCGCCCGCCGCTGACCGGTGGAGACTTCGAACTGACGGGCAAGTATCGGCCGCCAGCGCCGATCCCAGTCCGCCCTCGTCGACTCCGACCAGCGGATTCTGGCTTCGGTCGCCGCCAACCACCTCCGCAACGACTCCCCGGGCTCATCGGTGATCATCGGAGCCGCAGGCCATCCGGCGCCGCCACTGGTCAGCAGCCGTCGGCTGCCGGCCAACGGCACCGCGACCGTGATGGCCGCCGCCCACAACAGGAGGTGATGTTGGTGGATCAACAGTGCCACCAGCTCTACCCCGACCACCAGCATGATTCCTTGCAGAGCAAACATTCTCATGTCGGAGCCCGCAACTCGTCGAGCACCAGCCGCAGTACCGCGACCGCGTCGGTACGGTGCCGCTCGGTCATCAGATGCGGGCTGAAACGCGCCTCGACGAACAGCTCCACCAGCCGGGATGCATTGTCCGCGGGTAGTGCATGGTGCTCGACGGCCCGCGCCAGCACTTCGGTGGGGGTATCGAAATCCCGCGGCGCGACGGCGGGAAGGTCAGCGAGGTGCCGCTCCATCACCGCGTAGCAGGCGATAATCGCCTCCCGCGGCTCGCGGCTCCGGTCCGCCATCCGGACCAATCCGAGTTCCGCTGCTCGCGCCAGGGTTTCACCCGCAGTCGGTGCGGGCGCGGCTACCGGCGCGGCGTTGGGCGAACGGAGTGCAGGGCGGCGGGAGCACGCGGCGACGACCACGGCGGCCGTCAGCACCAGCAGACCTGCGGCAGCCGACAACAGATACCCGGACACCTCACTTGTCGACCCGTCCGGGCGCGACGACGGGTGCACCGGGGCTGGTGCGTCGGGCGCGGTTGGGGGCGCGGGCGCTCCGCCGCGCGACCCGAAATGCTCTGCCCGGATCCCGAACCCGTGTCCGCCGCCCAGTCTCGCCAGCACGAAGATCGTCAGCAGCCACGCCGCTATCGCCGCCAGCGCGATCAGCAGCACCCGCCAGGCCGGCAGACCCCGATGGGCTCCCGCTATCAGCGAGAGCTCACCGGCGCTGCCGGCCACCGTGCGCTGATGACGTACCCGGTGCACGGTGGCGACCGCTACTGCGCCCATCGATACCGCCAGCAGCACCACCAGAACAACAGTTTCGGCCGGGCCCGCGGCGGTCGGGTGTCGTGGCCCGGGCGCGGCGCCGGGCAGATACCCGCGCGTCGCGGCGCCGGCCGCGAGCAGCAGCACGATCAGGGCTATCACCGGCGCGGTGGTCCGGTCGCTACCGGCCAGCACCGGGTTCGTGCTCGTCTGGGTTGCTCGCCGACGCTGCGGCATTCCCAATACTGGCATGCCAGGGCGGTGAGCGGCCAGGATCAGGCCGGAGAAGTCGTGCCGCTACAACCGGTCAGTCACCGGATTTCTCGTCGTGCCCGCCGAACTGTTTGCGCATCGCCGAGAGCGCCTTGTTGGCGAAGTCGTCGAGATCGCGCGACGCGAAGCGGGACTGCAGGGCGGTTGTCAGCACCGGCGCCGGCACCCCCTCGTCGATGGCCGCGATCGACGTCCACCGGCCCTCGCCGGAGTCGGAGACCCGTCCGGCGAACTCGGTCAGGTCGGGTGATTTGTGCAGCATGGTCGCGGTCAGATCCAGCAACCACGAACCGATCACGCTGCCCCGCCGCCACACTTCGGCAACAGCCGAGATGTCCAGGTCGTACTGGTAGAACTCGGGGTACGTCAGCGGTGCGGTCTCGGCATCGCCCTGCTCGGTCCGCCTACCGATGTTGGCGTGCCGGAGGATGTTCAGCCCCTCCGCCAGCGAAGCCATCATCCCGTACTCGATACCGTTGTGCACCATCTTCACGAAGTGCCCCGCCCCGGACGGACCGCAGTGTAGATAGCCCTTCTCCGGCTCTGCGACCTCACCGTCGCGGCCCGGCGTGCGCGGGGCTGCGTCGACCCCCGGCGCCACCGTGGCGAAGATCGGCTCGACATGGTCGAACGCATCCCGGTCACCGCCGACCATCAAGCAGTAGCCGCGCTCGCGGCCCCACACCCCGCCACTGGTGCCGCAGTCCAGTAAATGAATACCCTTGTCAGACAGTAGTTTCGAGTGTTTTATGTCGTCGCGGTAGTAAGAGTTTCCACCGTCGATCACGATGTCGCCGGCCGCCAGCGTGCCAGCGAGTTCTTCGATGACCCCGGCGGTGATGGCACCGGCAGGCACCATCACCCACACCACGCGCGGGGCGGGCAGCGCCGCCACCAGCTCAGTCAGCGAGGACACCCCGGTGGTGTTGGCCTCCCCGGCCAACGCGGTAACCGCGTCGGAGTTGTGGTCGTAGACGACGCATTCGTGGCCGTCGTCGACCAGCCGCCGAACAAGATTGGCGCCCATCCGGCCCAGACCGATCATCCCCAGTCGCATGTGCCCTGTTCTCCTTACTGTGACGGGCCGCTGTCGGGCAGCCACGGGTCCTGCCAGCTCCGATGACCGCGCAGTAATGTCTGCGCAGCCTCGGGCCCCCACGAGCCGGGCTCATAGGTGTGGATC
>JBDTEP010000063.1:0-2619 GCA_039922455.1 Mycobacterium sp. | reverse complement strand
CGCACCCCCTTGGGCACGTAGACGAACGATCCCCCGCTCCACACGGCAGTGTTCAGCGCGGAGAACTTATTGTCCCCGGCCGGGATCACAGTGGAAAAGTACTCCCGGAACATTTCCGGCTGCTCTTTCAACGCAGTGTCGGTGTCGAGGAAGAGCACGCCCTGGGCTTCCAGGTCCTCGCGGATCTTGTGGTAAACGACCTCGGATTCGTACTGGGCCGCCACCCCGCCGATGTAGCGGGCCTTCTCGGCCTCCGGGATGCCCAGCCGGTCATAGGTGTTGCGGATGTCCTCGGGCAAGTCTTCCCAAGTCTGAGCCTGCTTCTCGGTGGACCGGACGAAGTACTTGATGTTGTCGAAGTCGATGCCCGACAGGTCGGATCCCCAGTTCGGCATCGGCTTCTTCAGGAACGTCCGGTACGCCCGCAGCCGGGCCTGAAGCATCCACTCCGGCTCGCTCTTCTTCGCGGAGATATCGCGCACGACTTCCTCGGACAGTCCGCGCCGGGCGGCGGTACCCGCGACATCGGTGTCGGCCCAACCGTATTCGTATCGGCCCAGCGAGGCGATCGTCTCGTCCTGGGTGCTCGGCTCCATCGCTGGCGCGGTGACTTCCGGCGTGAGTGTCATGGTGACGCTCCTTCGGTGCTCGTGCTGGCTCCGGCGCAGGCTGTGCGCCGAAGGTCGATCGGTGCTGCTAGTGATGCTTTTTGGTGGTACCGGCCTTGGTGGCCATGCCGGATTTGGCGGTCTTGGTGTTCCTGTTGGGCAGCGGCACATGGGTGGTGCAGACGTACCCGCCGTCGACGATGGTCGCCAGCCGCTGCACGTGGGTGCCAAGCACTTCAGCCATCGCCTGCCGCTCGGCCTGACACAACTCCGGGAATTCCTTGGCGACGTTGGCCACCGGGCAGTGGTGTTGCAGAATCTGCACCCCCGGGACACCCCCGTCCACCCGTGCGGTGGTGGCGGCGTAGCCGGCCTCGGTCAGCGCCGCGGCGATTCGTACGGCGGTCGCCTCAATGTCGCCGTCGGTATCGGTGTCACTACCGGAGGCCACCGCCGCGACGTCGGACAAGATGGTGTCGATGCGCTGGCGCGCGAAGACCAGCACCGCGTCCTCGCCGCCGATCTCCCGCAGCTGGCGCATCGCGGCCACCGCGAGGTCGTCGTAGCGGTTGTCGAGCTTGCCCCGACCCGCCGCGGTGAGCTGGAACCGCTTCGCCGGCCGCCCACGACCCACCTGCTGCCAGGCCGCCGCCGCGTGCGCCTCGGCGTGACCCATCTCGATCAGGGCGTCCAGATGGCGCCGCACCCCGGCGGCCGACAAGCCCAACTGGGCGCCGATCTCCCCGGCGGTGATAGATCCTGATTCCATCAGCAGGCGCACCACCGCGTGACGGGTGCTGCCCTCGGGTGAATCGTGGCTGCCGGCGGGGTCGGCGGCCGCCAGCCGGGTGGCCGGCAAAACCGCACCGCCGGGACGTTGCCCGGCGGTTTCGGCTGCGGCTTTCACCTCGACCTTGATTTCCACAACACCAGTGTGACGCAATTCTGGGACGGGGTCTAGGCAGGGTTACCTCAGTTCGGCCCGAATCGAGGGTTGCGCTCATCACAGCCTGCTCCCGCGGGCGGGCCCAAGATTTCGGAGATCGGCCGTTACGCTGCTGGGATGGCAGCCCGCCGGCACTCGTTGAGCACGTCGATCGCGCACCTGCACGGCGACGAGCGCACCGTCGGCTCGCCCCTCAACGCCGTTGAACTGGTCGCGATGCAGCGCACCCGGTTGTTCGGTGCCGCCGGAACCGTCCTGATGGCGATGGGTGCGCTCGGGGCGGGTGCGCGGCCGGTGGTGCAGGACCCCACCTTCGGGGTCCGACTGCTGAACCTGCCATCGCGGCTGCAGACGGTGGCGCTGACCATGACCACCACCGGGGCGGTGATGATGACGCTGGCCTGGCTGATGCTGGGCCGGTTCGCGCTGACTTCATCACCGAACTCCTCCGGTCCTCGTAGTCCGGCAACGGCCCGATCAGCCAACCGGCGGATGTCGCGCAGCCAACTCGATCGCACCCTGATGCTGTGGATGATGCCGCTGCTGGTGGCCCCGCCGATGTACAGCAAGGACGTCTACTCCTACCTGGCGCAGAGCCAGATCTCCCGACTGGGCCAAGATCCCTACCGGGTGGGTCCGGCCCCGGCCCTGGGGCTCGATCACGTATTCACCCTGTCGGTGCCCAGCCTCTGGCGCGAGACGCCGGCTCCGTACGGACCCTTATTTTTGTGGATTGGCCGGGGCATTTCGGCGTTGACCGGTGAAAACATCGTCACCGCGGTGTTGTGTCACCGGGTGGTGGTGCTGGTCGGTGTCGGGCTGATCGTGTGGGCGGTGCCACGCCTGGCGGCGCGCTGCGGGGTGGCCGAGGTCAGCGCCCTGTGGCTGGGTACGGCCAACCCACTTCTGTTGATGCACCTGGTCGCAGGCATCCACAATGAGGCGCTGATGCTCGGTCTGATGCTGACCGGCACGGAGTTCGCCCTGCGTGGGATCGCCGCGGCCAAGCCCCTGTGGCCTGATCTGCGCCGGCACCCGAACCGACACGACTGGGCGCCGCTGACC
>JBDTEP010000062.1:0-3510 GCA_039922455.1 Mycobacterium sp. | reverse complement strand
ACCGACCGCGCGCCGGTTGCTCCCCAGAGTTGGTCACGATCCACCTCGGCGACGATCTCCACGATGCGCGAATCAATCGCGTTGCGTTGACCGGTCAACTCCGCCAACTCGCTGAACAGCACCTCGAGGCGCTGGTCAGGACGCACCCCGGCGGCTTGCGGCGATGCGGTCGAGGACATGACTTCATCATTGCAGCCGGGTACGACAAGTCGTCGGCTGCAGAATCCGTGCGGCGTGCCGAACGCGGCTTGGCCGCGGGAGGCCGAATGGCCTTCGGGTTACGCCGAGGCGCTCGAGCTGGCGAGTAGGCGCTGGAGCGTCTCCCTAGGCAGTGCGCGGCCAGGGCTGGAGCTGCTCGATCGCAGCGGCGAGGCCCAGCAAGGTCCGCTCCGATCCGGGTTTGCCGACCAACTGCACGCCGACGGGCTGGCCGTGGGCGTCGAGTCCGGCGGGCACGTTCATCGCGGGCCAGCCGACCATGTTCCACGGCCCAGCAAAGGGGGCGTAGCGAGCGTTGGCGACCAGTGAGGTGAGCCAGCCTCGCTCGCCCCAGCGCCGTGACTTGATCGGAGGTTGAGCCAGCGTGGGAGTGATCAGGACGTCGGAGTCGGCGAAGAAGTCGAACGCGCGCTGCCGCCACACCTCGCGCCCCCTGGGGTTCGCCAGACCACACTTGGCGAGAGCGTCCCCGATCCGCACATGGACACGGTTGCGGCGCTCCAGTAAGGAGACGTCAGTTGACGCGTGTGCATCGGCTGCCACTCCCGCCGTCCACAACGCCAGTGCGGTCGTGGTCATCAGGCTGACCGGGTAACGCGGGGTCGCCGACCGGACAAGGTGGTCGCCGCGAAGCAGATCGGCAGTCCGATGGACCGCCTGGGCCCACGCGCGCGCGACGGGTGTCGCGGGGCCGGGGGCCGACGTCGAAACGGCGATCCGCAAGGCGGTCGGTTGGATCAGTGTCGCGGCATCGGGGTCGTCGGCCATTACCGAGAACATCAGCGCGGCATCGGCGACCGTGGTCGCGAGCGGACCGTTCTCCGACATCCCTCCCCAGCTGGTCTGCGCGTCTCCAACGGGCACCACCCCGAGACCAGGCTTGAGGCCAACCAATCCGCAGCACGCCGACGGGATCCGGATCGAGCCCATGCCGTCGTTGCCGTGGGCGATGGGTACCGCTCCCGACGCGACCGCCGCCGCCGACCCTCCGGAGGAGCCGCCGGGAGTTCGCCGGGGATTCCACGGATTACGCGTGATGCCGAAGATCGAATCGGTCGCGCCCCAGACGCAGAGTTCGGGGACGCGCGTGAGCCCGACGACCACCGCGCCTGCGGCGCGTAGCCGACGAACGACCTCGTGATCGGTTGTTTGAAGCGCCGCGCTTGTGGCAAGCGAGCCGTCCCGCATCGGTTCGCCGGCAACGGCGATGTTGTCCTTGATGGCAATCGGAACACCCGCCAAGGGGAGCGAACCGCGATCGTCGAGGGCATCGATCGCGTCGGCCTCGGCCAACGCCGCGTCGTGGCGGATCACCTGCCACGCGTTGAAGGCCGGCTGGGTTTGCGCGATCCGGTGCAGCGCTTGCTCCGCGGCGGCTCGGGCCGTCAGCTTTCCACTGCGTACTGCTGCGGCAATCCCGGTCGCCGTGTGCTCCACATCGAGACTGTATCGCCGGTTGTCCTACCGCGCGCGGAGTGCTCCATACTGGCCGAAGAGGTTGAGTGGACACGTGGAGGTGCGTTGATGACCGACGATCGCGCTACTCCGGTGCTGCTCTACGACGGGGTCTGCGGAGTCTGCAATCGATCGGTGCAGACCATCATTCGCCACGACCGGCGCGGCACATTGCGATTCGCCGCATTGGACAGCGATTTCGCTCGCGCGGTGACGCAGCGCCATCCGGATCTGCAGGGTATCGACTCGATGGTGTTCATCGAGCACCCAAGCCAACCCGATGAGCGTGTCAGTGTCCGGTCGGCGGCGGCCCTGCGGGTGGTGGGCTATCTGGGCGGACCGTTCCGGGTGCTCTTGGCTGCTCGCATCATTCCCGCGGCACTGCGTGACCGGCTCTACGACCGCTTCGCGGCCGTCCGCTACCGGTTCGGCGGACGGCACGACACCTGTCCGCTGCCGGCTCCCGACGTGCGCGCCCGCTTCCTGGGCGCCTAGCGTGGTGGGCGTGCGTGCGCGACGGTGACTGCACCCTCGCTGCGTTGTGGGCGCAGCGCCTGGGGGTCACCGACTGACCGGCCGGGCCGTCACGGTGTTCGCCGTCTTGCTACCCGGTTAGTCAGCCAACCGCCGTCGAACCGCCGCGATCCCCAACCCTCCTGCACCGGCCACCAGCATCGCCAACCACACCAGATGCGCAGCCAACACGGCCCGCCGCGGTCCGGTTGAGACCTTCGGCGCACGGCCGCCAACCCGGTACAGGGTCAGGTCGGAATCCCGGTAAGAGACGGGTAGCCGCATCAGGGTCTTTGCGGCAGAACCCATTTCACCGTCGGTTCCGGACTCCGTGACCACCCAGCCCACCCCGTATACGCCGAGTGTGGCCGGTTCGGCTCCGGCCAGCAGTGCCTGCTGGACCGCCCGGGCGTGGGTGCCCTCGCCGGGCACGGACTGCCCGCCGACGCTCAGGTCGCCGGTGGTCAACACCTCGGCACGCACCCATCGGGGCAGCGGATCGAGCACCGGCGCGGACCCGGCCCAGGGGAAGTGGCGCATGGTGTCGGCGGGCAGCACGGCCACCGGGCGCGGATCGGCGTTGATCTTCGCCGCCACCGCGGCCCAACCGGGCGGATAGTGCACCGGTTCGACCCGCCCGGCGACCCCCCAAGCCAGGTCGGGCAGCACGGTTATCAGCGCGACACAGCACACCAGGGCTGCCCGCGCCGGTGGCAGCCGGTCTCGTAGGCCCACCACCGAGCCGCCCCCGGCCAAAACGAAGCCGGGCATCGCCAGTGCCACCCACTTCTGCCCGTCGCGCAGCATCCCGAGACCGGGCGCAATGTCCACCGCCCAACGCAACAGCGCCAGTCCCGGCCCGGTGGCCAGGATCGTGAACAGCAGCACCGTGGCGCCCCCCAGCACCAGCAGCGGCCGCACGGCAGGCAGGTCTCGCACCGTCGGCAACCCCAGCCCCACCACACCGAGGAGCACCGCCGTCGCCACCAGCGCGAAAATCGTTGTCCGCGAGCCCGGTACCGCGTCGGCATTCCAGATCCCGCCGAGCCCGGCGAGGCTGCCCAGGGTGCTCAGGCCCGGCTCGGCGCGAGCCGCGAACGCTGCCACTCCCGCCGTCTCGCCCCGCGGGGACCCCGGTCCTACCACCAGAGCCATCAGCCAGGGCAGCGCGGCGGTGGCCGCGATCGCCGCCGTGCTGACGGCGCACCACCACCGCGGCGGCCCGTCGCCGGGCATTGCCACACAGGCCAGCGCCACCACGGCGGCCAACACCAACCCGGTCGGGGTCAAGCCGGCCAGCGCTAGAAAGAACACCAGCCCGAA
>JBDTEP010000061.1:0-9383 GCA_039922455.1 Mycobacterium sp. | reverse complement strand
GTGCCGCCGACATCGACCGCTTCGCCCGCCGGTTCGGCTGTGTGGTCACCGACGGGTACGGCTCGACCGAGGGTGGGGTGTCGATCGGCCGCACCCCCGACACTCCGGCCGGTGCGCTGGGCCCGCTGCCCGCCGGGGTGGACATCATCGACGCAGATACCGGGGCCAGTTGCCCGCCCTGGCGCACCGGCGAACTGGTCAACGCCGGCGGCGCCGGCGGCTTCGAGGGCTACTACAACGACCCCGCTGCGGAGGCCGAACGAATGGTGGACGACGTCTACCACACCGGTGACCTGGCCTACCGGGACGACGACGGTTACGTTTACTTTGCCGGCCGGCTGGGCGACTGGCTGCGGGTCGACGGCGAAAACCTGGGTACTGCGCCGATCGAACGGGTGCTGCTGCGGCACCCGGCGATCACCGAAGCGGCGGTGTACGGGATACCCGACCCGGCGGTCGGCGACCAGGTGATGGCCGCGCTGATCCTGGCGCCCGATGTTGAGTTCGATCACGACGAGTTCCACGGGTTCCTGTCCGAACAGGCCGACCTCGGGCCCAAACAGTGGCCGTCCTATGTCCGGGTTGCCACCGTGCTGCCGCGCACCGCGACGTTCAAGGTACTCAAGCGGGAACTGGCGGCCGACGGCGTCGAATGCTCCGACCCGGTGTGGCGGATCCGGCGAGGAAAGCCACGGCGGAAGGGCTGACGATGGGCCGACTGAACGGCCGGGTGGCGATCATCAGCGGCGGCGCGCGGGGGATGGGCGCGGCGCACGCCCGGGAGCTGATCGACGAGGGCGCCGCGGTGGTGCTCGGCGACATCCTCGACGAGCCGGGGTCCGCGCTGGCCGAACAACTCGGTGACGCAGCCCGTTTCGTCCACCTCGACGTCACCGCACCCGATCAATGGCAAGGTGCGGTGGCGACGGCGGTGTCGCAGTTCGGGACGGTGGACGTGCTGGTCAACAACGCCGGCATCGTCAACGGTGGACCACTGCACAAATACCAGCTCGCCGCGTGGCGGCAGATCATCGAGATCAACCTGACCGGAGCCTTTCTCGGCATCCAGGCGGTCGCCAAAACTATGGTCGGCCAGCGTCGCGGCTCGATCATCAACATCTCGTCGATCGAGGGGATGCGCGGCAGCGCCATGTCGCACGGCTACGTGGCATCGAAGTTCGGCGTTCGCGGGCTGACCAAGTCGGCGGCCCTGGAACTCGCGCCGTTCAACGTGCGGGTCAACTCGATTCATCCCGGCATGGTGCGCACCCCGATGATCGACGGCATTCCGGAGGACTTGCTGCCTATCCCGCTGGGCCGGCCGGCCGAGCCGCAGGAGCTGTCGAAATTCGTCTGTTTCCTCGCGGGCGACGACTCGTCGTACGCCACCGGCGCGGAGTTCGTCGTCGACGGCGGGCTGATCAGTGGGGTCCCGCACAACCGGGCGTGAGCGCCGTCCCGCTGACCGGAATCGGTGATTGACCCGCTGTTGCGCCGGCACGCAGACTCGCGGCCATGGCGAATCAGCCCGACCCGTTCTCCCCGACCATGCTGGGCCCGGTGCGGCTGCGCAACCGGATCATCAAGGCGGCCACCTCCGAAGGCCGGTCGCCGAAAGGCCTTGTCACCGATGACCTGATCGACTTTCACCGCGGCTACGTCGACGGCGGCGTCGGCATGACCACCCTGGCGTACTGCTGCGTGGCTCCGGAGGGGGCCAGCGCGCCGGGGCAGATTCTGATGAACGACAAGGCGATACCGGGACTGACGAAGTTCACCGACTCCATGCACGACGGCGGTGCCGCGGTCTCCGCGCAGCTCGGGCACGCTGGCGTGGTGGCCTCCAAGAAGATCATCGGCAGCACGCCGATGGCGCCGAGTAGGTTCTTCAACCCGTCCAGCCTGCAGTACTGCCGCCCCATCAGCATCGGGGAGATCGCCCGGGTCGTCGACCAGTTCGGCGCGGCAGCCGACGTCGCGGTCAGGTCCGGATTCGACGCGGTCGAACTGCATTTCGGCCACCTGTACCTGCCGAGTTCGTTTCTGAGCCCGAAACTCAACCGCCGCAAGGACGACTACGGCGGCAGCATCGACAAGCGCAGCCGGTTCGTCCGGGAGATCGCCCAGCGTGTCCGCGAGGTGGTCGGCGACAAGGTCGCGGTGATCGCCAAGATCAGCATGGACGACGGAATCCGCGGCAGCATCTGGCTGACCGAATCGCTGCGCACCGCGCAACTGCTCGATGCCGATCACAACCTGGATGCCATTGAGCTGACCCAGGGTTCGTCGGTGCTCAAGCAGATGTACCTGTTCCGCGGCGATGTCCCGGTCGACGAGTTCGCCGCGGTGATGCCCGAGCCGCTCAAGACCGGGGTGCGGTTGCTTGGCAAGCAGATGATGGGCCAGTACCCCTACCACGACCTGTACATGCTGGAATCCGCGCGCCAGTTCGTCCCGCTGATGCGCAACACCAAGCTGATCCTGCTGGGCGGTATCACCAGCCACCACCACATGGTCACCGGTATGCGGGAGGGCTTCGAGTACCTGGCGATGGCCCGGGCGCTGCTGCGTGAGCCAGACCTGCTCCGCCGGATGATGGACGACCCGACGGTGCGCAGCCGGTGCACCCACTGCAACAAGTGCATGGTGACGGTGTTCGGCCGCACCCACTGCGTGCTCGACCCGCAGCAGCGGTACCGGGCCAAGCCGGGTGCGCCCAGCTTCGTCGCCGACCGACCGATCGCAGTTCAAGGGGGACTCGGATGATCTTGGACCTGTTCCGACTTGATGGCAAGGTTGCCGTGATTACCGGCGCGGGCCGCGGGATCGGCGCGGCGATCGCGGTGGCCTTCGCCGATGCCGGTGCCGACGTCGTCATCGCCGCGCGTACCCGATCCCAGCTGGAGTCGATAGCCGAGCAGGTCCGAGCGGTGGGCCGACGTGCGCATGTCATCGACGCCAACCTCGCCGATCCCGAGATCGCCGCCGGGCTAGCCGCCGCGACCGTCGAAGAATTCGGCCGGATCGACATACTGGTCAACAATGTCGGCGGCACCATGCCCAACGCCCTGCTGCAGACCTCTACCGCAGACATGCGGAACGCCTTCATGTTCAACGTCGGTACCGCCCACGCGCTGATCACGGCCGCGGTACCGCTGATGCTCGAACACTCCGGTGGCGGCAGCATCATCAACATCACCTCGGCGGTGGGGAGGATGGCGGGCCGCGGTTTCGCCGCTTACGGAACCGCTAAGGGGGCGCTTGCGCACTACACCCGGCTGGCCGCGCTGGATCTGAGTCCGCGGATCCGGGTGAACGGGATCGCCCCGGGGGCGATCCTCACCTCGGCGATGGATGCGGTAGCCGCCAACGATGACGCCCGAGCGGCGATGGAACGCGTCACGCCACTGCGCCGTCTCGGTGATCCGACTGAGATCGCCGCTGCCGCAGTGTATCTCGCCTCGGGCGCTGGGTCTTACCTGACCGGGAAGATCCTCGAGGTCGATGGTGGCCTGACATTTCCGAACATGGAGCTGCCACTGCCGAATCTGTGAGCACCGGCGCACGACGGTGCGCGCTACCCGCCCGCCTCATGTCGTACTCAGCGCACATTGTTCTGATCGGACTCGAATGAATCTCGAAATTTCGCTGGACGGCGAGGCCGTCCGCGCACCGATGAGCCGAGGCAGGGCCTTGGCGCTACTCGCACTGGTGATCCTGCTCGCAGAGGGTGTGCCTTTCGCCTACACCTTCGTAATGCCGGCATTGAGCGACATTGCGGTCCACTACCAAACCGCCGAAGTCACCTGGGCAGTAACCGTTCTCACTCTTTCCGGTGCGGTATTCACTCCCCTGGTCGGGAAGCTCGGCGACATGCACGGCAAGAAGCGATGGTTGCTGATCACGGCGAACGTCTTCGTCGTCGGCGACGTGTTGAGCGCGGTGGCCCCGAGCTTCACGTTTTTCCTGGTCGGTCGGGCGATGCAGGGCGTGGGACTGCCGATGCTGGTGCTCACCTACGGGCTGATTCGCGACCTGCTACCGCGCGAACTCGTCACCACCGCGCTCGGATTCGTTGCCACCGGGATGGGCGCCAGCGCGGTCGTTGGGCCGTTCGTCGGCGGCTACCTGATCGACCGGTTCGGCTTCGCCGGAATCTTCTGGTTCCTCGCGGTGTACACCGGCGCGCTCGCCGGGGCCCTTGCGGCAACCTTGCCGGAGAGTCCGATCCGCGTTCCGGGGAAGCTCGATATGCCCGGAGTGCTGCTGCTCACCGCCGGGGTCACGCTGCTCACCCTCGGCGTTGGCGAGGTGCACGCCTGGGGGCTTGTCTCGGCCAGGACCATCGTCTGCGCCACCATGGGAGTGGCGTTCCTGGTCGGCTGGTTCTTCTATCAGCGGGTCCCTGCGGAGCCATTGATCGACCTGAGTCTTGTCGAGAAGCCCGCGGTGGCACTGACACTTGTCGGCAGCTTCTTTCTCCAGTTCACGCTCGGCAGCCACGCGATGCTGATGCCGATGTTCGCGATGATGAGGCCCGAGGACGGACTCGGCTACGGCTGGGGCCTGAGCGCTCTGGGCGTGTCCCAGATCACTGTGTTCACTGGGGTCACCGGCATGATCGCCGGTCCGCTCGCCGGCCGGTACTGCCGTCGCGGCAACCCGGGGCTGATGCTGGCGCTGGGTGGCATCTCCATGGCCGTTGCCTGTGCGATCTTCGCTGCCTCCCACGCGGCAATTGGATCGGCGATGTTGTCAGCGGCACTCTTCGGTGTTGGTATCGGTGTCGGATCGGCCGCCCTGCCGAACCTGATCGTGTTGCACACGCCGGCACCGTCGCAGGGCATCGCGGGCGGAATGGTGAACGAGATGGGCACGATCGGCTCCGCCTTCGGTACCCAGATTACGATCGCGATGCTGTCGATACCCGGGGTGTCCAAGATGCGGGGCGCATCGGTCTACCACGTTTCGGGTTACGCCTACGCGTTCTGGGTGCTGGCGGCGGCCGGCATCCTGGCCGGCCTCGCGGGCCTCGCCATTCGGTCACCCCGGGGAAAACGCCACTTCTCAGGCGCACCGGCGGTCGATGAGGTCCCCGATCGGGTGGTGGACCAGGCGGCCTGAGACCGGCGGAGCCGGCTCAGGCCGGGGTCTGGGCCAGGTCGCGGCCGATCGCCAGCAGCTGCCCGGTGGCGCTGCCGAGGGCGAACTCGGTCTGCTTGGCGGCCAGGAAATAGCGGTGGATCGGGTGGTCGGTGTCGATGCCGACCCCTCCGTGGATGTGAACGATGCTGTGCGCCACCCGATGTCCGGCGTCGGCCGCCCAGAATCCGGCGGTCGCCACCTCGTTGTCGGCGGGCAGTCCCTCGCCGAGCCGCCAGGCCGCCTGGGTCACCGTGAGCCGCAGTCCCTTGACGTCGATGTAACCGTCGGCCAGCCGTTGCGACACCGCCTGGAAGCTACCGATCGGCTTGTCGAACTGTTCGCGTTCGCGGGCGTACTCGGCGGTCTGCTGCAGGCCGCGGTCGAGCACCCCAAGCTGGTAGGCGCTGCGGCCCAACGTCGCCAACATCTGCAGGTGGTCGAGGACCTCGCCGCCGCCAACCCGGCGTCCGGCGTCCAGCTCCACCCCGGATAGCTCAAGGTGCCCGACGCTGCCCAGGCCGGTGGTCTTCAGCGTGGTCATCGACACACCGGAATCGGTAGCGGCAACCAGGAAAACCGCGGTTCCGGAATCAGTTTCGGCTGGCACCAGGAATCCGTCGGCTATCGGTCCGAAGGAGACCTGGGTGCCGGTGCCGGTCAGTCGGTAGCCGTCGCCGGCGCGAGCGGCTTGCACCGGACCCTCGCCCATCTCGTCGGCCAGTGCCACGGTGAGGATCTTGTCGCCGGAGACGGCGGGCGCGCCCCAGGCCTGTTGCAACTCGGCAGAGCCGAACTTCGCCAGTGCCCCGGCAGCCAGCACCACCGACTCCAGGTACGGCACCGCGGCCAATTGCCGGCCCAGCGCGGTTAAGATCGCGGCTTGCTCCAGCACGCCGAGATCACCGCCGCCCAATGACTCGGGGGCCGCGCTGGACACGATGTCGGCCTCGACGAGCTTGCGCCACAGGTCGGTGTCGAAGCGTTGTTCCAGTTTGTCCAGCTCGCGCTGGTGATCCGGCGTGCACACCGCATCCACGATGGTGCCGACCAGGCCGGAAAGGTCTTGGGCCGCTTCGGTAGTGGTGAAGTCCATGAGTGCTATGCCCTCCAAGTCGTTGGGTGTTAGATCAGCGATTGCGGGGCAGGCCCAGGGCCACCATGCCGATGATGTCGCGTTGCACCTCGTTGGTGCCGCCGCCGAAGGTCAGAATCAGGCACGCCCGGTGCATCCGCTCCACCCGGCCGCGCAGCAAAGCGCCGGGGGAGTCCTGGCGCACGGTGGCGGCGGTGCCCAGCACCTCCATCAGCAGCCGGTAGGCCTCGGTGGCCAGCTCGGTGCCGAACACCTTGGCCGCCGAGGCGTCCGCCGGTGACGGCGCGGTGTCCGACGCGGACGCCAGCTCCCAGTTGATCAGCTTGAGCACCTCGGCTTTGGCGTGCACCCGGGCCAGATTCAGTTGCACCCATTCCGAATCGATGATCCGGGCGCCGTGGGTGTTCTTGGTGTGCTGCGCCCACTGACGGACCTCGCCCAGGGCGGTGAAGATCGGCTGCGCCGACACCAGGGCCACCCGCTCGTGGTTGAGCTGGTTGGTGACCAGCTTCCAGCCGGCGTTCTCCTCACCGACCAGGCTGGTCGCCGGCACCCGCATGTCCTGGTAATACGTGGCGCTGGTGTCCACACCGGACAGCGTGTGCACCGGCGTCCAGGAGAACCCCTCGGTGGCTGTCGGCACGATCAACATGGAAATGCCGCGATGCTTTTTGGCGTCGGGGTTGGTGCGCACCGCCAGCCAGACATAGTCGGCGTACTGGATCAGGCTGGTCCACATCTTTTGACCGTTGATCACGTAGTCGTCGCCGTCACGTACCGCGGTGGTGCGCAGCGCGGCCAGGTCGGTGCCGGCCCCGGGCTCGGAATAGCCGATCGCAAAATGGATATCGCCGGCCGCGATCCTGGGCAGGAAGAACTTCTTCTGCTCCTCGGTGCCGAACGCCATGATGGTCGGGGCGACGCTGTTGATGGTCAAAAACGGCACCGGGGCACCGGCGATCGAGGCCTCGTCGGTGAAGATCAGCTGGTCCATCGTCGAACGGGCCTGGCCGCCGTACTCCGTCGGCCAACCGAGTGCTAACCAGCCGTCGCGGCCCATCTGGGCGACGGTCTCCCGGTAGACGTCGCCGGTCCCGTACTCGCCCGATGTCGAGCTCAGGGCTTCGCGGCGCTCCGGCGTGATCAGTGTGGCGAAGTATGATCGCAACTCGCGTTGCAGCTCTTCTTGGTCAGCGGTGTAACTGATCTGCATCGCGCCATCCTTCGCTCTTGGTCGGGGTCACGATTGAGAATCCCATCGACAGCTTGTTGTAACACGTTCTAGTCTGGGGGTTCAACCGCCGTCGGATTCGGGGACGGTTGCTGTTGGATCGTATGGTGGCAGGACGGCCGACAGAGCGGCCGTCACGGGTTTTCGAGGAGAGTGTTATGCGAGTTGAAGTAGATCTGGACCGGTGCGAGGGCAATGCAATTTGCGTCGGAATCGACCCCGATCTGTTCGAACTGAACGACGACGAGCAGGCCGCCGTCAAGATGGCACCGATCCCGGCCGACCGGGAAGCCCACGCCATGCAGGCGATCGCCGAGTGTCCGCGGGCCGCGCTGCGCCGCGTCGAAGACTAGAGGTATTCACAAATTGACTACGAACGACAACACGACCGAGCTGTCCGGAAAGGTCGCGGTGGTTACCGGCGCGGCCGCAGGCCTGGGCCGGGCCGAAGCGATCGGCCTGGCCCGCGCAGGTGCCACGGTGGTCGTCAATGACATCGCGGCCGCACTGGACGCTTCCGATGTGATCGACGAGATCGCCGCCGCCGGTTCCAGGGGTGTGGCGGTGGCCGGCGACATCAGCCAGCGGTCCACCGCCGACGAACTCGTCAGCACCGCTGACGGCCTGGGTGGGCTGAGCATCGTCGTCAACAACGCCGGCATCACCCGAGACCGGATGCTGTTCAACATGTCCGACGACGACTTCGACGCCGTGATCGCAGTGCACCTGCGGGGACACTTCCTGCTGACCCGCAACGCGGCCGCTTACTGGCGCCAGAAGGCCAAGGACGCCACAGCCGGGACCGTTTACGGCCGCATCATCAACACCTCCTCGGAGGCCGGCCTGATGGGTCCGGTCGGGCAGGCCAACTACGGCGCGGCCAAGGCGGGAATCACCGCATTGACCCTGACGGCGAGTCGCGCGCTGAGCCGCTACGGGGTGTGCGCCAACGTGATCTGCCCGCGGGCCCGCACCGCGATGACCGCCGAGGTGTTCGGTGAGGCCAAGGTTGGCGAAGGCGAGATCGACCCGCTGTCGCCCGAGCACGTGGTGACACTGGTTGGGTTCCTGGCCTCCCCGGCGTCGGCGTCGGTCAACGGGCAGGTCTTCGTGGTCTACGGACCTGAGGTAACGCTGATGGCTGCGCCGACTGTGGAGCGGAAGTTCAGCGCCGACGGGCAGGCATGGGAATCGTCGGGCTTGTCGGACACCCTGGCGGGTTACTTCGCCGACCGTGATCCGCGGCGGACCTTCTCGGCCTCCGACTTGATGGGCACCGATTAGAACGCGTTGCAGCGAGGCGTGGGTCACAAACGTTCTGACCAGGATGAATAACCCATATTTATCAGCTAAACGTGTCCTTTGACACTCTGAACATGTTCTAGTTAGTATGATCCGGCTCAGGGGGTGCGGCGTCTGAATTGTACTGAACAACTCCTGCGACACGACCCGGCCGGATACAGTTTTGCGATCGCCGGCAGCCCGGACACCCGAACCAAGGGAAGGACGTGCCTTGATCGAACACCTCACGGTTCCGGCTCGGGCCGTGGGTGGATTCGTCGAGATGTCGCTGGCGACTTTCCGGGCGATGTTCCGCCGGCCGTTCCAGTACCGGGAGTTCCTCGACCAGACTTGGATGATCGCTCGGGTTTCGCTGGTTCCGACCCTGCTGGTGGCCATCCCGTTCACCGTGCTGGTGGCGTTCACCCTGAACATCCTGCTGAGGGAGATCGGCGCCGCTGACCTGTCGGGGGCCGGAACGGCGTTCGGCACCATCACCCAGCTCGGCCCGGTGGTCACGGTGCTGGTGGTTGCCGGTGCCGGCGCCACCGCCATCTGCGCGGACCTCGGCGCCCGGACCATCCGCGAAGAGATCGACGCGATGCGGGTGCTGGGCATCGACCCGATCCAGCG
>JBDTEP010000060.1:0-13150 GCA_039922455.1 Mycobacterium sp. | reverse complement strand
GGCCGTCCACCGGTGCCAGGGTGTCGATGCCGGAGTTAATTGCGGTCATGGGACCCACCTTAGGATGCACATCACACACGCTTGCGACGAGGAGGCAGACATGGCGGGTCCACTGACGGGGTTGCGGGTCATCGAGTTAGCCGGGATCGGGCCGGGGCCGCACGCGGCGATGATCCTCGGCGACTTGGGTGCTGACGTGGTGCGGGTGGAGCGGCCGCCGAAGTTCGGTGCCGGGCCGAGCAAGGACACCATGCTGCGCAATCGGCGCTCGGTGACCGCTGACCTGAAGGCGCCGGAGGGCCGTGACCTGGTGCTCAAGCTGGTCGCCAAGGCCGATGTGCTCATCGAGGGCTTCCGGCCGGGTGTCACCGAGCGGCTCGGCCTGGGTCCTCAGGACTGCGCAAATGTCAACGAGCGGCTCATTTACGGCCGCATGACCGGTTGGGGGCAGACCGGCCCGCGTGCCCTGCAGGCCGGTCACGACATCAACTACATCTCGCTCAACGGGCTGCTGCACGCCATCGGCCGCAAGGGGGAGCGCCCGGTGCCGCCGCTGAACCTGACCGGGGACTTCGGCGGTGGATCGTTGTTCCTGCTGGTCGGCATCCTGGCCGCGCTGTGGGAGCGCCAGCAGTCCGGTAAGGGGCAGGTCATCGATGCCGCCATGGTGGACGGGTCCAGCATGCTCTCGGCGATGATGTGGAGCTTTCGCGCGCAGGGGCTGTGGAGTGACGAGCGCGGTGTCAACATGCTCGACACCGGCGCGCCGTACTACGACACCTACGAATGTTCCGACGGCCGCTACGTCTCGGTGGGCTCGATCGAGCCGCAGTTCTACGCCGAACTGCTGGCCAAGCTGGACCTGGACCCGGCCGAGTTGCCGGCGCAGAACGACGTCAGCCGCTGGCCGGAGCTGCGCGCGACGCTGACCGCGGCGTTCGCTGCCCAGGACCGCGACCACTGGGCGAAGGTATTCGCCACCTCCGATGCCTGCGTGACACCGGTGCTGGCGTTCGGCGAAGTGCAGGCCGACTCGCACATTGCCGACCGCGACACCTTCTACGACGTCAACGGCTACCTGCAGCCCATGCCGGCGCCGCGGTTCTCCCGCAGCGTTCCCGACGTCCCGACGCCACCTGCGGGGTTGGGTGCCGACAACGAGGCCATCCTGGACGACTGGGTATAGTCCCAACCAACCAGACGGTTGGGGACAGGGAGAGCCAGCGAATGCAGATCAAGGATGCGGTGGCCGTGGTCACCGGGGGTGGCTCCGGGTTGGGATTGGCGACAACCAAACGCCTGCTCGACGCGGGTGCGCAAGTCGTCGTCATCGACCTGCGGGGCGCCGACGCCGTCACGGCGCTCGGTGACCGGGCGCGCTTCGCCGAGGCCAACGTCACCGACCCCGAGGCGGTTTGTGCCGCCCTCGACATCGCCGAGTCACTGGGTCCGGTGCGTATCAACGTCAACTGCGCCGGTATCGGCAACGCGATCAAAACCCTCAGCAAGAACGGCGCGTTCCCGCTCGACGAGTTCACCCGGGTCGTTCAGGTCAACCTGATCGGCACGTTCAATGTGCTGCGCTTGGCTGCCGAGCGGATCGCCAAGACCGAGCCGATCGGTCCGGCGGACTCCCAGGAGCGCGGCGTCATCATCAACACCGCCTCGGTGGCCGCGTTCGACGGCCAGATCGGTCAGGCCGCCTACTCGGCATCCAAGGGCGGGGTGGTCGGGATGACGCTGCCGATCGCGCGCGACCTGTCCCGCGACCTGATCCGGGTCTGCACCATCGCGCCGGGACTGTTCAAGACGCCCCTGCTGGGGTCGCTGCCAGAGGAGGCGCAGCGCTCACTCGGGGCGCAGGTGCCGCACCCGGCCCGCCTCGGTGACCCCGACGAATACGGTGCGTTGGCCGAGCACATCGTCAGCAACCCGATGCTCAACGGCGAGGTGATCCGCCTCGACGGCGCGATCCGGATGGCACCACGGTAAAGGGAGCACATGGCAATCAAGACGAAGTTCACCGAAGCTTTTGGCGTGGAACACCCCATCGCCCAGGGCGGCATGCAGTGGGTGGGCCGGGCGGAGTTGGTTGCCGCCGTGGCGAACGCGGGCGCGCTGGGGTTTCTCACCGCGCTGACCCAGCCCACTCCGGCGGACCTGGCCAACGAGATCGCCAAGACCCGCGATCTGACCGACAAGCCGTTCGGGGTGAACCTGACGATCCTGCCGGCGATCAACCCGCCGCCCTATGACGAGTACCGGCAGGTGATCGTCGACGCCGGCATCAAGATCGTCGAGACCGCCGGGTCCAACCCGGCGCCGCACCTGCCGATGTTTCACGACAACGGGATCAAGGTGCTGCACAAATGCACGTCGGTGCGCCACGCAGTCAAGGCGCAAAGCCTCGGGGTGGACGGCATCAGCATCGACGGGTTCGAGTGCGCCGGGCATCCCGGCGAGGACGACATCCCGGGCCTGGTGTTGATCCCGGCCGCGGCGGCCCAGATCGAGATTCCGATGGTCGCCTCCGGCGGCTTCGCCGACTCCCGTGGCCTGGTCGCCGCGCTGGCGTTGGGTGCCGACGGCATCAACATGGGGTCGCGGTTCATGTGCACCGTCGAGTCGTGCATCCATCAGAACGTCAAGGAAGCGATCGTCGCCGGCGATGAGCGCGGCACCGAGCTGATCTTCCGCCCGCTGCGGAACACCGCCCGGGTGGCGTCCAACACCGTCTCGCGCGAGGTCGTGGGCATCCTCGACAAGGGCGGGCAGTTCCCCGACGTGCAGGAGTTGGTGGCCGGGGTGCGGGGCCGGCGGGTGTTCGAGGACGGTGACGTCGAGGCCGGCATCTGGTCGGTAAGCACCGCGATGGGGTTGATCAACGACATCCCGACGGTCGGGGAACTGGTGTCGCGGATCGTCGCCGAAGCCGAGGAGATCATCACCGACCGGCTGTGCGGCATGGTCGAGGACGACGACGACGAGGAGAACGTCGCCTGACGCGCCGTAGTCAAACATTGGTTGTTCGGTCACGAGATGGTGCCGCAGCCGCTCGGACGAGATTGCTGGGCAGCTACGCGCCGGGAGTTATCCCGGGGGTCTAGCTCGCCCAACCTGAAAGTAATGGAAATGCGAAAAACCGGCGGGTTGCGGGCTGCCCGGATGAGGGCGGCCGCCGTCGCGCAACCGCGCGACATTGAAAGGCGCTGCTCTCGCAGCGCCGATCAATCAGCTGGCCAGCGGGTGCCAGTAATCCAGCTGCTCTGAGGTATCGCCCTCTACCAGGACATCGCCGTGGTACAGAGCCTCGAAGTCGACCTTGATTACGTCTGCACTTGAGTCGTCGATCCACATGACCCTGAGCGTATGGGTAACTATTAAGGAATCATTGAGTCACGTTTCGGGAAACCATGGCAATCCTACTGACCGGTAGCATTTGCCGGCCTTCCCCGGAGACCGGCACCGCGGCCAGGGACGGTGCGATCCGGGTCCCCACCGCGAGCCGCTAGGCTGGCCTTCAGCACGCCGACCTGGCAAGGAGCCGACGTATGACATCACCCACAACCCTGGACAACCCGCTGTTCGCCCGGATCTGGAAGTTCATGTCCAGCCATGAGACTGAATGGCTGCAGGACCGCCGCCGGGAGAATCTGGCGGGACTGTCGGGGCGGGTGCTCGAGGTGGGTGCCGGAGTCGGCAGCAATTTCGGGTACTACCCCGAAACGGTGACCGAGGTGGTGGCGATCGAGCCCGAGTCGCAGCTGCGCGAATCCGCGACAGCGGCCGCGTCCGCGGCGGCGGTGCCGGTCACCGTGTTGGCGAGCACGGTGGAGGCGCTCGATACCGACCAGCCGTTCGACGCCGTCGTATGCTCTCTGGTGCTGTGCTCGGTGGACCGACCCGAGGATGTGTTGCGCCAGCTCTATGCACTGACCAAGCCGGGCGGCGAACTGCGCTACTTCGAGCACGTCGCGAGCAGTGGGGCGCGCGGCGGGCTGCAGCGGCTGGCCGACGCCACCTTCTGGCCGAAATTGTTCGGCAACTGTCACACCCACCGCGACACCGAGCAGATGATCACCGCCGCCGGCTTTGCGGTCGGGACGTCTCGGCGTGGGCACCAGTTCCCGGCGTGGGCGCCGGTGCCGGTCTCGGAGTTCGCGCTGGGCTGCGCCAGCCGTCCGGCCTGAGTATTCCTAGCCCAGCAGGGCGGGAAGTCGCTCCAGCAGCCCCGGCAAGGCGGCCGAGGCGGTGGCGCGCAGGCTGACCGTGGCCTTGGCCGACAGCGGGGTCGGGTCGGGGTTGACCTCGACGACGGTGGTGCCGCGGGCCAGGGCCAACTCGGGCAGGCTGGCGGCGGGATAGACCAGCCCGGAAGTGCCCACCACGATCACTACATCGGCGGCCTCGGTGGCCTCGATCGCGCTGCGCCACGGCCCGTTGGGTAGTTGCTCGCCGAACCATACGATGTCCGGGCGGATCAAGCCGCCGCAGCCGCAGCGTGGCGGTGCCACTTCCAGCATCGGTTCCGACATCTCGGGCAAATCCCCGGCGTAGGGATGATTGCAAGCTGCGCAACGGAATTCGAACAGGCTACCGTGCAGATGATGCACCGCGGAACTGCCGGCGCGTTCGTGCAGATCGTCGACGTTCTGGGTGATTACGTGGACGTCGGCGTGCTGTTCCCAGTCCGCGACCGCGCGATGGCCCGCGTTCGGCTCGACGCGGCCAACCAGGTAGTGGCGCCACAGGTACCAGCCCCAGATCAGTTCTGGGTGCCGGTTCCAGCCGTCGATGCTGGACACCTCGTAGGGGTCGTAGCGCGCCCACAGACCGTTCTCGTCGTCGCGGAAGGTAGGCACCCCGCTTTCCGCCGAGATCCCCGCGCCGCTGAACACCGCCACCTGCACGCCACCAACATAGCGGGATACTGGGCCGATGGACTTCACGGAGTTGCTGAAGATCGACGTGCGGCCGGACAAGCCGCTGTTTGAGCAGGTCAGAATCCGAATGATCGATGCGGTCCGAGACGGGGCCCTGCCGGCGGGAACCCGGTTGCCGACAGTGCGGGAGCTGGCCGGTCAACTGGGGCTGGCGGTCAATACGGTGGCCCGGGCGTACCGGGAACTCGAGGGTGCCGGGATCGTCGAAACCCGGGGCCGCTTCGGCAGTTTCGTGGCAAGCAGCGATCCGGTTGATGCGGCCATGACGGTGGCCGCGGGCGCTTTCGTCGACGCGGCCAGGGCGGTCGGCGTGGGCAAGGCCGATGCGCTGCGTTACCTCGACGCCGCGTTCGGCACGCTTTAGCCGAATTCCAGCAGGGTCAGCGACGGGCGCGCGTCGTCGAGGATTCGCAGCCGGTAGGCGTTCGACAGCAGGGTGTTGAATATCAACCCGCGGCCTGGCGGCAGCTGCAGGTCGTGGACAGCCCGGATACCCGGAACGGTGTCCACCAGCTTGGCGGTGTCGGCGACGGACAGGGTGAACGGCATCGACGGTGCCTTGTAGCGCAGCGACGTCCGCATGCCGCGGCGGATCAGCCGGCCAATCCAGGCGGGTGGGAGGTCGAAGATCATGCGGCCGCCCGGGAACCGTCGGGCGCATTCGGCAATGAGTCCCAGCGACTGCTCGGGATGCAGGTACATCAGCAGGCCCTCGGCGCTGATAAACACTCCGTCGGCCGGATCGACCTGATCCATCCAGCTGTAGTCCAGGGCGGACTGAGCGCAGACCGACACCTGCGGCGAAGCCGGCAGCAGCCGGGTGCGGATGTCGACGATCGGCGGCAGATCAACGGTGAGCCAACGGAATTGCGGATCGGGAACCGTCGCGCTCAGCCGCCAGAAGCTTGTCTGCAATCCCTCGGCCAGCGCGACGATGGTGCCCGACGGGTGCTGTTGAAGGAAGCGGCGGGCCTCAGTGTCGATGGCCGACGCGCGCAACGCCATGTCCTGGCGCGTCGGCCCGAACTTCGCGAAATCGAAGTCGATCGAGTCCGCGAGGCTGATCGCCATTGGGTCGTCGAGTACTCGGTCGGAACGGCGGGCTTCGGTCGCCCGCGAGTTCAACGTCAGCAATGCGGTCTCGGAGACACCGGTCAAGGTGACTTTCTGTGCCTGGCTCACCTGCCCGACCCTACCGGCGGTCGGTCAGCCCTGCATTTTGCGCAATGTGTGCAGGTTACGGGTGGTGGTTGCCGACGCGTACCGTTTGTTGCCCATGGTTTTGCCCACGGTGCTGGTGAGGGTATTTCCCTTGGGGATCTGCCAGTAGATCACCCCGTCACCGAGCGCGATCCGCTCCTCGGCATCGGTATCGATTCCGGTGACAAGGGCGGACAGTTCGGTCAGTACCGCGCCGTCGGCGACGAAGGTGACGTAGGAGTGATACTCGGGAACCTCTGACTCGAACGGATAGGCCTCGACGATGCCTCGTAACGTATCGATGTCGTAGACCAGCGCCGTGGCCGGGTAGTCGAAGCGTTCCCGTAACGCTGCTTCGGCGGTTGCGCGCACCGCCGAAGCGTCGCGCGGCGATTCCAGCAGCACGTTGCCGCTGGCAAGCACGGTGCGAACGCCGGTGAATCCGGCACGGGTCAGCGCGGCGGCGACATCGGCCATTTTGAGGTTGACTCCGCCGACGTTGACGCCACGCAGAAACGCCACGTACCGGGTAGCCAGGGTGCACTCCTTCCGGGCCCGCTCATGGTAACTACCACGGCGGACGTGGCTGGTGGGTACGCTTTCGGGCATGGGACGCCAGGTGTTCGACGACAAGTTGCTGGCCTTGATCAGTGGGAACTCATTGGGCGTTTTGGCCACCATCAAACGCGACGGGCGTCCCCAGCTGTCGAACGTGGCCTATCACTTCGATCCGCGCAGCGTCGAAGTGCAGGTGTCGGTCACCGAGCCGCGGGCCAAGACCCGTAACCTGCGCCGCGACCCCAGGGCGTCGCTCATGGTCAGCTCCGACGACGGGTGGTCCTATGCTGTCGCCGAGGGTGACGCCCAGCTGACGCCCCCGGCCCTGGATCCCGGCGACGACACCGTCGGGGCGCTCATCGCGTTGTACCGCAACATCAGTGGGGAGCACCCGGATTGGGACGAATACCGCCAGGCCATGGTGACAGATCGGCGGGTGCTGCTGACGTTGCCGATCGCGCACCTGTATGGCATGCCGCCGGGCATCCGCTGAGCTACGCTCCGGGCATGGCCGAATCAAGTCCCGACGCAGACGACACCAAGCGCAAGTTCCGGGAGGCCCTGGACCGCAAGAAGGCGAATGCTGCAGGCGGCTCCGCCCACAAGGATGGCGGCGCCAAGCAGTTGCGGTCGCAAGGTTCGCTGGAGAACCGCCGGGAATTCCGCCGCAAGAGCGGGTAGACCCGCAAGGATGGCTGCCCGGGTCGGCTACTGGACCGGGCAGGCATACTTTCTGGCCACGTCCATCAACCGCTGGTCGGCCCCGGGGCCGATGACGCCCTGGGCGACGAGTTCCCACCCGATGAGCCCCGGAATGCCACCTTCGCAGGCCTGGTGGGCGACGCGCCAAGCGGTGTCAGGATTCAAGTTGAAGCCATTGCGTTCCAGGCCTTGCATGTAGGTGTCGAATTCCGGGGTGCCCTGGTCCGGTACCGCGCCGGCGGTGGCGGCCAATGCCACAGCGGTCACCGTCGCGCCGATAAGAGCTGCCACTACACGTCTCATGCCCGTCTCCTGGGGATACGTATGCCGGTTGTCGACTACACGGTCGCACATTCCACCGACACAGACCAAAGGGCCGCTTTGGTCGGCTCGGGTGGGATTGCCACAGCTATCCGATGGTGCTGGGTCGGGTCGTCCTAGACTGGCGTGCGTGCCGAAGCTGCAGTTGGTGGGAGACCCAGCCGCCGACGCCTTGCTGAGTGCCGACCCGTTCGCGTTGCTGGTCGGGATGCTGCTCGACCAGCAGGTGCCGATGGAGGTCGCGTTCGCCGGTCCGAAGAAGATCGCCGATCGGATGGGTGGTCTGGACCCGCACGAGATCGCCGACCGCGATCCTGACGAATTCGCCGCACTGTGTGTGGAAAAGCCGGCGGTGCACCGGTTTCCGGGATCGATGGCGGGCCGGGTCCAGGCCCTGGCGCGGGCCGTGGCCGACCGGTACGGCGGCGACACCACCGCGCTGTGGACGGTCGGCGAGCCTGACGGGGCGCAGTTGTACAAGCGACTCAAGGCGCTGCCCGGCTTCGGCGACCAGAAGGCACGGATTTTTGTGGCATTGCTCGGTAAGCAATACGGCGTGACCCCGCCGGGATGGCGGGACGCCGCCGGTGCTTACGGCGAAACCGGTACCCACCTGTCGATCGCCGACGTCGTCGATGCGGCGTCGCTGCAGCAGGTGCGGTCCACTAAGAAGGCCCAGAAGCAGGCAGTGAAGGCAGGCCGGGACGGCCCGGAAAACAGCGGAAAGGCGCCTACATGAAAACCCATCTGAACTGTCCGTGCGGAGAGGCCATCGTCGGCACGAACGAAGACGAATTAGTCGAGCTGGCCCAAAAACATCTCGCGGATGCGCATCCCGGTATGAGCTATGACCGGGATGCCATCTTGTTCATGGCTTACTGACCCCGGCGGGTCACGGCACCACCGTCGAGCCGATGGTGGGGATGAAGTTGCACTGGTGTTCTTTGGTGCTGATCTGTCCGAAGATCGTGGACATGATGCTGCCGGAACCGGTGTCGACGATCGCGGTCAACGTCGTCGGCCCTTCGGCGTTGATGTCGGTGCGCGGTTGCAGGGTGGCGCTGCCGGACTTGCCGGTGGTCAGGTTCACCCAGGTGACGTTCAGCGGCAGCTTCTGGACTTCGGCCGGCCCCGGGGTGCCGACGGCGGTGAATACGTAGGCGGTCTGGCCGGGTTTGGGGCCGGG
The DNA here is from genome assembly GCA_039922455.1 of Mycobacterium sp. Lineage (GTDB taxonomy): Bacteria > Actinomycetota > Actinomycetes > Mycobacteriales > Mycobacteriaceae > Mycobacterium. The sequence goes on along the minus strand of JBDTEP010000060.1, from coordinate 4,240 downwards.
CGTGGGAATGGGCGCCGGGCCGGCCACTGACAGCGCCGTCGCAATCGTGCTGCCGCCGTCGGCCTGGCACCCCGAGCCGATGGACGGGTACATGAAGTCCTGGGTCGGCGGGGCGTCGGGGCCGAACCCCGGGTTGGCAACCGGCGTCGCGCCCGGCGCCGGGGCCTCGGCCGGGGCGCCGTCGGCCGGTGCCGGCTGGGCGGGGACGGCTTCGGTGGCTGCGGAGAGCGCTTCCGGTGCGTTCGGTGCGACCTGCGGTGCCGGTCCCACCGACTTGGCGGGGTCGACGCCGCTGGGCAGGTGTGCCACCAGGCCGGGCGCCGACCCGGCCGTCGGTACGTGCTCGCCCGGTAGTGCGACCGGGGCTTCGGGCGGCGACTGCACGAACTGTGCCACCGAGTCGGCCACCTGCTTGGACCCGGCGGGCGCCGCGGCGTTTCCCGCGAACGCGGCGGCGGCGGCCATCAACAGCGAGGATGCCCCGGCCGGGTCGGCGGCCGCCTGCTGGATCACCGGGCTCAGCTGCTCGAGCGCCGGCAGGCCGGGCAACCCCGCGACGGGAAGCGGCAGGGCCGGTACGGCCGGGTCGGCCGCGGCCACGGCACCTAAACCACCGAAGATCAGTGCGGCCGACGATCCGACCGCCACGGTGGCGGTGGCGGCGGTGGCACTCGTCGTGCGCAGCAGCGTCCGGAGTCGCGACATGAGATCCCCAATTCGTCGGCGGTGGCTTCCTGAAATCCGAAGCTAGCCTGTTACTGGTGAGGCTCAAGTGACACGACTGTCATTTATGGAACCGTTACGGACCCGAACCGCGATGGTGATCCGTCCGCCGTTCGCTTAGAGTCGTGCCGGTAAACACCACTCTCGACACCCCGGCCGCGCGTTCGCTGACGAACCGGTTGATCACCTCGGCCCCGTTGCTGCTGGCGGTCAGCATCGTGGCGCGACTCGCCTGGACATATCTGACTCCGCGCGGCGCCAACTTCGTCGATCTGCACGTCTACATCAGTGGCGCCGCCGCGCTGGGCCAACCCGGCGCACTGTATGACTACGTCTACGCCGACCAGACGCCGGACTTCCCACTGCCGTTCACCTACCCACCGTTCGCCGCGGTGGCGTTCTATCCGCTGCATTTCCTGCCATTCGGGCTGGTTGCCTTCCTCTGGCAGATCGGGACGATGGCCGCGCTGTACGGCGTGGTCCGGCTCAGCCAGCGATTGCTCGGGGGAGCGGCCGCCGCCGGCCGCCGGGTCGCGATGCTGTGGACGGCGATCGGGATCTGGACCGAACCGTTGCGCAGCACGTTCGACTATGGCCAGATCAATGTGATCCTGGTGTTGGCAGTGCTGTATGCGGTGTACAGCAGCCGGTGGTGGGTGTCGGGCCTGCTGGTCGGGCTGGCCGCCGGGGTGAAGCTGACCCCGGCCATCGCCGGGGTCTACCTGGCCGGGGCGCGGCGCTGGGCCGCCGCCGGGTTCTCGGCGGTCGTCTTCGTTGGCACCATCGCGGTGTCGGCGTGGGTCGCCGGGGATCAGGCCCGCCGCTATTTCACCGAGTTGCTCGGCGATGCGCACCGGGTGGGGCCGATCGGAACCTCGTTCAATCAGTCCTGGCGGGGCGGAATCTCCCGGATCCTCGGGTATGACGCGGGCTACGGCCCGCCGGTGCTGATCGCGATCGCCGTCACCGCGGTGCTGGCCGTGCTGGCCTGGCGCGCGCTGAGCAGCAACCCCGCCGGCCCCGACCCGCTGGGGTTGCTCCTGGTGGTCGAGATGTTCGGCCTGTTGGCGTCGCCGATCTCCTGGACCCACCACTGGGTGTGGCTGGTGCCGCTGATGATCTGGCTGCTGCACGGCCCCTGCTCGGATCGGCCGGGCGCGCGGGTGCTGGGCTGGGGTTGGCTGGCGCTCACCGTCATCGGGGTGCCGTGGCTGCTGAGCTTCGCCCAGCCGACCATCTGGCAAGACGGTCGGCCCTGGTACCTGGCGTGGGCCGGTCTGGTCTACATCGTCGGTGTGTTGGCCACCCTGGCCTGGATGGCGACCACCCGGGTCAGGTCGCCAGAATCCGGTTGATATCGCCGGCCAGCCGCACGTCTTTTTCGGTGATGCCACCGGCGGAGTGCGTCACCAGTGCGAAAGTCACCGTGCGCCATCGAATGTCGATATCGGGGTGGTGGTCCAGGGCTTCCGCCTGCTCGGCCACCCGGCGTACCGCGTCGATACCGGCCAAGAACGCCGGGAAGGTCACCGAGCGGCGCAACGCCCCATCGACGCGCGCCCAGCCGTCCAGCCCGGACAGCGCCGCGTCCACCTGATCATCAGTCAACAAAGCCATACCCGACGATAGGACGGTATAGCGTCACACGCCATGTCCACTCAGATCGTCGTTGCCGGCGCCGTGATCGTCGGGCCGGCGGTGCTGATCGCCCAGCGGCGCCGACCGCCGGAATTGGCCGGTCGCTGGGAACTGCCCGGCGGCAAGGTCATGCCCGGTGAGAGCGAACCCGCAGCCCTGGCCCGCGAGCTCGCCGAGGAGCTGGGCCTCGACGCAGACGCGATCACCGTGGGCGGGCGCCTCGGCGCCGACGTCGTGCTGAACCCCGACGGTTCAGCGAGGCTCGACGCAGGAGAGCCGAAGCTGGGACCGCCGCATGAACCCGGCATGACGTTGCGCGCCTACCGGGTTGCGCTGGCCCGCGGTGCGCCGCGCCCGGACGACCATCAGGCCATCCGCTGGGTGACTGCTGTGGAGTTACCGGACGTTGACTGGGTACCTGCCGACAAAGCTTGGCTCACCGAGCTGACTCGGGCACTCTCGTGAAACAAGGCTGTAAATTTTGCCGCCGACAACAGTCGTTAAGCGAAATAGCTCGCTACGCTGGAAGTTCGTCCCCACAAGACGCGCTGCTGCGGCCTGGACGACATATCAGTCGCCACAGTGCGGCGACCCGCTAAGGAGAACCGTATGACACCAGCTGTGCCGCCTTCGGCCGCCCATATCGGCGGCCCGCTGGAGGAACTGCTGGGACGCAGCAGCCGGTTCTTCACCCCCGGCGAGACCTCTAAGGACATGCGCACTGTCACCCACCGAGGTGGACGCTCCGATGACTTCTACCGTGACCGCTGGAGCCACGACAAGGTGGTCCGCTCCACCCACGGGGTGAACTGCACTGGGTCGTGCTCGTGGAAGATCTTCGTCAAGGACGGGATTATCACCTGGGAGAACCAGGCAACCGACTACCCCTCGGTGGGGCCGGATCGGCCCGAGTACGAGCCGCGGGGCTGTCCGCGCGGCGCGTCGTTCTCCTGGTACTCCTACTCGCCGACTCGGGTGCGCTACCCGTACGCCCGGGGCGTGCTGGTGGAGATGTTCCGCGAAGCCAAGGCCCGTCTCGGCGACCCGGTGGACGCTTGGGCGGATATCCAGGCCGATCCGGACCGTCGCCGGCGCTACCAACAGGCTCGCGGCATGGGCGGGTTGGTCCGGGTGACCTGGGCCGAGGCCACCGAGATGATCGCGGCCGCGCATGTGCACACCATCAAGGCCTACGGCCCGGACCGGATCGCCGGCTTCTCGCCGATTCCGGCGATGTCGATGGTGTCGTTCGCCGCCGGATCGCGGTTCGTTCAGATGCTCGGCGGGGTGATGACGTCGTTCTACGACTGGTACGCCGACCTGCCGGTCGCCTCGCCGCAGGTGTTCGGCGACCAGACTGACGTGCCGGAGTCCGGGGACTGGTGGGACGCGGCGTACCTGATGATGTGGGGTTCCAATGTCCCGATCACCCGCACGCCCGACGCGCACTGGATGGTCGAGGTGCGCTACCGCGGCACCAAGGTGGTGTCGGTCAGCCCCGACTACGCCGACAACACCAAGTTCGCCGACGAGTGGATGCCGTGCGCGGCCGGCACCGACGGCGCGCTGGCGATGTCGATGGGCCACGTCATCCTCACCGAGTGCTACATCAAGAGGCAGGTGCCGTTCTTCGACGACTACGTGCGCCAGTACACCGACCTGCCGTTCCTGATCAAGCTGGAGGAACGTGACGGGCGGCTGGTTCCGAGCAAGAACCTGACCGCAGCCGACCTGGGCCAGGACGTTGAGAATGCCGCGTTCAAACCGGCCGTGCTTGACGAGGTTACCGACAGTGTCGTTGTGCCGCACGGCTCATTGGGCTTCCGCTGGGGCGACGAGGGCATGGGCAAGTGGAACCTGGACCTCGGTGAGGTGCGCC
>JBDTEP010000059.1:0-16867 GCA_039922455.1 Mycobacterium sp. | reverse complement strand
CTCGGCCGGAGCGGCCTTGGCCGCCTTCGCGGCGGCCATCATGGCGGCCTGCTCGGCGGCGATCTCCTCAGGCGTCTGAGTCTGCTGGCGGGTGTGCAGCGCCTCGACCTCGTCGCGGTGCTCGACCGCGTAGCGGATCATCTCCTCGACGTTGTACAGGTTCGCGTCGCGGACCGCGGTCAGCTGAATCGGCGGCATGTCGAAGTCGTATTCGACCCGGTTCTTGATCCGCACGGCCATCAGCGAATCCAGGCCCAGCTCGATCAGCGGCACCTCCCACGGCAGGTCCTCGGGCTCGTAGCCCATCGCAGCCCCGACGATCGCGCCCAGTCGCTCGGAGATGCTCTCGCCAGAGTCCGGCGACCACCTGGCGAAGCCGGCGGCCAGGCCCGCTCCCGCGGCGAGATTGTCGTGCAGGATCTCCGCGTCGGGATCTTCGGCAACTGCCGCAACGGATGCCCCGGACGTTTCGACGGCAAGAGCGGTACCGGCACCCACCGCCCTCGGCAGCATCACTGCCGCGCCGTCACCGCCGCTGCGACTCACCAGCGCGTCGTAGACCAGCGTGAACGACTCCCCGATCCGGGAGTGCACCTGCACCGCCGCCCCACCGGGGTGCCGGGTCAAGGTGGTGACCAGTCGCGAACCCTCGGCAGGCACCGCCCGCTGCTCGGAGGCCACCATTGCCGAATCCGGAATGACTGCCGCTGCAGCCGATTTCACCAGCGCGGCCAGATCCGTGTCACCGCGCGCGGCGAACTCGAAGACGTGCCGGCCATCGGGCAGCGCGACATGCGAGCCGGGCATAACGCCGGTGGCGTCGCCGGAGAAGTGGGCGTCGAGCCAGTGCGGCTTGCGCTTGAAGGAGGTCGGCGGGATGGCGGCGAACTCCGCCGGGCTGACCGGCCCTTCGACGTCACGCGGGAAGAGCGTGCGGAAGTCGATGGCGTGGCCGTAGACGTAGAGCTGGGCCATCGCCATCGTCATGGCGTCGACGTCGTCCTGCTTGCGGGCCAGCGTCGCGATCAATTGGGCATCATGCAGCCCAGCGCTGGCCGTCGTTAAGCCCACCTGCATGAGCGCCACCGGGTTGGGCGCCAATTCCAGGTAGGTGGTGTAGCCGTTGTCGACGGCGTTGCGGACACCGTGGGTGAAGTAGACGCTGTGCCGCATCCCCTTCTTCCAGTAGTCCACATGGTGGATCGGCTCCCCGCCGGGCCTGATGTATTTGCCTTCGTGCACGGTCGAGAAGAGGCCGATGGCCGGCGTCCGCGGCTCGATACCGGCCAACTCGGCGGAGAACTCCCCGAGCAACGGGTCCATCTGCGAGGTGTGGCCGGCACCCTTGGTCTGCAACTTGCGGGCAAACCGGCCCTCGGCCTCGGCGCGGGCCACGATCGCGTCCACCTCTGCGGGCGGGCCGCCGATGACGGTCTGGCTGGGTGCGGCGTAGACGCACACCTCAAGACCAGGAAAGTCGCCGAACACTTCGCTGAGTTCGTCGGCGGAGTACTCGACCAGCGCCATCAACCGGATGTACTCGCCGAACAGCATCGCTTCGCCCTCGCCCATCAAATGGGCACGAGAGCAGATCACCCGGGTCGCGTCGGCCAGCGACAGCCCGCCGGAGAAGTAAGCCGACGCGGGCTCGCCGAGCGATTGGCCGATCACCGCGGCGGGCCGCGCTCCATGATGCTTGAGCACCTCGCCCAACGCGATCTGGATCGCGAAGATGACGACGTTGGAAGTCTCGATGCCGTACTCGTGCGCGTCGTCGAGGATCAGCTCCAGCACCGAGTAGCCGCGCTCGTCCTGGATCAGCGCGTCGACCTTCTCGATCCACTCGGCGAAGACCGGATTGCGCAGGTAGAGGCTCTTGCCCATCTTGCGGTGCTGGGCGCCGAAACCGGCCATCACCCAGACCGGCCCATTGGTCACCGGGCCGTCGGCGGAGTAGACGTTCGGCTTCTGCTTACCCGCGGCCACCGCGCGCAGGCCGGCGACGGCCTCGTCGTGGTCGTGGGCCAACACCACCGCGCGGGAACGGCCGTGATTGCGCCGGGACAGCGAACGGCCGATCGACGTCAGCGGGGTGGCCCGGCCCTCTTCGCTGTCGATCCAGTCGGCCAGTGCAGCCGCGGCGACCTTCTTGCGGGAGGTCAGAAACGCCGACACCGCCAACGGAATAAGAGGCACCACCAGCTCTTCGTCCGCCAGCTCGGCCAGCGCGACTTCCCGCAGCCGCAACGCTTCGTCGGTCAGGCCGGGCAGTTCGTAGACGGGCTCCTCGGCGGAAGCCTGGTCGTGGATGAACTCGCCGTACTCGTCGAAGCGGGGTGCCTCATTGTCGACGATCGATTCCGAAACCTCTTCGATAGCAGGCGGTTCGGTGTTGCGTACCTCTTTTTCCACCACGTCGCGCGGCAGTACCTCGCGCACCACCACATGCGCGTTCGCGCCGCCGAATCCGAATCCGGACACCCCGGCGACCGCGTAGCCGCCGTAACGCGGCCAGTCGGTGACGGTGTCGGCGACCTTCAGGTGCGAGGCGTCGAAGTCGATGTAGGGGTTCGGGCCGGCGTAGTTGATCGACGGCGGAATCTTGTCGTGCTGCAGTGCGAGGATGACCTTGGTCAGGCTGGCTACCCCGGCTGCCGACTCCAGGTGTCCCACATTGGATTTCACCGCGCCCAGCAGCGCGGGCTTGTCGCCGGCGCGGCCCCGCCCGACCACCCGGCCCAGCGCCTCGGCCTCGATCGGGTCACCCAGGATGGTGCCGGTGCCGTGCGCCTCGATGTAGTCGACGGTGCGCGGGTCGATGCCGGCGTTCTTGTAGGCCTTGCGCAGCACCGCGGCCTGCGCGTCCGGGTTGGGCGCCAGCAGGCCGTTGGAGCGGCCGTCGTGGTTGACCGCCGACCCGGCGATCACCGCAAGGATCTGGTCGCCATCACGGCGGGCGTCCTCGACCCGCTTGAGCACCAGCACACCGCCGCCCTCGGAGCGCGCGTAGCCGTCGGCGTCGGACGAGAACGACTTGATCCGGCCGTCCGGCGACAGCACCCCGCCGACCTCGTCGAAGCCGACCGTCACCAACGGGGTGATCAGCGCGTTGACGCCGCCGGCCACCACCACGTCGGCCTCGCCGTTACGCAGCGCCTGCACACCTTGATGCACCGCCACCAGCGACGACGAGCACGCGGTGTCGATAGTCACCGACGGTCCGCGGAAATCGTAAAAGTAGCTCACCCGGTTGGCGATGATCGAACTCGCGTTGCCCGTGATGGCGTAGGGGTGGGTGACACTCGGGTCCGACAGTGCCAGGTTCTGGTAGTCGGCATTCGACGAACCCATGTACACCGCGACCGCTTCGCCGCGCAGGGCCGACGCCGGGATGCGGGCGTATTCCAACGCCTCCCAGGTTAATTCGAGCGCCATCCGCTGCTGCGGGTCGACGTTGTCGGCTTCCATCTTCGAGAGCGCGAAGAACTCGGCGTCGAAACCCTTGATGTCGGAGAGGTAGCCGCCGCGGGTCCGCGCCTTGGCGACCCGCTCGGCGATCCGCGGCTCCTCCAGGAACTCCGACCAGCGGCCCTCGGGCAGGTCGGTGATCGCGTCGAACCCCGCCAGCAGCTTGTCCCAGGTCTGCTCCGGGGTGTTCATGTCGCCGGGCAGGCGGGTGGCCAGGCCGACGACCGCGATGTCGGCCACGTCGGCATCGCGCGACCAGTCCTCGTCGTCGGAGTGGTCGACCACCACGGGCTCGCCCTCGACGATCACGGTGGCCAGCGCCTCGATCGTCGGGTGGCGGAACGCCACCGTCGCCGACAGCGTCACCCCGCTGAAGTCCTCGATGTCGGAGGCCATCGCCACCGCATCACGCGAGGACAGCCCCAACTCGATCAGCGGGGCGGTCTCGTTGATGTTCTCCGGTGCTTGGCCGGTGGCCTTCGACACCCAGTTGCGCAGCCAGGCCCGCATGTCGGCGACGGTCAGGTCGGTGCGGCTGGTGCCGCGCAGTGTTGCGTCGTCGCCGCCGTGCCCATGCGCCGACCCCACCGCATCGCTGCGCTCTGCCTCGTCGTCGCCGGTCATCTGCGGTGCCTCGCTCATCTGGGTTACGCCTGGTCGGGGAAGGAGTTCACGGTGGTGCCACGGCGCAGGCTGCCGTCCAGGTAGGCGGCCCGACAGGCCCGCCGGCCGATCTTGCCGCTGGAGGTACGCGGCACCGACCCGGCCGACACCAGCAGCACGTCGCGCACGGTCACGCCGTGGCGCACCGCGATCGCCGCCCGGATGTCGTCGGCGATCGGCTGGTAGTCCAGCTTGTGGGCGCCGACGGCACGCTCGGCGACGATCACCAACTGCTCGGAGCTATCCTCGGCGTCGTACTTGAGCCCGGAGTGCGGGTTGTCGAATGCCTCCGACGGCAGCTGGTTGGCCGGCACCGAGAACGCCGCGACGTAGCCGGCACGCAGCGCCCGGCTGGCCTCCTGGGCCGAGTACTCCAAGTCCTGCGGGTAATGGTTGCGGCCGTCGACGATCACCAGGTCCTTCACCCGGCCGGTGATGTACAGGTCGCCCTGGAAGTAGGCGCCGTAGTCGCCGGTGCGCACCCAGTAGCCGTCCTCGGCGGCGCCCTCGGCACGAGACGGGCTGGTCCGCGATTTCAGCACGTTCTGGAAGGTGTCGATAGTTTCGGCTTCCCGATTCCAATAGCCGACGCCCATGTTGTTGCCCTGCAACCAGATCTCACCGATCTGGCCGTCGGGCAGTTCGGCGGCGGTGTCGTAGTCGACGATCACCGCCCACTGGTCGACGCCCACCTTGCCGGCCGACGCCTGGCTGACCGCGTTCGGGTCGTCCGCGGCGACCTCGATGAACCGGTTGGAGTTGTTGAGCGCCTCACGATCGACGTAGACGATCTTGGGCGCCTCATCCATCGCGATCATCGAGACGAACAAGGTGGCCTCGGCCAGTCCGTAGGACGGCTTGATGACCCGGTCGCGCAGGCCGTACGGGCCGAACGCCTCCATGAACTTGCGCACCGACGCCGCCGAGACCGGCTCGCTGCCGTTCATGATCGCCTTGACATTGGACAGGTCCAGTGGCGGGTCACCCTCTTTGGGCAGGCCGCGAGCGGCGGCGTGCTCGAAGGCGAAGTTCGGTGCCACCGTGAAGCACTCGCCGGTCTCGCCGTCCTTGCGGGCCATCTCCCGGATCCACCGGTAGGGCCGGCGCACGAAGGCCGCGGGCGTCATGAACGTCATCTGCTGGCCCATCACCGACGACAGCGTGATCGTGACCAGCCCCATGTCATGGAAGAACGGCAACCAGGTGACGGCGCGATCGCCCTCGCGGCCCTGCAGCCGGTCCAGCAGCTGCACCACGTTGGTGGGCAGGTTCAGCTGGGTGATCTTCACCCCGGTCGGGGTGCGAGTGGAGCCGGAGGTGTACTGCAAGTAGCTGACCGCATCCATGTCGGAGGGCACCAGCTCCCAGGTCGCGCCGACCTCGGCCGGCACCGCGTCGACCGCGATCACCCGAGGCCGGGCATTAGCCGGGCGGCTGCGCAGGAACTTGCGCACCCCCTCGGCGGAGTCGCTGGTGGTCAGCACCACCGTCGGGGTGCAGTCGTCCAGGACGGCGTGCAGGCGGCCGACGTGACCGGGCTCGCCCGGGTCGAACAGCGGCACCGCGATGCGGCCGGCATACAGGGTGCCGAAGAACGACACCAGGTAGTCCAGGTTCTGTCCGCATAAGATCGCCACCCGGTCGCCGGGCTCGGTGACCTGCTGCAGCCGGGCGCCGATAGCCCGGTTGCGGATGCCGAACTCGGCCCAGGAGATGTCGCGGGCAACGCCATCGCGTTCGGTGGAGAAGTCCAGGAACCGGTAGGCCACCCTGTCGCCGCGGAGCGCCGCCCAACGTTCGACGGTGCGCACCAGGTTGGCGTTGTCCGGGAAGCGGATCTTGCCGTCCTTGACGAACGGGTTACGGTAAGCGGCCTGGGCTGCCGGGACCATGCAAAATCTCCTGTCGCGAACATACGTTCAGTCAGCTACCGGGCGCAGCTGGTCACGCCGGGTGGTTCGTCGCGCGGACTCGGGACCTCACAGATGGTACTGGGGTTCCGATACCCGGCGACGCGTTGCTCCCCGCGGCCACCGGCCGCCCGTTCTTAAATTGTTCTTAATGTTAGAGGGCCACGCGGCCCACGCCAAATTAAACGGTACCGCGTGTGACCCCCGTCTCCGGGTTCATGCGGCGGGCTTCAGCCGTGTGGCGGATGCGGCGCGTTGTCCACAACGTCGTGCGCCCAATTCAGCGTCCACTGCGTGGCCGACTCGCCGTCCTGATTCCAGAACTCGACGGTGGCGTACATCGCGTGTACCGGCTGACCGGCACCACCGGCCAATGTCTCCAGGGTGGCCGGCAACTTTCCGACGCTGAACGCCTCTTGCGGCGCCGCGCAGATCAGGTCACCGCGCGCGCAGATCTCATTGGTGCGGTTGGCGAGGTCGCCGAAACCGCCGTCTCGCGGGCCGGTCATGGTCAGCCCCATCCCGGACAGGATCGGTAGCTCGTGCAGGGTCACCTCGGCGCCCTGACCCGGCGGGGTCGGCGGCACATTAACACCGCTGCCCGCACCTTCCTGGCGGCGACCGTCGGCGATCAGCGTCACGCCCAGCACCAGATCCTCGTCGACCGGGCCACGCCCGTTGCCGATGTCGCTGGCAACGTCGCCGGCGATCACCGCACCCTGCGAGAAGCCGACCAGCACGTAACTGGTCAACGGGCACTTCTGGTTCATCTCGGTCATCGCCTTGACGGTCGCGCGGGTGCCCTCGGTCCGGCTGTTGTTGTAGCTCATCTGGTTATCGGACGACAGCGGATTATGGAACTGCGCGGTGTAGGGGACGGTGTAGGTCTGCACCCGGGAGGCATCGAACCGCTCGGCGATCGGGCGGGTGACAGTGAGCAACAGCGCCTGCGGAAACTGGGTGGGGTCCAGCGGGTTGTCGGTAGGCGACGTCTCCCAAGTACCGGGCACCGACACCAGTTGTACGTCCGGGCAGCTCGCGTCCTGATAGGCCGGGCGCGGCTTCTTGGCCCGCGGCGGTACCGAACCGGTCGGCGGGACTCCCGCCGACGGCGAATCCGCGGTCGGCGGCGACGCCGGGTGACGAATCCAGATCACCGCGGCCACCACCACCAGTGCCACCACCAGTGCCATCGCACCTGCGGCGATCCACGCCAACAGGCGACGACGGCTGCGCAGGGCTTTCCGTGATTTCTTGGCCATATTGCCTAACACGGTACAGATTGGCGAGGGTCGCCAATGACTCTGCGTCTACTGTGCGCTCTACTCGCACTTCGGCACCGTGAGCGCAGAGTGAACGGCAAGACTTAGCGCCGCGCTAATGGCGCGGACCCGCTGCGATCCGCCCGGCTAGCGGATCGCTGCGACGATGTCGCCGGACATCGCTCCCAGCTGTGAGGACCAGGACCCCCAGCCGTTATCCCCGCCGGAGAAGTCGAAATGACCGTTGTGGCCGTGCACCTGGCGGTACTGCATGTTGAAGAACCGCCCACTGCCGGTCGCCTCGGTCGGGTCGCCGATCATCGCGGCCGGGTTGGAGGCGCCGCCCATCGGGTTGTAGATCCAGACCCGGGTGTTGTTCTGGGCCAGCAAGGTCGCGTGCACGGTCGGGTCGTGCCACTTCCAGCGGCCCAGCTGGGGCGCACCCCACATGCCGTACGGGTCCACCCCACCGAAGTTCTGCAGGCCGGCGCTGATCACACCGCTCTCGGTGGTGTTGGCCGGCCCGAGGAAGCCCGACATCGAGCCGGCGTAGCCGAACCGGTCCGGGTGGAAGGTGGCCAGCGCCAACGCGCCGTAGCCACCCTGAGCCGCACCGACCGCGGCGTGGCCGCCGGGCGCCAGACCGCGGTTGGCGGCCAGCCAGTCCGGCAGTTCGGCAGACAGGAACGTGTCCCACTGCTTGCTGCCGTCTTGCTCCCAGTTGGTGTACATGCTGTAGGCCCCGCCCGCCGGTGCGACGACCGAGACGCCCTTACCGGCCAACGTGCTCATCGCATTGCCCGCGGTCACCCAGTTACTGACGTCGGGGTGGGCGTCGAACGCGTCGAGCAGATACACCGCGTGCGGACCCTGGTTGAGGAACGCCACCGGGATGTCCCGGCCCATCGACGGGGACGGCACCATCAGGTTCTCGAACTGGGCGGCATGCACGGTGGAGCCGACCATCGCGCCGCCGCCCCACATCCCCAGCATCAGCACGGCCACGCACAGCGTCCGCATCAACTTCGACAATCCGGTCATACCCACCTCGTTCGTCTCCCAGATTCGTGGTGATCCACCCGCTGGTCACGCGTCCCGACCCCGCAAGGTAGTCAACCACACGGCACCGGCGGGCAGGGGTGGAAACTACCGACGGCGGCGACCCCGGGAAGGGTCGCCGCCGTCAGCGGTGTGTTTGTGTAAAGGGCTACTCAGCCGGCGCGCTCGCGGTCGTCGGTGAAGCACCCAGGTGCGCCTGCAGGTCCGGCTTCATCGCCTGCAGCTGCTGGCCCCAGTACTCACACGAGTGGGTGCCGGAGTCCGGGAAGTCGAACATCGCGTTGGTGCCGCCCGCGGCGGTGTAGAGCTCCTGGAACTTCTTGTTGGCACCGATCATGAAGTTGCTCTCCAGGAAGGTGGCCGGGAGGTTGTCGCCGCCCAACTCGTTGGGCTTCCCGTTGCCGCAGAAGACCCAAAGCCGGGTGTTGTTGGCGACCAGCTTGTCGACGTTGACGGTCGGGTCGTTGCGCAACCAGGCCGGGTCGCTGTCGTCGCCCCACATGTCGTTCTTCTTGTAACCGCCGGCGTCGCCCATCGACAGGCCGATCCAGCCCTTGCCGTTCGACGGGTTGATGTAACCCGACAGCGAGCCGGCGTAGCTGAACTGGTTTGGGTGGTAGATGGCCAGCGTCATCGCCGACGAGCCGGCCATCGACAGGCCGACGACCGCGCTGCCGCCCTGCTTCACGCTGTACTCGGAGGCGGCCAGATAGGCCGGCAGCTCGCTGCTGATGAAGGTTTCCCACTTGTAGGTCTGGCAGCCGATCTTGCCGCAGGCCGGCTTGTACCAGTCGCTGTAGAAGCTGGACTGGCCACCGACCGGCATCACGACCGAGATGCCCGAGTTCAGGTACCACTCGAACGCCGGGGTGTTGATGTCCCAGCCGCTGAAGTCGTCCTGGGCGCGCATGCCGTCGAGCAGGTACAGCGCCGGCGAGCCGGCCCCGCCGCTCTGGAACTGGACCTTGATGTCGCGGCCCATGCCTGCAGACGGAACCTGCAGGTACTCGACCGGCAGACCCGGCCGGGAGAAGGCGTTCGCCTCCGCAGTACCGACGACACCGACCAACCCCGCCAGCAGGGTCGCGCCAGCGGCGGCGACCATCAACCTGTCAAGCAGCTTCATCCTGGAATTCCTCATTCGTATTGTTACCGTGCTTTGGCTCATGAATGTGGTCCGAGTCGGACCGGATCTGCGTACGCGAACGTCGCAGTGCTGGTGTAGTCAACCATAAATGTCTGTCATCAAGCCGTTACGTCTGCCGTCCGGCAGGCGAACAGGCCCGACACCGGATTTCCCGACGATCGCCGCGCTGCGCCGGGGAGACCATCCGAGCCGGTCGGACGGGACGCGGCCGGTAGCTGCGACCGTCGACACATGACGTCGGTCACAATTTCGGCGCCGAGACGGATGTTAAGCCGTCACGGGACGTCAGGTGGCATCCCGGTGTAGGGCGGCCGGGTCGGTTCGGGCACGGCCAACCCGCATCGGATCAGTTCGTCGCGCGGCACCCGCTCGATCCGGTAGCTGGTGAACCCCGCCGCGTGCAGCACGTTGGATAGGAACCGGCGCGGGCCCATCGGTGCCCGCACCGAGGCCAGCACCGCCGCGGTGTCGGGGCAGCGCATGGCCGCCTCCGCCTGGGCGATCCAGTCCTGGTCCAGATAGCCCGGAATCAGCGGGTACCACTTGACCCACGGCCCGTCGGCCACCACCCAGTCCCGGAACAGGTCTTTATCGTGGCCGATCCGACCGTGTTCGAGACGTTCGGTGTGCGCCGCGATCGGGTTGGCCAACCCGATCTGGTCGAGCAACCGGACGTCCAGGCCGGTGTTCATGCTCAACATGCCCAGATTGGTGAAGAAGACGGTGTGGGGTCCGGGTCCGCCCGGATCGGGATCCGTCGGGACGCCGATCCCCGGGGGCACCGGCAGGATGACCGGGATGACGTCCCACTGGTCGTAGTTGCCCGACGGCAGCAGCAGCGCCCCGGCCGGGGTGGCGGCGATCGTGGTCAACACGGCCCGCATCCGCGGGTAACCGAGATAGTCGGCGGCGGTCAGCGGGTGGGCGTGGCCGGTCGCCTGCGAATAGAACCGGCGCTCATCGACTATCCCGGAGTAGGTGACGCGGGTGGCGTCATCGCCCATCCCGGGCGAATTAGCCGCCCACAGCGACCATCCGGCCACCGCCAGCCACAGCACGCCGACCGCGCCGCTGAGCGGGTAGCCGGCCTCCCGGTGATAGCGCGCGCCGTCGGGCAGCAGCACCGGAATCACCGCCACCGGGGCCAGCATGCAGAACAGCGGCGCCAAAAGCACCCGGCCGTGCATGAAGTCGCCACCCTGGCGGATCCAATAGGCACCCTGCAGGAAGCCGCTGACCACGAAGAAACAGACCACCACCGCGGGGCTGCGCACCAGCCGGGCCCACGGGCCGACACCGCGCGGCACCGGGCGTTGGGGTCGCCGACGTACTGCGGCGCCGACCCACAGCGCCGCGCCCAGCGCCGCGCACAACACGACGGGCACCCACAGTGCGTAGGGGGCGTTGAAGTTCGCCAGGTAGATCATGCCTTGGGACCACTTGTCGGCGGCGGCGTCCTTGGCCAGCGCGGTGCCCGGAACCAACAGCCCGTAGTAGCCCATCCGGAAGATCTGGTAGGCCACCGGCAACGCGCCGCCGGCCACCAGGATCAGCGCCCTACGCCGCCAGTCCCGCGACGCGATCAGCAGCATGACCAGCGCGCCGCCGCCGATCAGCGCCAATTCGGGGCGAACCAGCACGCTGCAGCCGGCCACGAACGCCAGGTAGGCGGTGAATCGGGGTCCGCGGGCCCGGGATCGGGGCATGCGCAGCGCCTGCGACCAGCAGATCAGCATCCACCACAGCAGACCCAGATAGGTCAGCACCAGGCCGCTCTCCAGACCGGACGTGGCAAAGTCCCGCGCGGGCGGCACCGCGATGTAGACCAGTGCCCCGGCGGGCAGCAGCAGCGCCCGGCGGCCCTGCAGCCCGGGTGCGTAGAGCCGGGCGGTGCCCAGCATCAGCAGCGCCACCCCGGCCAGGCTGAGCACCAGCGCGAAGGCCAGCGCCACGTACTCCATGCGCAGCGGCCCGCCAAGCCAGCTGCCCAGATACATCAGGTAGGTCCAGACGGTGGAAGTGTTGGCCTCCACCCGTTCGCCGGCGTTGAACACCGGCCCGTTGCCGGCCAGCAGGTTGCGCACGGTGCGCAACACGATCAGCCCGTCGTCGGAGATCCAGCGGCGCCGCCACGCGCCGACACCGAACAGCACCAGCACCACGGCCAGCGAGGCCCACGAACTCAGTCGTACCGACGGGCTGTAGGCGACCGCCGGCCAACCCAGCGGCCGGACCCCATGGCCCGGCGCCCCGCCCCGCGCGCGCTGACTAGCCGAAGGCGACGGCAGCACCGATGGTTCCGATCCAGGCCAGCGCCATCAGCTGCAGCACCCGATCGCGCCGCAGGATGTCCTCGGGCTCGCCGGCCATGCCACCGTCGACGTCGACTGCGTAGCGCAGGATCGCGACGGTTATCGGGATGATCGACACCGCATACCAGGAGCCGGCGCCGTGGTCGCGTTCAAAGGCGAACAGGCTGTAACAAACCAGCATCGCGGTGGCCGACGCCGTCCACACGAAGCGCAGGTAGGTGTCGGTGTATCTCTCCAGCGACTTGCGGATCTTGGCCCCGGTCTGCGCGGCCAACTGCAGTTCGGCGTAACGCTTTCCCGCCACCATGAACAGCGAACCGAACGCCATCACCAGCAGGAACCACTGCGACAGCGGAATCTGCGCGGCCACGCCGCCGGCGATGGCCCGCAGCAGATAAGCCGAAGAAACAATGCAGATATCCAGCACCGCTTGGTGTTTGAGACCGAAGCAGTACGCCAACTGCATGGCCAGGTAGATCGCCATCACCAACGCCAGGTTGGGGGTGAGCCACCAGGAGATGGCCAGCGAGGCCACCCCCAGCAGCGCCGCGAGGGCGTAGGCCAGCCCCGCCGGCACCACCCCGGCCGCAATCGGGCGGAACCGCTTGGTCGGGTGCGCGCGGTCGGCTTCGACGTCCCGGGCGTCGTTGACCAGGTATATCGACGAGGCGGCCAGGCAGAACACCACGAACGCGACGAGCGCCTTGCTGCCCACGTCGGCGTAGTCGTAGTGCACGTCACCGCCGAGTGCGGCCAGCGGCGCGGCCAGCACCAGCACGTTCTTCACCCACTGGCGCGGGCGCATCGCCTTGATCACCCCGCTGAACAGGTTCGCCGGCGGCCCTTCGCTCATCTGTCGCCTCCGTCCAGTCGGTGCACGCGGCCCACTCGGCTCGTCAGGGCTGCGACGGCGGCGCCGACCGCGATGCCCGCAGCCACGTCGCTGGGGTAATGCACCCCGAGCACCAGCCGTGACAGCGCCATCGGCGGCACCAGCAACGCCGGCAGTGTCAGGCCGGGCAGTCCGGCCGCCCGCCCCAGCAGCACGGCGGCCGCAGTGGTGGAGGTGGCGTGCGCCGACGGGAAGCTCAGCCGGCTCGGCGTTGCAACGTTGATCGCGATCGCCGGATGGTGCGGTCGCCGACGGCGCACCACCCGCTTGATCACCACGGCGGACGCGTGTGCGGCGAACGCCCCCACCCCGGCGGCTAGCCAGGCCCGGCGCCGGCGTGGCTGGGCCAGCGCCCCGGCCGCCGATACCGCCAGCCAGCCCAGGCTGTGCTCACCGAAGTGCGACAACCCGCGCGCGCCTGTCAGCACCCCGGTCCGGCCCGTCAGCGCGGACTGCACGACGACCAGCACCGCGTCCTCGCCGTGCGGCGGCCCGACCGGCGACACGATCTCAGGCGGAGGCATGGTCGCGTCCCGCGTCTCGGGGGAACGACTTCTTGGGAAACACCGTCTCCCACTGCTGTGTGCTCGCCATCGCCGGCAGTGCGCGACGGTAGGTCCGGCGCAACGCGTCGAAACGCCGCTTCAACTCGTACTGGCGGCGCAGCGATTCGCGCAACAGCGTGAACATCTTGGTCCGGTCGCGCTGGCGGTAGACCACACCGCGGCCGTCGGCGCTGGTGACGGTTGCGCCGTCCAGCGTGCACAGCAGGAACCACCGGGCGTCCTGGGTGGGCACGTTGAGCTGCGGGCGTCGGTGGTGCTCAGGCTCGGTGGCCTTGAGGTTGTGCACGATGCCGCGGGCCAGCCGGTAGCCGATCGACAGTGGCTGTACCGGCGGTCGCATCGGTCGGCGGCGCGCCGAGGGGGTGGGCAGCTGGTCGGCCGCCGGCAGCACCACCGCGTCGGGATAGGTCTTGCGCAACGCATGGATGTCCGGCAGCGCCGACTCCAGGATCGAGAAGATGTGCTCGGGGCCGGCCATGAAATCATCCAGCGCCTTGTTCTGCACGGCCACCGTCGAATACTCCAGGCAGGCAAGGTGTTTCAGGGTGGCCTTGAGGTGGCTGCGGATCAGTCCGGTGATGTTGCCGTCCCAGTGCAGCGCGGCCACGATCAACCGGTTACGCAGGTGGAAGTAGGCCTGCCAGTCGATCGCGTCGTCTTTGTCGCTCCAGGCCATGTGCCAGATCGCTGCCCCCGGCAGGGTGACGGTGGGATAGCCGTGTTCCCCGGCCCGCAGCCCGTACTCCGCGTCGTCCCACTTGATGAAGGACGGCACCGGCTGACCGATCTCCTCTGCAACCACCCGCGGGATCATGCACATCCACCAGCCGTTGAAGTCGACGTCGATGCGCCGGTGCAGGTCCGGGGTCTCTGCCAATGAGTCGGTGGCGAAGTTGTGGTCGTACTCGGTGTGCGGGGCGTTGGTCCACATGAAGACGTCGGGGTCGACGACCTCGCCCATGATGTGCAGGTGGGAGGGCTCCTGCAGGTTCAGCATGTGCCCGCCGATCAGCGTCGGGGTCTTGGCGAACCGGTTGAGTGCCAGCGCCCGCAGGATCGAGTCCGGCTCGATGCGGATGTCGTCGTCCATGAACAGGATCTGCTCGCAGCTGGTGTTCTTCAGTGCCTCGTACATCACCCGGCTGTAGCCGCCCGACCCGCCGAGGTTGGGCTGGTCGTGGATCGACAGCCGGTCGCCCAGCGCGGCGGCCGCCGCGGGGAAGCCGGGATGGTCACGAGCTTTGCGGGTGCCCTGATCCGGGACGATCACCGCGCTGATCACCGCGTCGACGTCGGGGTCGGAGGTCAGTGCGTGCAGTGCGTTGACGCAGTCGTCCGGCCGGTTGAAGGTCGGGATGCCGACGGCGACGTCGGCCCGCCCGGGCGCTTCGGTGGGCGCGTACCAACCGCCACGGTGCAACGTGACCGCGGTGTCGGTGGTGATGTCGAACCAGATCCACCCGCCGTCCTCGAACGGCTGCAGGCCGACCTCGAACTCGACTGCGGCGGTCTCCCCGGTAGGCGTGCCCTTACTGTCGAAAAGCTTGCCGTCCACCGCAATCCGAGCACCGGTCGCCTTGGAGCGGTAGACGTCGACGCGGCCAGATCCGGTCAGTTCCAGTCGCAGCACCACCGACTCCACCGTCGACCAGCGCCGCCAGTAGGAGGCCGGGAAGGCATTGAAGTACGTCGCGAACGACACCTCTGCCTCTTCGCCGATCTCCAGGCTGGTGCGGGTGAGCGGGTGCGCCCGACGATTGTTGGTGTCGGACTCCTCGATGTAGAGCTTGCGCACGTCCAGCGGCTCGCCGTGACGCGGCAGAATGATCCGCGAAAGTCGGCTCACCGCACCGGAACTGTCGTTCATGGCTTACTGCCCTCTCCCAGCGGTACCCCGTCGGCCAGATTCGGCGCCAGGGTGTTGTCGTACATGCTCAGCGCACTGGCGATGGCCATGTGCATGTCCAGATATTGGTAGGTGCCCAGCCGCCCGCCGAAGAGCACCTTCGCCGACTCAGTCTCGGCCTTGGCGCGGGCTCGGTAGGTGGTCAGCACCGCCCGGTCCGCCTCGGTGTTGATCGGGTAGTAGGGTTCGTCGGCTTCATCGGCGAACCGCGAGTACTCCCGCATGATCACCGTCTTGTCGGTCGGGTAGTCACGTTCGGGGTGGAAGTGCCGGAATTCGTGGATGCGGGTGTAGGGCACCGCCGCGTCGTTGTAGTTCATCACCGGGGTGCCCTGAAAGTCGCCTGTCGCCAACACTTCCAGCTCGAAGTCCAGGGTGCGCCAGCCGAGTCGGCCTTCGGCGTAGTCGAAGTAGCGGTCCAGCGGGCCGGTATAGACAACGGGAGCGTCCGGGCTGTCCGCCCGCAGTTGGTCGCGGACGTCGAACCAGTCGGTTCCCAACCGGACCTCGATGTTGTCGTGGGCCGCCATGTTCTCCAGCCACGCGGTGTAGCCGTCGACCGGCAGCCCCTCGTAGGTGTCGTTGAAGTAGCGGTTGTCGAACGTGTAGCGCACCGGCAGCCGGGTGATGTTGGCCGCGGGCAACTCCTTGGGGTCGGTCTGCCACTGCTTGGCGGTGTAGGCCTTGACGAACGCCTCGTAGAGCGGGCGGCCGATCAGTGAGATCGCCTTCTCCTCGAAATTGGCGGCTTCGGTCGCTGAGATTTCACTGGCCTGCTCGGCGATGAGCGCCCGCGCCTCGTCCGGGGTGAAGTAGCGACCGAAGAACTGCGACACCAGGCCCAGCCCCATCGGGAACTGGTAGGCCTGACCGTCGTGCATGGCGAAGACCCGGTGCTGATACCCGGTGAAGTCGGTGAACTGCCGCACGTAGTCCCAGACCCGCTTATTAGAGGTATGGAACAGGTGCGCGCCGTACTTGTGGACCTCGATACCGG
This sequence comes from Mycobacterium sp., assembly GCA_039922455.1. Taxonomy (GTDB): domain Bacteria; phylum Actinomycetota; class Actinomycetes; order Mycobacteriales; family Mycobacteriaceae; genus Mycobacterium. The sequence goes on along the minus strand of JBDTEP010000059.1, from coordinate 685 downwards.
TCTGCGGTTCGGCCTCGGAGTAGGCGTTGCCGCCGATGTGCGGCCTTTTCTCCACGACGAGTACGCGCTTGCCGAGTTCGGCCGCCACGCGCTCGGCGATGGTTAGGCCAAAGAATCCGGAACCCACAACGAAGAGGTCAAAACGAGCGGTCATCGGCGCCTAGGCTAGCTGACCAGCGCCCGCGAGTATCGTCGGCGCCCCGCCACCCGAGCCGCCGACCGCTTCCCAGCTGTGTGTGCGCCGCCTGTCGCAGCGCCGGCCGGCATCGCGAGATTGCAGCCACGCAGGGCAAACGCGCCGATTCCCGGCGTCCGTGCACTATCGGCGCGATGGCAGCGCCCTGGGCCCCAAGGGTAGGGATGGTCGCAGTTTCCTCACGATTCGGTCTCGTCACTCTTTTCACACCAGTCACACTCGTACCATCGACCAGGTAGGCAGTAAAGCGCCCGACATTCCCACCAAGGATTGAAGGGCAAAACATATTGAGGAGACTTCCGTGCCGAACCGACGTCGACGCAGGCTCTCGACCACTACGAGCGCAGTCGCCGCCTTGGCGGTCGCAAGTCCGTTCGCAGCGGTCGCAGTATCCGTGCTGGCCGACCACAACAACGCCCCGCAGCACCGCGAATTCGTCGCGGCCGCGTCGGTGGCCGACCTGCCCAATGAGCTGATCTCGGCCCTCTC
>JBDTEP010000058.1:0-5079 GCA_039922455.1 Mycobacterium sp. | reverse complement strand
GGGAGCCGCTGACCGCCGAGCACACCGCCCGGGCGTGGCGCATGGCCCTGGACCCGGCCGGGGATTGGATGCCCGCGGTCATCGCCGCCGCGGACAAGCGGCTGCGCCAGCTGCGCGACGGCGGCATGGCCGACGCCGGCGGGATGATCATCGCCTCGGATCAGAAGACGGCCCGCACCTACGCCAAACTGCTGAACAAGCTCACCGGCGAGGCCCCCACGGTGGTGCTCTCCGACGACCCCACCGCCTCGGACAAGATCGCGCAGTTCGCCGGGGCCACCAGCAGCTGGCTGGTGGCGGTGCGGATGGTCTCCGAGGGGGTCGACGTGCCGCGGCTGGCGGTCGGTGTCTACGCCACCAGCGCGTCCACCCCGCTGTTCTTCTCGCAGGCGATCGGCCGGTACGTGCGGTCGAGGCAGCCCGGTGAGACCGCCAGCATCTTCCTGCCGTCGGTGCCGTCGCTGCTGCAGTTGGCCAGTGAGCTCGAAGCGCAGCGCAACCATGTATTGGGCAAGCCGCACCGGGAATCGTTCGGTGATGACGAACTGGCCGAGCGTCGCCGCAGCGAGCCGTCCGAGCTGGAGAACACCTTCGAGTCACTGGGGGCCGACGCCGAGTTGGACCAGGTGATCTTCGACGGCGCCTCGTTCGGCACCGCCACCCCCGCCGGCAGCGAGGAGGAAGCCGACTATCTGGGCATCCCCGGACTGCTGGACACCGCCCAGATGCGAGACCTGTTGCGGCGCAGGCAGGAAGAGCAGCTGGACCGGCGATCAAAGGTGGTCGGCGCTGCGGGGGTTTCGGTACCGATCACGGCGCACGGGCAACTGCGCGAGTTACGCCACGAACTCAACGCGTTGGTGTCGGCGGCGCATCATCGACTCGGCAAGCCGCACGGCTGGATTCACAACGAGCTCCGCCGGATCTGCGGGGGCCCGCCGGTGGCGGCCGCCAGCAGCGACCATCTGCGGGCTCGCATCGTCGCGATTCGGCGGCTCTAAACCACCCAGAGTCAACTGGGAAATGGCTGGCAATGTTCTGCCATAAAGCTTCCGTCATCCCTATTTCTTCAAATAGCTGATTAGAGTCCGCCAAAATCCATCATCGTGGAGGACTCCGTCATGCCCAGCCCCACCCAGTTCGGCGAACCTCACCATGCCTGGATGCTCACCCCGGGCCAGATGGCCCAGGCAGCCGAGGACGCATTATTTGCCAAGGCGACATATCCGCCGCACAAGTCGTTCCTGCTCGGACTGACCGCCGGCGGCTACATCGCCCTGGGCTTCATCTTCTACACGACCAGCCAGGTCGGGGCCGAGATGATTCCGTGGGGGGTGGCCAAGGTACTCGGCGGCTTCGTCTTCGCGACCGGCCTGGCCCTGGTAGTGCTCACCGGCGCTGACCTATTCACCTCCTCGACGATGACGCTCACGGCACGGGCCAGCGGCCGCCTCACGACGAGGCAATTGTTGTCGAACTGGGTAGTCGTCTACGTCGCGAACTTCATCGGCGCGCTGACCATGGTGGCGCTGGTCTACCTCGGCGGTACCTGGCACAACGCCAAGGGAGCCTGGGGTGCGGTCGTGCTCAATACGGCGAACATGAAACTGCACCACACCTGGCTGGAGGCGTTCTGCCTCGGAATTCTGTGCAACCTGATGGTGTGCCTCGCGGTGTGGGCCGCCTACGGGGGCCGTACGACAACCGACAAGGTCATGGCCGTGACGATGCCGATCGCACTGTTCGTCGCCTGCGGTTTCGAACACTGCGTCGCCAATATGTTCATGGTCCCGCTGGGAATCCTGATTCGCCAAGGCGCCGGGCCCGACTTCTGGGCCTCGACCCAACTCGACCCGGCGAACTACACCAACATCACCTGGTCCAACTTCATCACCGAGAACCTGGTGCCGGTGACGCTCGGCAACATCGTCGGTGGCGGGGTCATGATCGGCATCCTGTACTGGACGATCTTCCAGTTCCCGACGCGCCGTGCCGACCCCGCCGTCGCGGCCACCAACTGAGGGTCAGCGGCGCGCCCAGCGGCTGTCCGCCACCCACGGGGAGGCCTGCGCGGCCACCGACCACGCCCACTCCTGCGGCACGTCGATCACCCGGTAGGCCTTGACCCCGGCGGCGGTTGCCGCGATCAGGGTGGCCACCCCGGCACGGCGCTGAAACCAGCTCTGGCGCACCGTCCAGCCGATGATGCCCGCAGTGGAGATGCAGTAGCGACGCTGCTCCCAACTGCCGGTGCGGGCCGAAAGCCAATACCGGTCGACGCGATGCCCCAGGGCGCGCACCCGGTCGGCCGCCAACAGCGCAGCGCACAGCGTCAGGCCCCCCCACGCCGGCCAGCACCACAGCGGTACCTCACCCGTCGCCGCAACAGCCAGGCCAACCCCGGCGACCACCGGCAGCATCATCGCCCGGGTCCAGCGCCGGCGGGCCGCCGCCGGGCCGTGCCTGCGCAGCGGCCCGGTGACCACGACCGGATCGGCCACCAGCCCGGTCAGCACCTCCTCTGCGGTGGCCCGCGGGCAGGGCGGCAACAGGATCGAGGATTCGCCTGCCCCGGTGACCCCGGTCATCGCCGCATCCAGCCGCGCACCGCCGAACAACCGAACCAGCAGTGGGCGCCGCAGTGTTCCGCCGCGCAGCCGGCGCATGTCGTAGCTGTGCTCGCGCACCCGCAACAACCCGTAGCTCAACGCCAGCACGTCGCCGGCCGCCCCGAAACTGCGTGACAGCACCAGGTTGCCGTAGGTCAGCAGCGATCGCAGCACCGCCAGCAGCATCGAGGCCGCCACCACCAGGACGACGATCACCGCCGCGCTCTGCTGCATGCCGAACCGCTCTGCGGCATCCACCCAGGATCGGCTCAGCGGCGAATCCTGCAGCGCCGCCCAGGCACCGCTCTGGTACAGCGCAGCCACCGGGGCACCGATCAGCACCAGCCCGGACAGGCTCAGCGGGCTGTACCGCAACCACGACGGCCGCCACCGGGCCAGTACCGTCGCGCGGGCGGATCCCGGTCCGGCCGCGGATTGAGCAAGCTGACCGGTGTGCGCCAGCAGGGTCGCGCGCAGCCCCGGCACCTGGCTGCTCTCGACCGCATTCAGCTCGAACACTCCGTCCCCGGCGGCCTGCTGACCGGTGCTGACCCGCAGCACCGTCAACCCCAGCAGCCGGTGCAACAGCCGGGTGTCGGTCTCCACCGAGCGAATCCGGTTCCGCGGCACCGAAAGCACATTGCGGCGCAGCAGACCCGAGCGCAGCTGGACCCGGCCGGCTTCTGGATCGGGTTCGATGCGGTACGTGGTGGTGAACCAGCGGGTCACACCCACCATGGCGATCACCCACACCATCGCCACCACCCAGACCGAGTTGTCAGTCGCCGAACCGAACACCACCACCGCCACCAGCAGCGGCAGTTCCCGCAGCGCCTCGTACAGCGGATGCACCAGCAGCATCCGCGGGCTCAGCCGCTGCCAGGCCGGTTCGGCGGGGCGGCTCACGTGGCGTCCTCGGCGCCCAGGGCGGCGATGTCGGTCAGTTGCGCCACCACGCGGTCGGCTACCGGAGCATCCAGCGCCACGATGTGCACCGCTCCCGCCGATGACGCGGTGGTCACCCGCACGTTGGCCAGCCCGAGCAGCCGGTCCAGCGGGCCCCGATAGGTGTCGACGGTCTGAACCCGGGAGATCGGCGCGATCCGGCGCTCCTGCACCAGCCAGCCGGTACGGGTGTAGACCGCCTGGTCACTGATGTCCCACCGGTGCACCCGGTAACGCCACAGCGGCGCGACAACCGTTGAGACCAGTAGGCCCAGCGCGGTCAGCGCCAGCGCACCCACATGCAGCCAGTGGGGGTACCACCCGCTTGCGGGGGGCATCCGCTGATCGGCGACCGCCCACCCCAGTTGCAGCACGGCCAGCACCAGCCAGGGCACTGCACCGACCAGGGCCCACACCAACGGCGCACGGGAGCTGGGCGGGTTGATGGGGTCGACCATGGTGATCTCCCCGGGACGATTCGCGTTGGGCGCCATGCAAGAGAGAATGACGTAGCGGCGAGGCCCTGTCACTCTGACGTGCAGAACCGGTGGACCTGAGTATCGTTTGCTGCATGGTCAGCCACGACAAGTGGGCCGCGGAGAATGTGCCGAATCAAGCCGGGCGCGTCGCAGTAATCACCGGCGCTAACACCGGAATCGGGTATCACACCGCCAGGGTGCTCGCCGAGCACGGCGCTGTGGTGGTGCTGGCGGTGCGCAACCTCGACAAGGGACACGCCGCCGCCAACCAGATCAATAAAGACTGCCCGGAGGCCAGCGTCGAGGTGGCCGAACTCGACCTGAGTTCGCTGGCGTCGGTGCGGGCAGCCGCCGAAGCCCTCGGCTCCGCCCACCCCCGAATCGACCTGCTGATCAACAACGCCGGCGTCATGTACACCCCCAAGCAGACCACCGTCGACGGTTTCGAGCTGCAGTTCGGCACCAACCATCTGGGACATTTCGCCCTGACCGGCCTGCTGCTGCCCCGGATGGTGCGGGTGACGGGCTCCCGGGTGGTGACGGTGTCCAGCATGGCGCACCGGATCATGGCGGCGATCCACTTCGACGACCTGCAGTGGGAGGGCGGTTACAACCGGATCGCCGCCTACGGGCAATCCAAGCTGGCCAATCTGATGTTCACCTACGAGTTGCAGCGCCGACTGGCCGCCAAACGCACGTCGACCATCGCCGTTGCCGCGCACCCCGGCACCGCCAACACCGAACTGACCCGCTACCTGCCGCCGTTGCTGCGCCCGGCCGACCGCTTGTTGTTGCCGCTGGTCGTTCAGAGCGCGGCGATGGGTGCACTGCCGACACTGCGTGCCGCCACCGACACCGAGGTGCGGGGCGGGCAGTACTACGGTCCGGGCGGCATTGGTGAACAGCGCGGCCACCCCAAGCTGGTCGAATCCAGCAAGCAAGCACACGATGTCGAACTGCAACAGCGGCTGTGGACGGTTTCGGAGGAGCTGACGGGAATCACGTTCCCGGTTTGACGCTAACTACTGCAGCTTTCCGGCGACGTA
>JBDTEP010000057.1:0-4257 GCA_039922455.1 Mycobacterium sp. | reverse complement strand
GCGCCCGTCGTCGCAGCCGGCGGCGGCCCTGACCGATGCCGTCGGCGGTCTGCTGGTGCGGTCGCTGGTCGGGATCGTCGACCAGGCGGGGCGGTCGGTCAACGGCGCACAGGTGCTGTGGCTGGGGGAGTCGCGCTGGTGAGCGCGTAACACAAATTCAACAATTGGCTCCGCGGCATTAAAAGCTCGGTAACGCATCCGTAACGAGCGCCGCCCAGACTTAGCAGCATGAAACGGTTACTGCTATTGGCGGGCCTGAGCGCGATGATCGGCTTGGCGGCGCCCGCTTACGCCGCGCCCACGGGCGTTGACGGGCAGTTCCTAGCCACCCTGTCGGGTGCGGGCCTGAGCCACAGCGGCAACGACCAGGCCACCGTGTCGGCCGGCCGCGCGGTGTGCCAGCTGATGGACGCGGGGCTGACCTCGATGGACACCGTCGTCGCGGTGCAGACCACCAACCCTGGATTCACCGTGCAGACGGCCGCAGAGTTCGCCGCGATCTCGGCGAGACACTATTGCCCGGAGCACCTGTAGCTGTTGCGGGCACCATATTGGGATTCGCCATGAGATTAGGTCTGCGGTCTGGCACCTAGCACATCGCGGAACAGCACTTGGCGCAGCGCGAGTTCGCGAGGATCGCTGTAGAGGTGAAAGCCCAAGCGATTCATCACGTAGGAAAAACCGACACCGGTATCGGGGTCGGCGAATCCGAAAGATCCACCGAATCCCGGTGTGCCGTAAGCCCTATCTGATGAACCAAAGACGGCGCCAGACGACGGTTTGGACAGTCCCAGCGCGAAGATGCCCTCGACGCCCAGCACCTTGTCGCGTTCACCGCGGGTCGGTGGCGCCGGCGTCGCGGTGAGTGCATCGCGCACGCCGGCGGTCAGCGGCAACACGGGATCTACGGTTGCCGCGGCGCCGTAGAGTCGCGCGATTGCCGAGGCGGTTCCGATCCCATTGGCCGACGGAATTTCGACGGCGCGTACGTCGTCGCGGTTGTAGTCACCGTCCCAAGGAGTGACGTCCCGCGGAAGACACCCCGCTCGGGCCAGCAGTCCGAGCGGATTGAACGACGCGGCCACCAGACGCATCGGCATCACATTGAGGTGCAGCAGTGACTCCACCCGCTTCCAGTGGTGCAAGTGCGCCACCCGGTCGCGCGACACCGCATTCGGCAGCCCTATGTAGAGGTCCAGCCCCAGGGGCCCGGCGATCTCTTCGGCGAGAAACCGACCCAGGGTGCGGCCGGCCGGGTCGGTGCGACGGATCAGCTCGGATTCATACCAGCCGAGCGTGACTGCGTGATAGCCGTGCCGGGTGCCCGGCGCCCAGACCGGCTGCTGGGCGGCGAGTATCGACGACAGACGGGCCGGGTCGGCGACGTCGGCCAGGGTAGGTGCCGGCTTCAGCACACACAGACCGGCCTGATGGCCGAGCAGTTGGCGGACCGTGACGTCGCCCTTGCCGGCCTGGGCAAACTCCGGCCAGTGGTCGGCCACCTTGTCGTTGTAGCCGAACATGCCCCGCGACACCGCCAACGCCACGGCCAGTGCTGCTACACCCTTGGTGCTCGAGAAGACGTTGACCATGGTGTCCTGCTGCCAGGGCTGCAGGGTGATGCCATTGCGGTAGCCGCCCCACAGGTCGACCACTTTGACGCCGTCGCGGTACGCCGAAACCGCGGCGCCGACCTCGCGGCCGCGGGCGAAATTAGCGCGGAACGCGTCGGCGACCTTGCCGTAGCCCTCATCGACGTCCCCACCGATCAGGTCCGGTGAAACCTTAACTTTGAGCGCCATTGATACGGGTATACCGTGGCCGGCGGACGGCTATGTGCGAATGGCCTCGATCGATACCGAATTGCGCATCCGCGCCACAATTTCGTCGTCGGGAAAGGTCCGACCGTAGGCGGCGAAGACTTCGGCCCGGGCGCGCTCGGTCACCCGCCAACCCCGGTCGCCCAGGTACGCCCCGACCGGGTTTCGCTCGCCGGAGTAGACCAGGTTGGCGAAGTCGAGATCCAGACCCTGATCGGCGAAGCGCTGGCCCATCGACTGGTTCGAGTCGCTCAGCGTGGCGGCGCCGTCGGGGTGGTACTCGGTGGACAGTCGGCTGCCCGGTGCGCTCAACGCGGTGATGTTGTCGAACAGCCGATCCTGCGCTTCCGGCGGCAGGTAGATGAGCAGGCCCTCCGCGCTCCACGCGGTGGGTTTCTTCTCGTCAAAACCGCTGCGGCGCAATGCCTCCGGCCAGTCATCCCGCAAGTCGACGGCCACCGTCCGGCGGTCCGCCGTGGGTTGGGCGCCCAGTTCGGCCAGCGTGCGGGATTTGAATTCGATCACGTCCGGCTGGTCGATCTCATAGACCTGGCTGCCCTGCGGCCACGCCAGACGGTAAGCCCGCGAATCCAGGCCAGAGGCCAGGATGACGGCCTGCCGGATGCCGGCGGCGCCGGCAGTGTCCTTACCCGCGTCGAGGAAGAAGTCGTCGAAGAACCGAGTCCGCACCGCCAGCACGGCGGTCATCGGCCCGGCGGCGGCCTTGACCTCCTCGGCCACCGCCGGCTCCAACTTCCCGTCCACCAACTTGGTGAAGAAGTCGATGCCGACCGCGCGCACCAGCGGCGCGGCGAACGGATCGTTGATGATCGCGTCGGGTTCGACGGTGGCCAGCGCGCGGGCGGCGGCGACCATGGTGGCCGTGCTGCCCACGCTGGATGCCAGGTCCCAGCTGTCGCTATCGGTGCGTGCCATGGCCGTCAGCCCAGAACGCCGGTGGCGTAGACCAGACCGGCGAAACCGGTGTCGTCGTCCAGCGGCGGCAGTCCGTGGGCGGCGAACAACTCGTTGATGCCCCGGCCGGTCATCTTCCAGCCGCGGTCGGCGAGGTACGCGGTGGCGTCATTGCGGTCACCGAAGTAGACGAGCTCGGCGAAGTTGAGATCGAGGCCGTGGCCGTGCAACTGATCGGCGGTCTGCTGCATGCGTTGGCGCGCCGTGTCCTCGTCGGCCGAATCCAGCGGCGGCGTGCTTTCGATGGCGAACCGGCTGCCCGGCGCGGACAGGCCGGTGACGGTGTCCAGCAGCCGGTCCTGTGCGTCGGCGGGCAGATAGGCCAGCAGGCCCTCGGCGCTCCAGGCCGTCGGTGCTGCCGGATCGAAGCCCGCCGCCTGCAGAGCCGCGGGCCAGTTGTCGCGCAGGTCGACGGCCACCGGCCGACGGTCGGCGGTCGGCCGGGCACCCTGCTCGGCCAGCACCCGGGTCTTGAACTCGATCACGTCGGGCTGGTCGATCTCGAAGACGGTGGTGCCGGCCGGCCAGTCCAGCCGGTAGGCGCGGGCGTCGAGCCCGGAGGCCAGGATGACGGCCTGCCGGATACCCGACGTCGCCGCTGTGCCGGTACAAGCGTCGAGGAAGAATTCGTCGAAGAACCGGGTGCGCACCGCCATGTTGTCGGCCATCCGGGACAGCGTCATCGGCCCGTCCTCGGCCCCGTCACCGCCGAACTCGGCCGGGCTGAGTTCGCCGCTGGCCAGCTTGCTGAACAGGTCCACCCCGACCGCGCGGACCAGCGGTTCGGCGTAGGGGTCGTTGATCAGCGGGCGGTCGCTGCCGTTTCCACGGCTTGCCACCGCTCGGCCCACCGCAACCATGGTGGCGGTAGCGCCCACGCTGGAGGCCAGATCCCAGGTGTCTCCAGCAAATCGGCCGGTGCGTTTCATTTTCAAACTCCCCTGTCGACGCCGGTGACGCGGCGCCGGGAAACTAGTTAGCTGGTGTAACGAGCTGTCAGCGACAGTACACCGGCCAGCTGACGGCTCGCTGGCAGCACGACGCCACGCCAGCCCGGCCCGCCGGACGGAGCTGTTAGTCTCGTAGACTGCTGACGCGCCTAAATAGGCACGCGTGGCCGCATCATGGTCGGTCGGCGTGTCGACGTGGAAACGCTGGACTACCCATGGACTAACTGGGGCTGGAAACAATCCAGCCCAATGGCTCGCCGCGACCGGACCTCGGCTGCGCAGGAGGAGAAGAGTGTTCTCGGCTTTCATCTCATCACTGCGGTCAGTGGACCTGAGACGCAAAATTCTGTTCGCGCTGGGCATCATCGTGGTGTATCGGCTCGGCGCGGCCATCCCGTCGCCCGGCGTCGACTACCAGAACGTGCAGCAGTGCATCAAAGAGGTCAGCGGCGGTGAGGCGGCGCAGGTCTACTCACTGATCAACCTGTTCTCCGGCGGTGCGCTGCTACAGC
>JBDTEP010000056.1:0-14022 GCA_039922455.1 Mycobacterium sp. | reverse complement strand
GGGTTGGAATCTGGACCGGTGGGGTCGGCTTGATGACCGGCGGGGTTGGAATCTGGACCGGTGGGGTCGGCTTGATGACCGGCGGGGTTGGAATCTCGACCGGTGGGGTCGGCTTGATGACCGGCGGGGTTGGAATCTCGACCGGTGGGGTCGGCTTGATGACCGGCGGGGTTGGAATCTGGACGGGCGGCATAGGCACGGAACTGGGCGGGGTGGGTGCGGCGGGCTTCTTCGCGGGCAGCCCGAGCAGGAATGACAGATCGGGCAGGCCAGCCAAGACCGGCGGGCTAGCCAGACCCGATGAGCGGTGCGCAGGGTGGGCCCGCATCGCAGGGAGCGTGGTGGACAACGGTGGACCGAACACCGGTACAGGGGCGAACATCGGTGTGGCACCCGGTATGGCGGCCAGTGGCGCGGGAGCCCGCAGATCGGGTGTCGGTGTGAAGTTCAGCGGCGCCGAAGCAGGAACATCGGGTGCCGGCTGGAAGTCCAGCGGCGGCAGTGGCAGCGAGTCCCAGTGGGTCTGGCCCATCACCGGCGGTTGTCCACCGAACGGTTGCCCGGCCGGTACCTGTAGGTTCGGCGGCTCCGCTGGAAGCGACAGCGCCCGACCCATATCCGGCCGTAACGCGATCAGGCTGGGGGTGACGTCCAGTGCCAAGGACACCATCAACGCCGACGCGGCTGCGAACGCCGTGGAGGCCAGTGCTGCACCGGCAACCAGCAGTGGGCGCCGGGCCGGTCGGGGCGCGGGGTAGATGAGCTCGGTGGCGGCGTCCGCTTGCTCGTCGGGAACCGCGCTGTAGGCCAGGTCGTCGGCCTCGAAACCGGTGGGGAATGCGGGAATGTCGTAATACCCGGGGGTGATCGCACCGGAATCGGATTCCTGGGTATAAGCCAGTGGTGCGGTGGACTCCTCGGAAACCTCCGCTAATCGGGCCGAGGCCAGCGCTGCGCCGCGGGCCAGTGCCGCCTGCGGCTCGTCGGGGACGCTCACCACATGCCGGACCGCCGCCTCCAGCCTCGGCTTGATCGTTGTCGCATCGACGCTGGAGCAGACCAGCAGCAGGCCGCCTGTGCAGGTCTGCGGAGTATTCAGCCGGTCGGCGACGGTGTCGACCGCGGCAGTGACATCGCCGTCGTCCAGGGGTTGACGGAATAGCCGGGTAACGGAGCCGTCGATACAGTCGACCACGGCCAGTGTTGCGCCTGCCGAATCCACCGACAGCAGTCCCATACGGTCACAGCCGACTGCCCGGCCCATCTTGCGGGCCAGGCTCGCCGCTGCCAGGGTGGGAGAGATCAGGGCAATGTCCGCCAGGCCATTGGCGGCCAGCCTTGAACTCAATGGGGCGGCGTCAAGCGGATTCGTCACGGTCACTCCGGTTGACACCAGGTGATGACCGGCGGTGTGGGCCGCGTCGCGCGCCTGCAGGATTGCGGCGATCGCCGCGTCGACCGCCGCGAAATCACCGGTGTTATCGGTCGGCACGTCGCAGCTGTGCTCTTCGAGGATGACGCCGTCCCCGTTCTCACCGCAGACCAGCACGGTGTGGATGGTGATGGGGGCGGCTGATCCAAGTGCCACACCGAGAACGACGTCCATTGCTCCTCCGATTCAGTTTTGACGAGCGCGCCGTACCGCTACGACGAGGGTGTTTCGTTGATCGGTCACTCAACCGACACCGTTTGTTCACCAATACGAGATCTACTCGCAGCACATGGAAATATGCGAGCGCGCGCATAAATACTGTCTGATGGCTTCTGAAGAATGTCTAACTATGGGTGTCGCCAGCAGTCCATTTAGTCCGGGGAAGTCCTCCGGGTTAGTGGTGAGCAGTGGCAGATCTTCGGCGATCGCAACGGTGGCCCGATATCCGCGGGCACACGGGGCCGGTAGGTCATGATGGGATGAACGCGCCAAGAACCGATTGTGCGACAGGAGTCAGAATTGGCCGATTTCGTCGCGTCGATCGATCAGGGCACCACCAGCACCCGCTGCATCATCTTCGACCATAACGGTGCCGTTGTCGGCCGGCACCAACTCGAACACGAACAGATCCTGCCGCGGGCCGGCTGGGTGGAGCACGACCCGTTCGAACTGTGGAACCACACCGCTGCGGTGCTGGTGTCCGCGCTCAACACCACCAAGCTCCAAGCCGCCGACCTGGCCGCGCTGGGCATCGCCAACCAGCGCGAGACGACGGTGGTGTGGAACAAGAAGACCGGTCAGCCGTACTACAACGCGATCGTCTGGCAGGACACCCGCACCGACCACATCGCCGCCGCCCTGGAGCGAGACGGCCACGGCGAGGTGATCCGGCGCAAGGCCGGCCTGCCGCCGGCCACTTACTTCTCCGGCGGCAAGTTGCAGTGGATTCTCGACAATGTCGACGGCGTGCGCGCCGATGCCGAACGCGGCGACGCCATCTTCGGCACCTGCGACACGTGGGTGCTGTGGAACCTGACCGGTGGCCCGCGTGGCGGCGTGCACCTGACCGACGTCACCAACGCCAGCCGCACCATGCTGATGAACCTGGAGACCCTGGACTGGGACGACGAACTGCTGGCGTTGTTCTCGATCCCGCGGGCGATGCTGCCGCGCATCACCTCGTCGTCGACGCGACGCCGGCACGCGGTGACCGTGAGCACCGGGCCGTTGCGCGGCGAGGTGCCGATCACCGGCATTCTGGGTGACCAGCAGAGTGCCATGGTGGGCCAGGTGTGCTTGTCGGCGGGCGAGGCGAAGAACACCTACGGCACCGGAAACTTCTTGTTGCTCAACACCGGTGATCAAATTGTTCGTTCCGACAACGGGCTGTTGACCACCGTCTGTTACCAGTTCGGGGACGCCAAGCCCGTCTATGCACTGGAGGGCTCGATCGCGGTCACCGGTTCGGCGGTGCAGTGGTTGCGCGACCAGTTGGGCATCATCAGCGGCGCCACGCAGGTCGAGACACTGGCCCGTCAGGTCGCCGATAACGGCGGGATGTACTTCGTACCGGCGTTTTCCGGGCTGTTCGCACCGTATTGGCGGTCGGATGCCCGCGGCGCGATCGTCGGGTTGTCCCGCTTCAACACCAACGCGCACCTGGCCCGGGCGACGCTGGAGGCGATCTGCTACCAGAGTCGCGACGTGGCCGACGCGATGGAAGCTGATTCCGGTGTGCACCTTGGGGTTTTGAAGGTTGACGGTGGTATCACCGCCAACGACCTATGCATGCAGATCCAGGCCGACGTGCTCGGTGTCGATGTGGTCAAGCCGGTGGTGGCCGAAACCACCGCGCTGGGCGCGGCGTACGCGGCCGGACTGGGCGTCGGGTTCTGGAAAGGGCCCGAGGACCTGCGCGCTAACTGGCAGGAGGACAAACGCTGGACCCCGACCTGGTCGGAGGATCAGCGCGCCGAAGGCTACGCCGGGTGGCGAAAGGCCGTGCAGCGCACGCTGGACTGGGTCGAGCTGCCCTGAATGCGCTCGCACGCGGCAAACCGCCGGTTCTTGCGTCGGGCGCTGCGGTTCGCCGGCGTGATCGTGCTGGTCGTCGCGGCAGCCGTCGGCTGGGCGTGGTGGCGCGACGGGTTCTCGGGGGTCTCCGGGTCCTCGGGCCCATGGCCGACCCTGCCGACGTCGGCACCGCCACCGCCGAGCGCCGCGCCGCTGAATCCGGGTTACGACGCCGCCCGCCGACTGCTCGAATCACTGCCGGTCAAGGGCTGGGATCGGCTGCAGGATTTCAAGCGCCACCGGTTCGGCGAGCGGTGGAGTGACGACGTCAACGTCGAATTCGGCCACAATGGCTGCAATACCCGTGACGACATCCTGCGCCGTGATTTGACGCACATCGAACTGCGCCGGGGCTCCTGCCTGGTGCAACGCGGCGTCCTGCACGACCCGTACTCCGGGCAGACCATCGACTTCGTCCGGGGCCCGGAGACGTCCGATGCCGTGCAGGTCGATCATCTGGTGTCGTTGGCCGACGCCTGGTACAAAGGGGCGCGGTCCTGGGCCGACGGGCGTCGCCGTGACTTCGCCAACGACCCGCGCAATCTGCTGGCGGTCAGCGCACAAGCCAACTTCGACAAGGCATTCCGCGACGCCGCCGGCTGGCTGCCGGCGAACGCCGCGTTTGAATGCGAATTCGTGGCCCGGCAGGTCATGGTCAAAGCCGCCTACGAACTGTGGGTGTCGTCGAACGAGAAGGCCGCGATGCGTCGGGTGCTTCGCAGCTGTTGACCGCTACTCGGTTTCGCCGAGGATGCCGTAGATCTCCTTGCGGGCGCCGTTGACGATGTCGACGATGCGCTGTTGCTGTTCGGGAGTGGCGGCTTGACTGGCCTGGGCGACGGCGCCGAACAGCTGGCCGGTCGCGGTGCGCAGGCTGATCTGCCCGGGGTCGGCGCCTTCGGTGATCTCCTCCCACGGCGGGGTCTCGACCTCGTCGGCGACCGCGCGACCGTCCTCGGTCAACTCGAAGAGGCGCTTCTTGCCGTCGGATTCGTTAGCGCTGATCAAGCCCTCGTCGACCAGCATCTGCAGGGTCGGGTACACCGATCCGGGGCTGGGCCGCCACAGCCCCGCGCTGCGTTCGGCGATCTGCTTAATGATCTCGTAGCCGTGCATCGGTCGCTCGGCCAGCAGCGCCAGGATGGCGATCCGCACGTCACCGCGTCGGCCGCGATAGCCACGCCGGTGGCCACGGTGTCCGCCGGGGCCGAACCCGAAGCCGGGACCGACGGGGCCGAAATCAGGGCCGAAGCCCGAACCGAAGCCACGCCTGAAGTCGGGGCCGAAGCCGGGACCGGGACCGAAGCCCAACGGCCCGCAGTGTTCGGCGGCGTGGTCGCGCCGTTGCCTGCGGAACTCGCGCCGAGCCTGCCGGAGTCCTGCGTGCACTGCCCGGCGTTGCTGCGGCGTTGCAGGGCCGAACCCAAAACCACCGGGCTGCGCAGCGTCATCTGCGAAGGGTCCGCTGGGCGGACCGAAGGGGATGTTCATCGTCACCTCTGATCTCAAACCGGGAGCGTCCATCGTTCCCGATATAGTGACGATATATCGGAAGCTATCGAGATGCAACGTTCGTCCGGGCTGTTATTCAGCCCGGCGGGTAATAGGGGTAGAGGGGCGCGGCGTGCAAGCGAGCCAGCGCGCGTTGATGCCGCTCGGCGAGCACCGCCGCCAACACCAGCTCCGGCGGGGCGTCCGGGGGCGGCGGTGGCGAGATGTGCGCGAGTACCTCGCCGGAGATCCGAAACGCCATCATCTGCCGCGTGTGCGGGTCGAGCTGCGCCGCGCGGCCTAGGAATTGCCTTGCCAGATCGGCAGATTCGGGCCGTAGCCCGGACAGCTGCAGCGCGGACGCCCACCAGGCCAGCCCGGGCGGCATCAGCGGCGGCGGCGCCCAAGCCGGGCCGCGCTCGCTGATCACAATCGTGCCGGCGAAGATATCGCCCAAGCGCTTTCCGCGCGGCGACAGCAGACTGCAGATCACCGCCGGGCTGCCGGTCAGTGCCCAGATCTCCACCACCGCGGCCAACGCCCGAAACAGCGCCTGCCGGAATCGTTCCGGGCCACCGTCGTCAGAGACCACCCGCAGTCCCATCGCCATCTTCCCCAGCGACCGACCTCGGGTGGCGGTCTCCATGGTGACTGGATAGCCGACCAGGAGCAGTACCGCGAAGATGATCATGATCGCGGCGGTCAGGGCGCCGTCGAACCGGTCCAGGGTGGTCGCCCACAGCACTATCGAACACAGGTAACCCGCCATGACCACCGCGATGTCGATCAGTGCGCTGACTGCTCGCACCGGCAATTGCGCGATCGCGATGTCGAGGACGACGGCGTCGCCGGTCACCAGCGCAGGGCTGCGGTTCGACATAGAGCAGACGCTACCCGCCGATCCGGTGCCGGCGAGGATCTCCCGGTTAGGCTCGACAACGTGGATGTCGACGCCTTCGTGCTGACCCATCGCCCCACCTGGGATCGGCTGGAGTCGCTGGTCAAGAACCGTCGCCGGCTGACCGGTGCCGACGTCGACGAACTCGTCGACCTCTACCAGCGGGTGTCCACCCACCTGTCGGTGGTGCGCTCGTCGTCCTCGGACGCGGCGCTCATCAGTCGGCTCTCGACTCTGGTGGCGCGGGCGCGCGCTGTCGTCACCGGTGCGCACGCCCCGCTGGCCTCGGAGTTCATCCGGTTCGTGACGGTGTCGTTTCCGGTGGTCGCCTACCGGGCCTGGCGGTGGTGGCTGGGTACCGCCGTCGCATTCCTGGCGGTCACGACTGTCATCGCCTGCTGGGTGGCCGGCAATCCCGATGTGCAGGCGGTGATCGGCACACCGGCGGATATCGACCAGTTGGTCAACCATGACTTCGCCGCGTACTACAGCGATCATCCGGCCGGGTCCTTCGCCCTGCAGGTCTGGGTGAACAACGCCTGGGTCGCCGCCCGGGCCATCGCGTTCGCGGTCCTGCTGGGCCTGCCGATACCGGCGCTGCTGTTCACCAACGCCGCCAACCTCGGGGTGGCCCTCGGATTGATGTTCGGCGCCGGCCGGGGTGGATTCATGCTCGGGTTACTCGCCCCGCACGGGCTGCTGGAACTGACCGCGGTATTCCTGGCCGGCGCGGTGGGGATGCGGCTGGGATGGACGGTGATCGCACCGGGTGACCGACCCCGCGGACAGGTGCTCGCCGAGCAGGGTCGGGCCGTTGTCGCGGTCGCCCTCGGCCTGGTGGTGGTGCTGGGAGTGTCCGGCCTGCTCGAGGCGATGGTGACCCCCTCGCCGCTGCCGACCTGGCTGCGGATCAGCATCGGGGTTCTCGCCGAGGCCGCGTTTCTGGCCTACGTGGTGTACTACGGCCGCAAGGCGGTCGCCGCCGACGAGACCGGCGACATGGCCGACGCCCCCGACGTCGTGCCCACCGGTTAGATCTGCTGGCGGCGACCCGCTTCGCCCGGCTGGCGCCGTGCTTGCGATCGCCGCTAAAGCCGTCCGGCGGCTTTCATCGCCAGATAGCGGTCGGCCAGCGCCGGCGCCAATTCGTCGGGCAGGGCATCGATGACCTCCACGCCGCCGCGTCGCAACCGGGCTGCCACTGCCCGCCGGTCATTGCGGGAGCGTTCGGCGGCGCCCGCGTCGTACACCGCGGCCGCGTCGGCGCGACCGCCCGCCAGCTTTTCCACCCGTGGATCGGCGACCGCTGCCAGGATCACCTGGTGTTCGGCGGTCAGTTTCGGCAGCACCGGCAGCAGGCCCTCGTGAAGGGCGGACGAGTTGAGATCGGTCAGCAGCACCACCAGGTTGCCCCGACGTGCCCGCCGGGAGAGCGTGGCCAGCATCGCCGCGGCGTCGGATTCGACCAACGCCGGCTGCAGCGGCGCCATCGCGTCGACCAACTGGGCGAACAGCCGGGTGCGGGATGCGCCGAATACGCCGGCGCGGGTCACCTGATCGTGGGCCAGTAGGTCAACATAGTCGCCGGCGCGTAATGCCAAGGCCGCCAACAACAGTGCCGCATCCATCGACCAGTCCAGCCGAGGCCAGCCCGCGGGGTCGAGCGAGGTCGGGTCGACGCCGATCCGGCCGGCCGCGGTCCGGCCGGTGTCGAGCACGATGACCACCCGCCGGTCACGTTCGGGCCGCCAGGTGCGAACGACCACGTCGGAGCGGCGCGCGGTGGCCCGCCAGTCGATGGAGCGCACATCGTCACCGGCAACGTACTCGCGCAGCGAATCGAACTCGCTGCCCTGGCCGCGGACCAGCGCGGGCAGATTCCCGTCGATCTCCCGCAGCCGGGCCAACCGCGGGGGCAGGTGCCGCCGGGACAGGAACGGCGGCAGCACCCGCACCCGCCCGGGCACACCCCTGGAGCGCTGCCGCCCCGCCAGCCCCAGCGGTCCGACCGAGCGCACGGTGACCCGGGCGGAGTGCTGGTCGCCGCGGCGGATCGGCCGCAGTTCGGTGAGCATCCGGTGCTCGTGTCCGGCGGGCACGTCGAGCCGATGTGCCCGCGGCGTGGCGCAGGTACTGGGCGGCCAGGCGTCGCGCAGCTCTCCCCGTAACCGACGGCCGCCGTTGACGATCGACAACGTGGTCGGCACCGACTGGCCGAGCCGAACCGCGTTGTCCATGGAGCGGGTGATGCGCAACGCTGCCGGATCGGCCGCCACCGCGGCGTCGAGTACCACCGCGACGCCGAGCCCGGCCAGCAATACCGCGAACGCCGTCGCCGGCCAGGGAGCCAGCGCGACGGGCAGTGCGCAGATCAGTGCGACCAGCGCGGTGCGACCCGTCAGGATCACCAGCGCGGCACCGGAACCGAGGCCAGGATGCCGTCGAGCACGCCGTCGGCGCTGGCGCCTTCGAGTTCGGCCTCCGGGCGCAGCATTACCCGGTGCCGCAGCGTCGAGGAGGCCATCGCCTTGACGTCGTCGGGCGTCACATAGTTGCGCCCGGACAGCCACGCCCAGGACCGTGACGTGGCCAGCAGTGCGGTAGCCCCGCGCGGCGAGACACCTAGTTGCAGAGCGGGGGAGTGCCGGGTCGCCGTGACCACGTCAACGATGTAGCCCAGCACCTGATCGGCCACCAATACCTGGCGCACCGCGGCTCGTCCCGCTGCCAGGTCTTCGGCGCCGGCCACCTGCTTGACCGCGGACAGGTCGTGCGGGTCGAAACCCTGTGTATGACGGGCCAAAATCTCGATCTCGGCGTTGCGCACCGGCAGCGGCACATTCAGCTTGAGCAGGAACCGGTCGAGTTGTGCCTCCGGCAACCGGTAGGTCCCCTCGTATTCGATCGGGTTCGCGGTGGCCGCCACCATGAACGGGTCGGGCAGCGGTTTGGCGGAACCGTCCACACTGACCTGTTGCTCCTCCATTGCTTCCAGCAGCGCCGCTTGGGTTTTCGGTGGGGTTCGGTTGATCTCATCGGCCAGCAGCAGGTTGGTGAAGACCGGGCCGGGCCGGAACACGAACTGTGCAGTGTTGGTGTCGTAGACCAGTGAGCCGGTGATATCGCCGGGCATCAGGTCCGGGGTGAACTGAACGCGTTTGAAGTCCAGCCGCAACGCCGCGCCGAGCGTCCGGACCAGCAGCGTCTTCGCTACACCCGGAACACCTTCGAGCAGTACGTGGCCGCGGCACAACAGGGCGATCATCAGGCCGCTGACCACGGCATCCTGGCCGACCACCACCTTGGCGACTTCGGTGTGCAACGCCAGTAGGGCCTCGCGTGCCGCCGCTGACGACACCGGACTCTGTGGGGGATTCTGTGTCACGAGTGGGTGACCTGCCTTTCGATGTCATCGAGTGCGTGGGCAAGAGCGACCAGGGTGTCGTCGGAATCCGGTGGAGGGCCGAACAGTGTGTGCCGCAACCAGTCCGGGTTCCCGCCGATACGCGCGGTCACCGCCGCGGCCATCGCCGGCGGTTCCGGCTCGGGACCCAATCCCAGCCGCGGAGCGAGCCGCCGCAAGGTCGCGGTGCGTAATGCGGCCGCGGCCCGGTCGCGGGCCCGGTGCGACCGGTAGAGGCGGCCGAGGCCCTCGACGGTCTCCGATGCGCGTACGACGACCGGCAGTGACTCGGCCACCAGGGGGCCGAGCCGGCGTCCCTTCCACAGTGCCGCCAGCGCCAGCGCCACGCACAGCTGCCAGAACAGCCACGTAACGCCCTTCGGGATCAGGTCGGAAATCGTTGCGGTCCCTGATTTTCCGCCCTCGAAGTGTTGCGGTGCGTACCAGACCAGGCGGTCGCGCGAGCCGGCCAGGTTCAACGCCAACGCGGCATTGCCCTCGCGGGCCAGATCCGTGTTCGTCATGAAGGACGCGCTGCCGACCACCGTGATGGTCCGAGCCTCGCTGTGGTAGCGCACCAGCGCGCCGTCGTAGCAACTGCGGACCGCCCGCCCTTGCATCGCAACATAAGTCGCGGTGGTACGCAGATCAACCCGTCCGGCCCGTTTGGCCTCACGCAGGCCGCAGCCGGGTTGGCGGGTGACCGCCCGCGCTGGGCCGGACCGGATGTCGGGGGCAAGTGCCTCACGCGCCCGGGTGCCGGGTGCCACCAGCAGCAGGTCGCTGGGGAGGTGCGCCAACCGGTCCAACAGTTCGTCGGCGGCGATGCGCTGGGTCTCGGCCACCAGCACCAGTGCATCGGAGCGTGCCGCGCGTTCGACGCCCTCGACGCTGTCGGCGACCACGACCTCGACGCCGCGGTCACGCAACAGTGTCACCACGGCGTGTGCGCCGTCGGGCCCGGTGGCGTTCGGATCCATCCGGCCGCCCGGCCGGGGGCTGATCAGGTAGGTGCCCACCGCAGAAACCGCCACGATCACCGCCAGAGCCAGCCCCACCCAGAGCCACGGGCCGGCCCCCCGACGGGACGCCGGTGCCGGCCGGCCGACGGTGGCCGTCACCGGTATTGCCGCCGCTGGGCACTGGACCGCACCTGCTCATCAAGCTCGGCGACGATCCGGTATCCGTCCGGGGTGGCAGGTAGCTCGCCGTAGTTGACGTCATTGAAAGTCTCGGCCGCCCGGAGAAGTTCGTCTGCCAGGTCGGGTAGAACTGCGCCGGCGGCGTGGGCCAGCTCGGTGGCGGTACGCCCCAGGGCCGGATGGACCGCCCCGGTCTCCTCGAACTCGCGGGCCACCGCCCGCAGCCGGTGCCGGATCGCCTCGGCCCAATCTTCCGCTGCGGCGCAGCGCTGCGCGGTCGCGCGGTGTTCGGCGGCGCTGAGCGCGGTTGTGCCGAACAGTGGCCGATCACCGTGGCCGTCGCGTAGCGTGCGTCGGCCGACATGGACCGCAGCCACCACCGCCGCCGCGAGCAGGATCAGCAGCAGGCTGATGGTGAACCAGCCGCCGGGAAGCTCCGCCCCCTTGAGCACTAGCCGTTGCAGCAGCGTCTCGATGAAGTCGATGAACTGCTGCTTCGGTGACGGCCGCGGGTAGATCGGTTTGGCCAGTTCACGTTCGGCGGCCTCGCGGGCGGCGTCGTGGTCAATGTCGACGGTGGGCACCCGGCCGTCCTCACCCCGGCGGCCGGGTCAGCCACAGACCGTCGGTCGACCCGGCGGGGCGTGGCCCGCTCATCGCGCCGGTCCGCAGCACCAGGTCGAACGCTTCGGCCCGGATGCGGCGATCGGTGTACAACAGCACCGCGACGCCGGCGGTGAAGGGCAGCACGATGATCTGGCCGATGGTCGCACCCACCCTGGAGAACACCCCCAGCTGCGCCGAGCCGGACAGGGCGTCGGAGCCGTGGGTGACGGCGAGCCCGATGATGTTGAACGGAAACGCCACCGCGCTGCTGACCAGGGAGGCGATCAGACCGGTCAGGGCCAGGATGCCCAGGACCCGCCAGAAGCTGTTGCGCACCAGGCCGTACGATCTGCGGATCGCCTCGAACACAGGCTGCCGCTCCAGCACGATCACCGTGGGAGCGAAGACCAGCACCGCGTAGCCGAAACCCAGCGCCGCGATCAGTGCCAGCACCAACGGGAGGCCGATCAGTACGGCGGCACCGGTGCCGGCGGTCCCGCCGACGACAACGATGACGAATGCCACGAAGCCGGACAACAGCGCCGCGGCCAGCCCGGTCAGGGCGGCCAGGCCGATCAGCGCCGCAAACCGGGTTCGGACGATCGCCCAGGCTTCACCGATGGTGATCGGCGATCCGAACACCGCACGCCCGACGACGGCGGTGAGCATGCCGGTCAACACCATCGTGCCCAGCGCTGTCACGATGCCTGCGCCGGCCATCGCCGTCATCCACGGCGCCATGTCACTCATCGAGCCCCTGCTGAACGACCGTCCGGAATGCGACGACCCGATCGCCGAGAACAGACCGAGTTGGGCGATCCCGTTGATGAGCTGGGTGGTCACCACCACGATCGCGGTCAGGCCGAGCACGACCTTCGGGTTGGCCCGCACATAGCCGATGGCACCGTTGTAGAGGTCGGTCAGGCTCAGTGGACGCAGCGGGATCACACCGGGCTTGAGTTCCGGCTGCGGGTAGCCCGGGGGCGGGCCGAATCCCGGCGGCGGGGGGTAGGGCGGGTAGCCGGGTGGCGGCGGGGAATAGCCCGGCGGTGGAGGATAAGTCGGATAGCCGGGCGGCGGCGGGGAATAGCCCGGCGGTGGGCCATAGCCGGGCGGCGGTGGGCCATAGCCGGGCGGCGGCGGACCGTAACCGGGCGGGGGATAACCGGGGCCGGGGTAGCCGGGCGGTGGCGGATTCACCATGTGGCTGAGCGTAGCGTTATGCGCCATGGCAGAACTGAAGTCCCAGCTGCGGGCGGACCTGACCGACGCGATGAAGGCGCGGGACAAGCTGCGCACCGCAACATTGCGGATGGTTCTCGCGGCGATCCAGGCCGAAGAGGTCTCCGGCAAGCAGGCCCGGGAGCTCACCGATGCCGAGGTGCTCAAGGTACTGACGCGCGAAGCCCGCAAGCGTGCGGAGTCGGCCGAGATTTACACCGAAAACGGCCGCGGTGAACTTGCCGCCCAAGAACACGCCGAGGCCCGGATCATCGATGAGTACCTGCCGGCGCCACTCACCGAGGCAGAACTCGCCGACGTCGTCGACACCGCGCTGGCGCAGGTGGCTGAGGATCTCGGCGAGCGGCCCCACGTCAAGCACATGGGACTGGTGATGAAAGCCGCGACCGCGATCGCCGACGGCAAGGCCGATGGGGCCCGACTGTCGGCTGCGGTCAAGGACCGCCTCTAGTACCCGGCCCTTCTATCACCTGTTGGCTCGACTACCTGCTTCCGTTGGCGGCTGCCCGCCCAACCGAGCCGCAGAGCAAGTGATCCCGCGCCGAAAAGAAACGGGCCCCGACCGAAACAACCGGCCAGAGCCTGCTACCTGTGATGAAAATCTGTCGGGGTGACAGGATTTGAACCTGCGACCTCTTCGTCCCGAACGAAGCACGCTACCAAGCTGCGCCACACCCCGTGTGAAGCCACGACAGCGTATCGCACCGGCCCGGCAGCTCACCAAACGCGCTGCATGTTTCGGCGCGACCGGTGACCCGACCACCGTGCCGCTGAGGGACCTATGTGAGAAGTGCCCGCCTCTGCGCGACAACATTGTCGCGCTAAGCCGGGCAACTATCATCGCGTCGCCCCGCCAGGGACAGGTGAGCCGGTGCCGCCCAAGCCCAAGCCCACGCTCAAGTCCGATGGGGGCGCAGGTCACCGAGCCTGGGCGAGCATGAAACGCCCCACATTCCGGCGTGGGGAGCTGCAAAGAAGGCCAAGGTTAGGCAGACTGGCTAAGGACTGTATTGCAGGGGAGCCAGATCATGACGCTGTTGGGCGGCGCGGTGTACGCGGGATTCTTCGCTATGGCTGCGTTGTGGTTGGTGGCCACCAACCCCGACACCGCCGAGGAACGGGCTCAGGCGAATGCGAAGCTGCAGGACCGCTCGAACTCGGCAAGCGCCACGGCCGGTGCCGTCGGGTCCAGCCCCTGCTGCGCCAGCCAGTCGTCGCAGAAGTAGGTGTCGGCGTAGCGGTCACCGCTGTCGGCCAGCAGGGTTACCACCGACCCGCTGTGCCCGTTGGCGACCATCTCGGCCAGCAGTGCGAACGCCCCCCACACGTTGGTCCCGGTCGAGGCACCCACCCGTCGGCCCAGTACCGCGCTGACGTGCCGCGCCGCGGCCACTGAGGCCGCATCCGGCACCGCCACCATCCGGTCCACCACCCCCGGCAGGAACGAGGGCTCCACCCGCGGCCGACCGATGCCCTCGATGCGCGACGACTCTTCGACCACCAAGTCGTACCGACCTTGCGCGTAGGCCGGGTAGAACGCCGAATTCTCCGGGTCGACCACGCACAGGTGGGTTGCGTGCCGGCGATACCGGATGTAGCGCCCGATCGTCGCGCTGGTGCCGCCGGTGCCGGCCCCGACCACGATCCACGTCGGGATGGGATGGGCCTCGTCGCGCAGTTGCTCGAAGATCGACTCGGCGATGTTGTTGTTGCCGCGCCAGTCGGTGGCCCGCTC
>JBDTEP010000055.1:0-22986 GCA_039922455.1 Mycobacterium sp. | reverse complement strand
CATCGCTCGCTCTGTGCGCCGGTGCCGCCGGCCGGCGGCACGCCGATCACGCCGCTCCAGATCTGGCCGACCGGCTTGGCCGGGTCGGTGAACTTGACCTCGTAGTACGACGCACTGCCGGTCAGCCCACCCCCGGCGATCGGAGCGGTCACCTGGCTGGCGCGGGTCCCGGGGTAGGGCATGAAGAACTCGCCCATGTCGGACCCGAGACGGGTGGCGGCCTTGGTGTTGTCGGTCTCGGCGCTGGCATACAGCCGCTGGTCGAGCTTTCCGAGCACGATCCTGGTGTCGTTGGCCACCGGCGCGGGCTGCCCCGGCAACACCGGCTCACCGGTGGTCTTGCTGAGCAGCGACGAACCGTATTCGAGGTGGCTGGTATCGGACTGCACCCAGCCGCCCGGCAGGACGTAGCTGAACCCGCCGGGAACATCGTCGACTCGGCCCACCTCGGGAGCGGCCGGTTCGGCGACCGGCGGTGGCGCGTTCGAATCCCCGGGCGGGACGTCTGCGGGGGCCGGTGGGGCATCCGCGGTAGCCGGTGGCGGCGGTGGAGGCACCGGGTCGGCATACGCCGGCGCCGCGGTGAACGCCAACACACCGGCGATGGCGGCGGCCCACGTCGTCGTAGCCACCGCTCGAATGCCCCTGTGGGCCGTTGAGGTTACGTCCACCTGCTTCATGACTGAAAAATTTACCGCGTTACTACCGGTACGCAAGTTACGTCGTGCCGGGGTGTGTCGCGCGCAGCGTCACTTCCTGAGCTTTGACACCGAACCAGACCGTGTCCCCGGGCCTCAGCCGCAGCTCGGCCGCTGCGTCGGCGGTGATGTCAGCCACCAATCCCGGCACTCCGTCCGGTTGCTCGACGCCTCGCACCTGAATCACACTGCCGCGTACGTCCACTCCAGCTACGGTCACCTCGACCAGATTGCGAGGGCTGCCGGATGGCGGCGCTTCGCGGTACACCGCAACCGAGCGCGGTGTGCAGATCGCGACGGCCGTCCGGCCCACGTCCAGGCCCTCATCGGCGGTTCCGTGCCAGCTGTCCCCCCACCCGGTACGCAGCATGCCTGCGCTGTCGATGAGCCCGGCAACCAGGTTGAATCCGGCGACCTGCGCCCCGAATCGGCTGCGCGGTGCGGCCAGCACTTCGACCGTGCCGCCGATCTCTGCGACCCGGCCCGCCTCGAGCACCAGCACCCGGTCGGCCAACGCGAACACATCGAGGAGGTCATGGGTGACCAGCACCGTGGTGCGGCGGGCCGCGGTGATCACATCGCGCAGCACCGTGCGCACCACGGCGGCCGCACCCACGTCGAGCCCGGCAAGCGGTTCGTCCAGCAGGAGCACATCGGGTTCGGCAGCCAGGGCACGGGCGATCGCGACCCGCTGCGCTTGTCCGCCGGAGAGCCGGCGCGGTTTGCGCTCGGCCAAATCCGCAGCGTCCACCGCGTGCAGCCACGGCGCCGCGGCCGAGCGCGGCTGCGCATGCCCGGCATTGAAGCAGCGCCGGCGGCGGCGGCGGCTGCGTGGCCCGAACGCCACGTTGGCCGCGACACTCAGGTGCGGGAACAGCAGCGGATCCTGCAGCAGCAGACCGACCTGACGGTCACGGGTGGGAACGTGCACCCCACCCCCGGTGTCGGTCAGCACCCGATCACCGACCCGCACCAGGCCGGTGTCGGGTCGCAGCAGCCCGGCGATCACGTGCAGCAGGGTGGATTTGCCGGCTCCGTTGGGCCCTAGGACGGCCAGCACCTCGCCCGGCGCGACGGTGAACTGCACGTCCAGGCCGCGCTCGGCCACCACCGCGTGCAGCGTCAGCCCCTCCTGCACCGTCGTCACCCGACGCCGGCCAGCCAACGGGCACCCAGGCCCAACACCACAATCGCGGCCACGGCCACCAGCAGCAGCGACATCGCCGCCGCGGCGTCGGCGTCGGTCACCCGCTGCAGATAGATTGCCAGCGGTAGCGTCCTGGTGACGCCCTCGCGGGAGCCGGCGAAAGTCAGCGTCGCACCGAACTCCCCCAGCGACCGCGCGAACGCCAGTACCGCGCCGGAGATCAGGCCCGGTGTCAGCAGCGGCAGCGTCACCCGCCACCACACCGTGCTCGGCCGCGCGCCCAGGGTGGCCGCCACCACCTCGTAGTCGGCGCCGGCGGTGCGGGCCGCGCCCTCCAACGCGATCACCAGGAACGGCAACGACACGAAGGTCTGCGCCAGTACCACCGCGGTGGTGGTGAACGCGATGTGAATTCCGGCCGCGTCCAGGTAACGCCCCAGCAGACCGAACCGCCCGAAGGCGTACAACAGGGCGATGCCGCCCACCACCGGCGGCAGCACCAGCGGCAACAGCACCAGGGGCCGCAACCACCGCACCACCCGCGCCCGGCTACGTGCCAGCACCATCCCCATCGGCACCCCGAGCAACACACACAGCACGGTGCTGGCGGCGGCGGTCCGCAGGCTCAGTGCCAGCGCGGCCGTGGCAGACGGGCTGCTGATCAGCGACCAGAAGTTCGGCCAGTCCACTTTGACCGCGATCCCGACCAATGGCAGCACCACGAAGACGGCGCCGATCGCGGCGGGGACATAAACCCAGCCCGGCAGGTCATCGGGCCGGTGGAGCATCGGGGATCAGGGCTTACCGAAGCCGGCCGCGTGCAGGGCCTGCTGCCCTGCCGCGCCGGTAACCAAGTCGACGAATGCGCGGGCCGACCCGGCCTGCGGCGCGCCCTTGAGCCGCGCGATCGGGTAGGTGTTGACCGCCCCGGCGGCCTCGGGGAACTCGATGGTGACCACTTTGTCACCGGCGTTGATCGCATCCGTGCGGTAGACGACGCCCGCATCGGCCTGCCCGGTGATGACCTTGTTGAGCACGTCGGTGACGTCGGGTTCCTCGCTGACCGGATTCAGTTGCACCCCGGTGCTTTCTTCGACTTTGTGGGTCGCCGCCCCGCACGGGACCGGCTCTTGGCACATCACCACTGCTAATTCGGGCCGGGCGAGGTCAGCGAAGGACCCCACCCCGTGCGGGTTTCCGCGGCCGGTGACGATCACCAGCGTGTTCGTGGCGAACGGCACCGCCGCACCGTCCAACAGGCCGACCTGGGCGACCTTGTCCATCTGGGCGGTGTTTGCCGAGGCGAAAACGTCGGCGCCGGCGCCCTGGGTCAGCTGGGTGGCCAGGTCCGAGGAGCCGGCAAAGTTGAAGTCCACGGCCACACCGGGGTGGTCGGTCTTGAACTGTTTGGCGATCTCGGTGAACGCCGGCTGCAGTGAAGCCGCCGCGAACACCGTGACCGACGGTGTTGCAGGTCCGGAGCTACAGCTTGCCAGGCCCGCCGATCCCGCCGCCATCATGATCGACACCGCTCCGGAGAGCGCCCGGGTTCGCCACATGGCTCGCACAATAGCGAAACCGGTCCGGCGTCCGTTAAGCAACTCCGCGCCCGAACCGTAGCCACATCGTGTCGGCACCGAGTTCCGCCCAGTGCTCGCAAACCGGCTACTGTCCAGTAACATAGCTGCGAACACGAGGAGGTCCTACCGATGGATGTGCTGGTCACCGGTGCTGACACCGAACTGGGCCGCGCAGTTGCCGAAGGCTTCAGCGACGCCGGACACACGGTGACGCTCGCAGGCATGCGGGGCCCCGAACTCGAGATCGCCGCCAAAGAACTTGACGCCAATGCCGTCGTCTGCGATAACACCGACCCGGCTAGCCTGTCGCAGGCCCGCGGCCTGTTCCCGCACCACCTCGACACCATCGTCAACGTCCCGGCGCCGCGCTGGCAGGGCGGCGACCCCCGCGCCTACTCACTTGCCGACCAGGCCGCCGCGTGGCGCAGCGCACTGGACGCAACCGTGCTGTCGGCGGTGCTGACCGTCGCGACCATCGGCGATCATCTGCGCTCCGGTGGCTCGATCGTCTCGGTGATGCCGGAGAACCCGCACGACGGCAGTGCCGACGCGGCCGTCAAGGCCGCACTGTCGAACTGGACTGCCGGGCAGGCCACCGCGTTCGGGACCCGCGGGATCACCGTCAACGTGATCGCCTCCGGAGCCGGCATCCGCCCGGGCTATGACGGGCTAACCAACACCCCGCCGACGGTCTCCGCCGAGATCGCCCGCTTGGCCGTGTTTTTGACCACACCGGCTTCGCGGCACATCACCGGCCAGACGCTGCATGTCAGCCATGGTGCACTGGCCGATTTCGGCTGATACCGCCGCGAGTGGTTAATCCCACAACCAGCGAATGCGGTGACCAGCAATAGGGTCGACTAGCGTATCTGTGAACGCAGTCGTCGTCGAGGAGCAACCGGATTTCCATGAGTGCCCAGCCCGAAGCCACTGCGCCGCAGAGCCGACGCCACCAGGTCGTCATCATCGGATCCGGATTCGGCGGGTTGACCGCCGCCAAGAAACTCAAGCGCGCTGACGTCGACGTCAAGCTGATCGCCCGCACCACCCACCACCTGTTCCAGCCACTGCTCTATCAGGTTGCGACCGGGATTCTGTCCGAAGGCGAGATCGCGCCGGCGACCCGCGTCGTGCTGCGCAAGCAGCGCAACGCCTCGGTGCTGCTCGGCGACGTCACCCACATCGACCTGGCCGGCAAATTCATCACCTCCGAGGTGCTTGGCCACACCTACGACACCCCGTTCGACAGCCTGATCATCGCGGCCGGCGCCGGCCAGTCCTACTTCGGCAATGACCGGTTCGCCGAGTTCGCGCCCGGCATGAAGACCATCGACGACGCTCTGGAGCTGCGGGGCCGTGTCCTGAGCGCCTTCGAGCAGGCCGAGCGGTCCGGCGACGCTGCCCGTCGCGCGAAGCTGCTGACGTTCACCGTGGTCGGCGCGGGTCCGACCGGCGTCGAAATGGCCGGCCAGATCGCCGAATTGGCCAACTACACGCTTAAGGGTGCCTTCCGGCACATCGACTCCACCAAGGCACGGGTGATCCTGCTCGATGCCGCCCCGGCCGTGCTGCCGCCGATGGGCGAGAAGCTGGGCGCCAAGGCGTCCGAGCGACTGCAGAAGATGGGCGTGGAAATCCAGCTGGGCGCCATGGTCACCGATGTCGACCGCAACGGGCTGACCGTCAAGGACTCGGACGGCACCACCCGGCGGATTGAATCCCAGTGCAAGGTGTGGTCTGCCGGTGTCTCGGCCAGCCCGCTGGGTCGCGATCTCGCCGAGCAGTCCTCGGTCGAACTCGATCGGGCCGGCCGGGTCAAAGTGCTGCAAGACCTGTCGGTTCCGGGCCACCCGAATGTCTTCGTCGTCGGCGACATGGCCGCTGTCGACGGGGTTCCCGGCATGGCGCAGGGCGCCATCCAGGGCGCCAAGCACGCCGCGAGCACCATCAAGGCCGAACTCGGCGGCGCCGACTCGGCCGACCGGGAACCCTTCCAGTACCTGGACAAGGGTTCGATGGCCACGGTGTCGCGGTTCTCCGCTGTCGCCAAGATCGGACCGCTGGAGTTCAGCGGCTTCCTCGCCTGGCTGGCCTGGCTGGTGCTTCACCTGGTCTACCTGGTCGGGTTCAAGAACAAGATCAGCACGCTGCTGTCGTGGAACGTGACATTCCTGAGCACGCGGCGCGGCCAGCTCACCATCACCGAGCAGCAGGCATTCGCCCGGACCCGCCTCGAACAGCTCGAAATGCTGGCGGCCGAGGCGCAACGCGGCGCCGAACACGCGATCAGTTAGCGGCCATCGACCCAGCGGCGATCGCCAGCGCGGCGCAGCCGAGCGCTGGGGGCACCTCCCGCTTGCGGGGGACGGATCACCGCAACAGGCTTAGTCGGCCGGTAGGTTCTGCAACCGGACCTGGCCGCGCGCGAGCACCCGCTGGTCGGCATCGGTGATCGTCACCAGCCACAGCTGCTGGCGGCGGCCGCGATGAATCGGTGTAGCCGCGGCGAACACCGTCCCGGACGAGACCGCCCGCAGGAAATCGGTGTTGTTGTTGACGCCGACGACGTTGCCGCCACCGTTGCGACCCAGCCAGGTATGGGCCGAGACGCTCGCGACACTCTCCACGATCGAGCAGTACACGCCGCCGTGCACGATGCCGGTGGGCTGCTGCAGTTTGGGTTGCAGCTCCAGACTGGCAGTGGCGCCGTCGGGGCTGATGTCGGTGTAGACCAGGCCGATTTCACCGTCGAAAGGCGAGGCGAAGTAGGGCGGGACGCCGGTGTCGGGCATGTCTGGAGTTTTACACGACGGCCGAACCGCCCGGCGACTCGCGTCACTTCCGCACCGCAGCAGACCCACAGCTTCCGATACGACACGTCGTAGTAATGGGGAGTAGACTGGCAGCCGTTGCCCAGGGAGTTGATTTAGGACATGGCTAAGCAGACCCACTTAGGGGATTTGGAGCGGGCGGTTATGGACCACCTGTGGTCCGCGCCTGAGTCCCAGACGGTGCGCCAAGTCCACGAGGCGCTGTCGGCGCACCGGGAGCTGGCCTACACCACCGTGATGACAGTCTTGCAGCGGCTGGCCAAGAAGAATCTGGTGTCGCAGATCCGGGATGACCGCGCACACCGCTACACACCGGTCCGGGGCCGCGATGAGCTGGTTGCCGGGCTGATGGTGGAGGCTCTCGATCAGGCAGCCGATTCCGGGGACCGGCGGGCTGCGCTGGTGCATTTCGTCGAACGCGTCGGTGTCGACGAGGCCGATGCCATGCGTCGCGCACTCGCCAAGCTGGAAGCCAAACATAGCTTCGGCCTGCCCATTAGCGGCTGACGTACTTCCTAAGGGAGACTGGCAGCGTGTCCGCGCTGGCCTTCACCATCGTCGCGCTGCTGCTCGTGGGGCCGGTACCCGCCCTGCTGGCGCGCGCTGACTGGCCATTACGTGCCCCACGGGCCGCGTTGGTGCTCTGGCAGGCAATTGCGGTAGCAGCGGTGTTGTCGGCTTGCAGTGCCGGTGTCGCAACTGCCAGTCGGCTGTTGATGCCGGGCCCCGACGGCCGGCCCACGGCAACAATCCTGGGCTCCATCGAGCGGCTGGGCTGGCCGCTGTGGAGTTTCTACACCGCTGTCTCCGCACTGACGCTGCTGGTCGGACTGCGCCTCACGCTGACCGTGCTACGCGTTGCCATCGGCACCCGGCAGCGCCGGGCGCGGCACCGCATGCTCGTCGACCTGGTCAGCATCGCCGACCGAACCCCGGCGGGCCGGACCGGCGGGCTGCGAATTCTGCAGGTGATGCAGCCGCTGGCCTACTGTCTGCCCGGGGTGCGTAGCCGGGTGGTCCTCAGTTCGGGGACGCTGGACGCCCTCAGCGACACTGAATTGGCAGCCCTGCTCTGCCATGAGCGGGCACATCTGCGCGCCCGGCACGACCTGGTGCTGGAGGCGTTCACCGCGGTGCACACCGCGTTTCCGCGGTTCGTGCGTAGCGCAAGCGCCCTGGATGCGGTGCGGTTGTTGATCGAACTGCTCGCCGACGACGCTGCCGTTCGGGTTGCCGGCGCCCCTCCCCTGGCCCGCGCCCTGGTGACGTGCGCGTCGGCCACCACTCCCGCCGGTGCGCTGGCCGCCGGCGGCCCCAACACGGTGCTGCGGGTGCAGCGACTGTCGGGCCGGGGCAACAGTCGCGCACTGGCCGCTGCCGCCTACTCCGCCGCCGTCGGGGTGCTCACGGTGCCCACGATCGCGCTAGCGGTACCGTGGCTGACCGAACTGCATCGGCTGGTCGCGGGTTAGCTCGCACCGCCCGGCGTGCTGGGCATCTGAATCACCTACCACGGAAAGGCGAATGTATGAGCGCGTCGGAAGTCGTCGGCACCGCCCAGATCGGGGTGACCGGTCTGGCCGTCATGGGGTCCAACATCGCGCGCAACTTTGCCCGGCACGGTTACACCGTGGCGCTGCACAACCGCTCGGTCGCCAAGACCGACGCACTGTTGAGCGCCCACGGCTCCGAGGGGAAGTTCGTACGCACCGAGTCGATTCCGGAATTCCTCGCCGCGTGCGAGAAGCCGCGCCGGGTGCTGATCATGGTGCAGGCCGGCGCGGCCACCGACGCCGTCATCAATGACCTCGCCGACGCGATGGAGCCCGGCGACATTATCATCGACGGCGGCAACGCGCTCTTCACCGACACCCTTCGCCGGGAGAAGGCGATGGCCGACCGCGGACTGCACTTCGTCGGCGCCGGCATCTCCGGCGGCGAGGAAGGCGCCCTCAACGGACCGTCGATCATGCCCGGCGGGCCGGCGGCGTCATACCGCTCAGTGGGCCCGCTGCTGGAGGAGATCTCGGCGCACGTCGACGGGGTGCCGTGCTGCACTCACATCGGCGCGGACGGCTCCGGGCACTTCGTGAAGATGGTGCATAACGGGATCGAGTACTCCGACATGCAGCTGATCGGCGAGGCTTACCAGTTGCTGCGCGACGCCCTGGGTCTGTCGGCGCCGGAGATCGCCGATGTGTTTACCGAGTGGAACGCCGGTGAGCTGGACAGCTACCTCGTCGAGATCACCGCCGAGGTGTTGCGGCAGGTCGACGCGAAGACCGGCAAGCCGCTGGTGGACGTCATCGTCGACGAAGCCGAGCAGAAGGGCACCGGGCGCTGGACAGTGAAGTCCGCGCTGGACCTGGGGGTTCCGGTTACCGGTATCGCCGAGGCGGTGTTCGCCCGGGCGCTGTCGGGCTCGGTCCCCCAGCGCCGCTCCGCGGCGGGTCTGGCCGCCGGGGTTCTGGGCACACCGCCTGCTGATGCGGCCCGATTCACCGAGGATGTCCGCCAGGCCCTGTATGCCTCGAAGATCGTCGCCTACGCACAGGGCTTCAACCAGATCCAGGCCGGCAGCGCCGAACACGGCTGGGACATCAACCCCGGGGATCTGGCTACGATCTGGCGTGGCGGCTGCATCATCCGCGCGAAGTTCCTGAATCGGATCAAAGAGGCCTTCGACACCACCCCCGACCTGGTGAGCCTGCTCGCCGCCCCGTACTTCCGTACTGCGGTGGAGACCGCGATCGACTGCTGGCGCCGGGTGGTGGTGACCGCGACGCAGCTGGGTATCCCCGTTCCGGGCTTCTCCTCGGCGTTGTCGTACTACGACGGCCTGCGGACCGTGCGGCTGCCGGCCGCCCTGACCCAGGCCCAGCGTGACTACTTCGGCGCCCACAGTTACGGCCGGGTGGACATGCCGGGCAAGTTCCACACACTGTGGAGCGCCGACCGCAGCGAAGTACCGGTCTAGACCAGCAGCTCCAGCACGGCGTCGGTGAAGGCTTTCGGGTCCTCGAGCTGCGGATAATGCCCCAGCCCGGGTAGTTCGATGACGTCGGCGGCTGGGCGCAGCTCCCGTAGGCCGTCCAGCACATTGGTGGTGGCAACCGGATCGTCAAGGCCCCACACGAAGCCCAACGGCTTGGGCCAGTCGCGTACCGCGCCATGCCAGCGCTGCGCATAACGCACCCGTTCGTCGAGGTAGGCGCAGAGCAGGTGCGCGATCCGATTCCCGCTGTTGTGGGTCAGCAACGCCCACTGCGCGGCGGCTTCGTCCCGCGACAGCGGATGGTCCGCGCTGAACAGCCGGCCGAAACTGCGAATGAAACTCCGCCGGTTCGTCAGCCGGGCGGCGACGCCACCAAACGGGCCACGCAGCACCTTCTGGATGGGCCGCAGGCTAGCCCGCTCCAAGATCACGCTGCCGTTGGACAACACCGCGCGGCGCAGCTCGAAGGGCAGCGTTCCGTCCAGGTCGCGGGCGAGTAGTTCGGTGGTCACCGAGGTGCCCATGTCGTGGGCGGCCAGCACCACCGGGCCCGAGGTGGTCGACTCCACCACCTGCTGAACCAGATCGGCCTGTTCCAACAGGCTGTATCGATGCGGGCGTGGCTTGTCCGACAATCCGAAGCCGAGAAAGTCCATCGTCAGCCAGGCCCGGCCAGCGAGCCGTGCGACGACCGATCGGAAATCGTAGGAGCAGGACGGGAACCCGTGCAGCAGCAGCACCGTCGGCCCGTCCCCCGCGCCTGAACGGACGAACACCCGCCCCGCATCCGTCGAGATCCACCGGCCGCCGTCCTGCCACTCGCGCACGCTATTCGGCAATGTCATGGTGGCCATGGTGCACCGCGGCTCAGATCAAAGCCAGGAGGTCACCCAGTGTCGAACCCGTCTCGTCCGCCACCTGCCCGCCGACGGCGCCACCGAGGTTCGCCCATGCGTCGGTGATGTCACCGAACACGGCTTGGGGGAACCCCAGGAACACCGAGCTGACGTCATGCAGCCCGGTCTGCAGCGCAGCACCGATCGTGGTCGGATCGCCGCCCAGCAGCGCCTGGTAGAGGTTCCACACCGCGACCTGCGGTGTGGTGATCAGGTCTCGCATCTCCATGATCAGCTTCGTCAGCAATCCAGGGTCCTCCGGGACGGCGATCCCGTTCCAGTTGACCAGCGTCCAACCGTCGGTGGGGTTGCCCTCGATCTGCACGATGCCGGTGTTGGGCAGCAGCGGGGATCCGTCGTCATTGGCGAACATTGTTTGCAACGTCAGCGGCAGCAGCAGCGAGATGTCGGGGTTCTTGACGTTCAGCGCCACCCAGGCCGCGATGTCGGCTTCGTTGTTGAACGCCACGGCGGTGATGTCGCCGGTGTCACTTTCGACCGGGTTGGCCATGGCTGCGCTGTACATCGCGTCGACGGCGTCGGTGAACTTCTGGTCCATCACCACCCCGTTGGGGTCCTCGATCGAGCCCGGGATCGGCGCCAGAACCAAGCCGAACAACGTCCACAGCATCGGCGTGAACTGGTACAGGAAGCCGGAAAGACTTGCGATCGGCTGGCCGGCGTAGCTGCCGCTATCGATCTCGTTGAGCCCGGGCAGGATCTGCGTCGTCATGTTCTCCAGCTCGGCGAACGGCGCGGCGGTGTCCATGTCTCTGATGGCCTGCCCGGAGAAGATGCCCGCAACCTGATCGCCGAGCTCCTGGTGCAGCTTGATCGCCACGTCATGGGCCTGTTGCACGCCGAGATCGCTGAGCGGCGGACCCGGATGGTCCGGGGAGGGGGTGATCACATCGTTGAACGGCGGCATCCGCTGGCCGTGGCGCACGATGTCGATCACGATATCTTGTACTGCACTGTCCTGGGCCTCGCCGCTGGTCAGTGCTATGCCGGCCACCGCGATAGCGGGTAGCGGGCTTGCTGTTGGGGCGATGCCGCCGGCGCCGAGGATGACGATACCGGCGGCAATCGGCCAGATCGGGTTTGTCTGCATGGCGACTACCACCTAACCGAGATTTCCGAAGGCGTCGGCGATGTCGTTGAAGACCGCGCCGGGGAATTGGGTGATCGCCGAGCTGATCTGCTCGAAACCGGTCTGAACGGCGTTCATGATCGTCGTCTGATCGCCGCCGAGGATGGCTTCCCCGATATTCCACAGCGCCGTTTGCGATGGCAACACCAAATCGCGGGCGTCGACGAACAGTGCGGTCAGCAGATCCGGATCCTGCGGGATCGCGTTGCCGTCCCAGCTGAGCAGCGTCCAGCCGTCAGTGGGGTTGCCCTCGATCTGGACGATGCCGGTGTTGGGCAGCAGCACGCTGGAAAGCCCGTTGGCGACGGTATGCGATTCCTTGATGAGATTCAGGAAGAACGGCAGGTCGGGGTTCTTGACGTTCATCATCGCCCACGCGAAGATCGACGCCTCGCTGTTGAACGCGACGTCGGTGATCTGACCGTTGTCACTGACAATCGGGTTGGCGATGGCGTGGTCGTACATCGTGTTGATGGCGTCGGTGAAGCGTGCGTTGAACATCAGCCCGTTACCGTCCTCTGAACCCAGGCCCGGCACCATCGCCAATCCCAGCGGCGCCCCCAGTGACCACGCGCCGACGGTCAGGAACGCCAGGCGACCCCCGAGGCTTTCGATCGGGTCGAGTGCGTAGATGCCACTGTCGACTTCGTTGAGGCCCGGCAATGTCTGCACGCTGTTCGACATGTTCTCGAGTGCGGCGAATGGCATGGAGGTCTGCGACTCCCGCAGGCCCTGCCCGGCGAAGATCCCGGCGACCGGGCCGAGCTCGTCGAACAGTTTCTGTCCGACGTCCTGCGCCTGTTGCAGGCCGAGATCGCTCAGGGGCGCTCCCGGGAACGCCGGTGACGGGGTGAGGAGGTTCTCGTAAGGTGAGATCATCTGCGCGTGCCGGAGGACGTCGATGACGACATCTTGGGCGGTGAGCCGGACGTCGAAGGTGTGGCCGATTGGCGGAGCCATGCTGACCGGGACGACGGCGATGCCGCCGACCAGGGCGGCACCGACGGTGAGGGACACGACGTGGCTTACCTGCATGGTGCGTACCTCTTTTGGGCGGGAAGTGGTGTGTAGTTCGGGTTCTTGCTGATGCCTCGAATATTCTGAAAATCAGTCATTTCTAAGTATTGCGATGCGTTATTGAATTATCAGCAGCTAACTTCAGCCAGCGAGCCGACCACTGGATCTCCGGGTTTTGCGATCACCTTCGAGAGGCACCCGGCCCGTGCTGACACATAACGCCATCCCAGCCGTTGGCCGCGCGACCATCCCGACAGCCCTTCACGCCGGCGGGGAAACGGCACTCGGGCTGCGGCCCGACTCGGGGACTCGCTGGTGACGCCACGCTGGCCGGTGCGCTCATCAGTCGACCCGAGCCATCCGATTCCCCTTGTACTGCACGCTAAACAATGCGCACAGGGTGCCGGGCAATCTCGGACGGACATCAAAGTCAGGGCGGACTGGCTACGATCCTCGTTTGCGCCACGGCCGGTGCAGCTTGCGCTGCAGGTAGCCTTCCACGTCGCAACCCCGCCACGCCGATGCGGCGTCGATCACCCGTGGGCAGACGGCACGCTGATCGGGCCGCGAGACGCCAGCGACTGCCAGCGAGGCCTGAAAGGCCATTCTCGGCCGGTCGCAGCTAACTGTCATCACTGATCCCCTAAACGACGTGATGAGTTTACCTGATGATTCGGCTGTGAGGAAGATCAATTTATTGCACCTTGCCGGGCCGACCGCACCCGCAGGTGGTATTCACCATCGCGCTGGCGGTACCGTGGCTGACCGGGCCGAAACGGCGTCGGACCCGGCGGCCGCATCGGCTTCCGGTGTTCGCCCGAACCCCGGCCCACGACCTCGGGAGGCGAACAGATGGGCTCGGCGGAATCCGGCGGTTCAGCGAGGCTCGACGGAGGAGAGACGAAGCTGGGACCGCCGCATGAACCCGACAAACCGGTGGTAACCCCCCGATGAGATTCTCCGGCGGGTACGACTACACCTACGACCTGACCTACGACGACGTGTTCATCGTC
This sequence comes from Mycobacterium sp., assembly GCA_039922455.1. Lineage (GTDB taxonomy): Bacteria > Actinomycetota > Actinomycetes > Mycobacteriales > Mycobacteriaceae > Mycobacterium. The sequence continues at coordinate 9,659 of JBDTEP010000055.1, read as the reverse complement.
CCCAACCGTTCGGCCGTCGCTTCACGCCTCGACGTCGATCTGTCCACCCGGGACGGCTCGGGCACCACCATTCCGGTGGTGGTGGCCAATATGACTGCGGTGGCAGGCCGGCGGATGGCCGAGACGGTGGCCCGGCGCGGCGGCCTGGTGGTGCTTCCCCAGGACCTACCGATCGACGTTGTACGGCAAACCGTGGCATTCGTGAAGAGCCGCGACCTGGTCGCCGACACCCCGGTCGTGCTCTCCCCCGAAGACTCGGTGTCCGACGCGATGGCGCTGATCCCCAAACGCGCCCACGGCGCGGCCGTGGTTACCGTCGACGGCCGGCCGACCGGCCTGGTGACCAGAGCCTGCTGCGAGGGGGTGGACCGCTTCACCCGGGTTCGCGACGTCGCAATGCCTGATCTGCTCAGCGCCCCGGTCGGTACCGAGCCTCGCAAGGTTTTCGACCTGCTGGAGCACGCGCCGGTCGATATCGCGGTCCTGACCAACGCCGACGGCACTCTGGCCGGCGTGCTGACCCGCACCGGCGCGATCCGAGCCGGGATTTACACCCCCGCCACCGATGCGGCCGGCCAGTTGCGCGTCGCCGCCGCGGTCGGCATCACCGGCGAGGTGGCGGCCCGCGCGGCCGCGCTGGTGGCGGCCGGGGTGGACGTACTGGTCATCGATACCGCGCACGGCCACCAGGAAAAGGCGTTGGAGGCGATCCGCGCGGCCGCTGCCCTTAACTCCGGCGTCCCACTGGTGGCCGGCAACGTCGTGTCGGCGGACGGTACCCGGGACCTGATCGCCGCGGGGGCGAACATCGTCAAGGTCGGCGTCGGACCCGGCGCCATGTGCACCACCCGGATGATGACCGGAGTGGGCCGCCCGCAGTTCTCCGCCGTAGTGGAGTGCGCGGCGGCGGCGCGCGAACTCGGTGCTCACGTGTGGGCCGACGGCGGGGTTCGCCATCCCCGCGACGTCGCACTGGCCCTGGCCGCGGGAGCCTCCAACGTGATGATCGGCTCCTGGTTCGCCGGCACCTACGAATCCCCCGGCGACCTCATGTTCGACCGCGACGGCAAGGCATACAAGGAAAGCTACGGAATGGCGTCCAAACGGGCGGTGGCCGCGCGCACCACCGCCGACAGTGCGTTCGACCGGGCCCGCAAAGCACTGTTCGAGGAAGGTATCTCGACGTCGCGGCTGGCGGTGAGTCCGGACCGCGGCGGGGTCGAGGACCTGCTGGACCACATCACCTCCGGCCTCCGCAGCACTTGCACCTACGTCGGTGCGGCGGACTTGACCGAGTTGCATGAGCGCGCGGTGCTCGGGGTGCAGTCGGCGGCCGGCTTCGCCGAGGGCCATCCGCTACCCTTCGGCTGGTGAGACCGACGCCGCGATGAGCATCCGATGAGCCTGGTAGTGACCCTGCTCAGCCTGCTGACGTTCGTGGTCCTCACGCTGGGCACCGCGGTGTTCGTCGCCGCCGAATTCGCGCTGACCACCCTGGAAAGCAGCGTGGTGGAGGCCAACGCCCGTCGGGGCGGCCGCCGCGATGCGTACATCCAAGACGCCCACCGCACGCTGTCGTTCCAACTGTCCGGCGCCCAGTTGGGCATCTCCATCACCACGCTGGCCACCGGTTACCTGGCCGAACCGGTGCTGGCCCGGTGGCTGCGCCCCGCGCTGGCGGCGCTCGGGCTGCCCGACGGCACCGCCGGCGGGGTGGCGTTGGCGCTCGCCCTGGTGATGGCCACCTCACTGTCGATGGTCTTCGGCGAATTGGTGCCCAAGAACCTGGCCGTGGCGCGCCCGCTGCCGGTGGCCCGGGTGGTGGCCGGGCCGCAGTTGATGTTCTCGCGGGTGTTCGCGGTCGCGATCAAACTGACCAATGGGACGGCAAACCGAATCCTGAGGCGGTTCGGCATCCAGCCCACCGACCGGTTGGCTTCGGCCCGCTCGCCGCGGGAACTCGCTTCGTTAGTGCGAAACTCGGCGCGCAGCGGCGCACTGGACCCGACCACCGCCACCCTGGTGGAAGGTTCGCTGCGGTTCGGCGCCCTGACCGCCGCGGAGCTGATGACGCCGCGATCCAAAGTCGTGAGCCTGCAGGCCGACGACACCGTGGCCGATCTGGCCGCGGCCGCCATCGCTACCGGTTTCTCCCGGTTCCCGGTGGTCGACGGTGATCTCGATGCCACCGTCGGCATCGTGCACGTCAAGCAGGTGTTCGCGGTGGCCGTCGCCGATCGGGCAGTCACCCCGGTGACCACCGTGGCCCAGCCGGTGGCGGTGGTGCCGTCCACCCTCGACGGCGACGCGGTGATGGAACAGATCCGGGCCAACAGCCAACAGGCCGCCCTGGTTGTCGATGAGTACGGCGGCACCGCGGGAATGGTCACGTTGGAAGACCTGATCGAGGAGATCGTCGGCGATGTCCGCGACGAACACGACGACGCCACGCCGGACGTGGTGGCGGCCGGCGGCGGCTGGCAGGTGTCGGGTTTGCTGCGTATCGACGAAGTAGCCGCCGCCACCGGTTACCGCGCACCGGAGGGCTCCTACGAGACCATCGGCGGGCTGGTACTCCAAGAACTCGGCCACATCCCGGCAGCGGGCGAAACCGTCGAACTGACCGCGTTCGACCCCGACGAGCTGTCCAAGCACCCGCGGCGTTGGCTGGCCCGGGTGATCCGGATGGACGGCCGGCGCATCGACGTGCTGGCCCTCACCCAGTTGGGGACCACTAATGGGTGACCTGCTCAACGTGGTGCTGACCCTGCTGCTGGTCGCCGGCAACGGGTTCTTCGTCGGCGCGGAGTTCTCCCTGATCTCCGCGCGCCGGGATCGGCTGGAGATACTGGCTGAGCAGGGCAGGCGCAGCGCGGTCACCGTGATCCGCGCCGGTGAGCAGCTCCCGCTGATGCTGGCCGGCTTCCAACTGGGGGTCACAGTGTGTTCCATCTTGCTCGGCCGCATCGGCGAGCCCGCCGTGGCCGATCTGCTCGAGCATCCGTTCCGGCTGGCGGGCATTCCAGACCCGCTGCTGCACACGGTGTCGTTCGTCGTCGCATTGGCGGTTGTCGTCACGTTGCATGTGTTGTTCGGCGAGATGGTGCCGAAGAACATCACGCTGGCGGGTCCGGAAACGGCGGCGATGCTCTTGATCCCACCGTATTTGGTCTACATGGCGGCGGCCCGGCCCTTCATCGTGTTCTACAACCGGTGCACCCACCTGATCATGCGGGCCCTGCGGGTGCAGCCCAAGGACGAGCTGGAGGTCACGGTGTCCACCGTCGAGTTGAGCGAGATGATCGCCGAATCGGTTTCGGCGGGGCTGCTGGATCTCGAGGAGTACACCCGGCTGACCCGCGCCCTGCAGATCCGCACCCGGGTGGTGGCCGACGTCGCGTTGCCGGCCGGCGAGATCAGTGCCGTGCCGGTGGCGGCCGCCGGTCGCGGGCCGACCGTGGCTGCTGTCGAGCGGGCCTTCGCCCAGACCGGTTTCTCTCGGTTCCCGGTCGTCGACCAGGGCGCCTACGTCGGTTACCTGCACATCAAGGACATTCTGCCGCTGGGGAACCAACCTGAGGCCATTGTCAATATCGCCGCTGTGCGGCCGTTGCCCCATGTTCCCGCGTCGCTGCCGCTGGCCGACGCGTTGTCGTGGCTGCGGCGCGCCAACAGTCATCTGGCTCTGGCGGTCACGGCCGATGGCGAGGTGGTGGCGATGGTGACCCTTGAGGACCTGGTCGAGGACGTCGTCGGCACCGTCCGCGACGGGGCGCATCGTGTCTAACCTGGTCGAATCAGCGCTGGACGCGCCGCAGTGGCAAACCCGGGCTACGGCCTACCGGCTGCGCCTGGACGATTTTTTGGCCCCGCGCTTGCAACGGATCGCCGCCGGGGATCCGGTGCCGTCGTTCCTGTTCAGCTACTACAGCCTGCGGCCACGCCAGTTGCGCGACTGGCATCCCGGCTTCGGGGTGGCGCTGGCGGGGGCGGCGGCGCTGCGCGGCTACGGCGGGCGGCGCGGCTACGCGGTCACTGACGGGCGGGTCGGTGTCACCGAGGACTACCTGCGTGAGCGAGCCGACACCGTGCGGTTCGTCGCACGCTTGTTACGGGCCACCGCTGCCCGACCGGCCCAGCTGAACTGCTTCGGTCTGCACGAGTGGGCGATGCTGTATCGCGGCGACACCGTCCGGCACGATCACGTCCCGCTGCGGCTCAGCGCAGCCGAGCTGGACCGGGTGGTCGAGGCAACACCATTGCGCTGCACCCACTTCGACGCGTTCCGGTTCTTCACCCCGGCGGCGGCGCCGCGCAACGCCGGGAGGCCGCGCCGGGACACCCAAATCGATTGGGAGCAACCGGGTTGTCTGCACGCCAACATGGATCTGTATAAGTGGTGTTACAAGTTGGCGCCGTTGATCGATTCCGAGCTGCTACTGGACTGCCTGGAGTTGGCAGCCGACGCCCGCGAGATTGACATGCGCGCCAGCCCTTATGACCTGAGCGGCTACGGCTATCGGACCATCGCTGTCGAAAACACGGCCGGCCGTGCCGAATACGTTCGTTGTCAAAGTGGTATCGCGCAGCGCGCCACACCGCTGCGAACAGCCCTGTTGGAGCGGTGTGACCTGCTGCTGGCTATCGCCGGATGAGGGTAGCCGCGCTGCTGGCCGGTAAGGTAGTAGATCGGCTATGAGGGAGGAAACCATGACGGACCGGGTGTCGGTGGGCCATTTGCGGGTAGCTCGAGTGCTGTACGACTTCATCACCGACGAGGCATTGCCGGGAACTGGCCTGGATCCGACCAGCTTCTGGGCCGGCGTGGACAAGGTCGTCACCGATCTGGCGCCCAAGAACCGGGATCTGCTGGCGCGCCGCGACGACCTGCAGGCGCAGATCGACAAGTGGCACCGACACCGGGTGATCGAGCCACTCGACACCGAGGCGTATCGGACCTTCCTCACCGAGATCGGCTACCTATTGCCCGAGCCGGCGGACTTCGCGGTCACCACGGCGGGCGTCGACGACGAGGTCGCAGTGCAGGCCGGTCCGCAGCTGGTGGTACCGGTGCTCAATGCCCGCTTCGCGCTCAACGCAGCCAACGCCCGCTGGGGGTCGCTGTATGACGCGCTGTATGGAACCGACGTGATCAGCGAGGCCGACGGCGCCGAGAAGGTGCCGGCCGGATCCGCCTCCGGATACAACGCCGTGCGCGGCGACAAGGTGATCGCGTACGCGCGAAAGTTCCTCGACGACGCTGTGCCACTGGCCAACGGCGCGTGGACCGAGGTCAAGAACTTTGCGGTCGAAGACGGTCAACTGACGGTCACACTGGCCGACGGCCTGGCGACCACCGTTGCTGCACCGACGGAGTTCGTCGGCTACCTCGGGGACGCCGAGTCGCCGTCGTCGGTGCTGTTGGTCCACCACGGACTGCACCTGGAAATCCTGATCGACCCGACATCGCCGATCGGGGCGACCGACGCCGCGGGCATCAAGGACGTCGTGCTGGAGTCGGCGGTCACCACGATCATGGACTTCGAGGACTCGGTGGCCGCGGTCGACGCCGACGACAAGGTGCTGGGCTACCGCAACTGGCTCGGCCTGAACCGTGGCGATCTGTCCGAGCAGGTCCGGAAGGGTGACAAAGTCTTCTCCCGCACCCTGACCGCCGACCGCGAGTTCACCGCCGCTCGATCTGATGTCGCCGACTCCTCGGCTCCCGAAAGCGGCACGAAGATTACCCTGCCGGGCCGCAGCCTGATGTTCGTCCGCAACGTGGGCCATCTGATGACCAACGACGCCATCGTTTTCGACGCCGACGGCGTTGATGGCGCAGAGGTGCCCGAGGGCATCCAGGATGCACTGTTCACCGGACTGATCGCCATGCACGGTCTGACCGCCTCCGACGGCAACGGGCCACTGATCAACAGCCGCACCGGGTCGATTTACATCGTCAAGCCCAAGATGCACGGCCCCGAGGAAGTGGCCTTCACCTCCGAGTTGTTCAGCCGGGTCGAGGATGTCCTGGGTCTGCCGCAGGCCACCCTCAAGATCGGCATCATGGACGAGGAGCGGCGCACCACCGTCAACCTGCGGGCGTGCATCAAGGCCGCCGCTGACCGGGTGGTGTTCATCAACACCGGCTTCTTGGACCGCACCGGCGACGAGATCCACACCTCGATGGAGGCCGGGCCGATGGTGCGCAAGGCCACCATGAAATCCCAGCCGTGGATTCTGGCTTACGAGGACAACAACGTCGACGCAGGTCTGGCGACCGGCTTACCCGGCCACGCCCAGATCGGCAAGGGCATGTGGGCGATGACCGAACTGATGGCCGACATGGTCACCCAGAAGATCGGCCACCCGCGATCCGGTGCCAGCACCGCGTGGGTCCCCTCACCCACCGCCGCCACCCTGCATGCGATGCACTACCACCAGGTGGACGTGTTCGAGGCGCAGCAGAAGTTGGCCGGCAAGCGTCGCGCGACAATCGATCAGCTGTTGACCATCCCGCTGTCCGAGGGCCTGGCCTGGGCGCCCGACGAGATCCGCGAGGAGGTCGACAACAACTGCCAGTCGATCCTCGGCTACGTGGTGCGCTGGATCGACCAGGGCGTGGGCTGCTCGAAGGTGCCCGACATCCACGACGTCGCCTTGATGGAAGACCGTGCCACACTGCGGATCTCGTCCCAGCTGCTGGCGAACTGGCTGCGGCACGGGGTGATCACCGCTGACGACGTGGAGTCGAGCCTGGAGCGGATGGCCCCCGCGGTGGACCGGCAGAACGCGGGCGACTCGACCTACCTGCCGATGGCACCGGATTTCGACGACAGCATCGCATTCGCGGCCGCGCGGGAACTGATTCTGTCCGGTGCCGCCCAGCCCAACGGCTACACCGAACCTATCCTGCACCGGCGGCGCCGTGAGTTCAAAGCTCGGGCAGGCGTCTAGAGCCCAGGCGCATCCCTTGGAAATCACCGTGGCCGGACAGCTGACCAGACGGAGAGGACGCACCCACCGTGGGTAGGCACAGTTTTCCCGGCCCGGATGATTCCGACGGCGAGCCACTCGGGTCTGACGAACCCGACCTAGGCCATCACACCGGTGCGCGCGATCAGTTCGGCTTCGGCGACCCGGACGATGACGAGTACGTCGACGACTATCACGACGCCTATGATGACGAGCTGTTTCGCGACGGTGGCGACGCCGGCTATGACCCGGGACATGACGAAGCCGACCCGGCCCAGTACCTGCGTCGCGGTGGCCTCGATGAGGAATCTCGTTACCGCACCGGGCCTTTCGGCACTCTGGATGACTACCCGAGCGAGCCGATGCCCGCGGATCGAGGCGAGCCGCGCGGCAGCCACCGCGACCTCGACCTGTGGCGCCGGCACCGCAATGACGCCGGGCGGCGTGGTGTCAGCGTCGGCGTGATCGCCGCGCTGGTGACAGTGATCGCCGTAGTGGGCACGGTGATCCTGTGGCGCTTCTTCGGCAATTCGCTGTCGCATCGCTCCGCCGACGCCGCCGGTAACTGCGCTCACGGTGATGTGACGGTCCCCGTCGTCGCCGATCCTTCGATCGCCGATCACCTGCAGGGCTTCGCCGATCGGTTCAACAAGACCGCCAAACCGGTGGGCGATCGCTGCGTGTCGGTACAGGTCAAACCGGTGGATTCCGATGCTGTCGTGGGTGGCTTCATCGGCGACTGGCCGGCACAGCTGGGCCAGCGCCCTGCGCTGTGGGTTCCGGGCAGCTCGATTTCGGCGGCCCGACTGCAAGCTTCCGCGGGCCAGGAAACCGTCAGTGACAGCCGTTCTCTGGTCACTTCGCCGGTGCTGCTGGCGATCCGGCCCGAGCTCAGCGCCGCTCTGCAGAAGCAGAGTTGGGCGACCCTGGCGGATTTGCAGTCCGACCCGGACGGTTTGGGCCGGCTCGGACTCGCCGGCTGGGGACCGCTGCGGCTGGCACTGCCGATCGACGGCAACGGCGACGCCACTTTCCTGGCCGGAGAGGCGGTGGCTTCCGCTGCCGCCCCGAAGGGCGCCCCCGCCACCGACGGGACCGGGGCGGTACACCGACTGGCCGGCGGGCAACCCAAACTGGCCGATAGTTCATTGGCCGAGGCGATGAACGTCCTTCTGCGGCAAGGGGATCTGGCGGCCGCGCCGGTCCACGCGGTGGCGACCACCGAGCAGCAACTGTTCACCCGGGGGCAATCCCTGTCGGACCCGAAGAGCATGCTCGCCGCCTGGTTACCGCCGGGGCCGGTGCCGGTTGCCGACTACCCCACCGTATTGCTTGCCGGCTCGTGGCTTTCACAGGAGCAGGTCAGTGCCGCCAGCGAGTTCGCCCGATTCGCCCGCAAGGCCGACCAGTTGACCGAGCTGGCCAAGGCCGGATTCCGGGTCGAAGGCGTAAGGCCACCGAGCAGCGACGTCACCGAATTCCCGGCGGTGTCGGCCACTCTGTCAGTCGGCGACGACGCGACACGCGCCACGTTGGCCAATGCGCTCACCACGCTGCCAGGCAGTTCGGCGGTGACGCTGATGCTCGACCAGTCCATGACCACCGACGAGGGCGGCAAGACCCGGCTGGCGCATGTGATCGCGGCCCTGGATAAACGGATCAAGTCGCTGCCCTCCAATACCGCCGTGGGACTGTGGACCTTTGACAGTGCAGTGGGCCGCAGCGTGGTCACCGCCGGCCCGCTGGACGACCAGGTGAACGGTGAGTCCCGGGCCGAGACCTTGACCACTGAACTCGACGGTCTGAGCTCGACGCCCGGCGGCGCGGTATCGTTCACCACCCTGCGTCTGGCCTACTCCCAGGCCTTAGCCGGCTACGTTGCCGGGCAAAGTAATTCGGTGCTGGTTATCACCGCCGGGCCGCACACCGACCGGACCCTCGATGGGCCCGGGCTGCAAGATTTCATCCGGGCAAACACCGACCCCGAGCGCCCGGTCGCCGTCAACGTCATCGACTTCGGCGCCGACGCTGACCGGCCGACCTGGCAGTCGGTGGCGCAGCTCAGCGGCGGCAGCTACCAGAACCTGCGCAGTGCGAACTCCCCCGAGCTGGCCGGCGCGCTGAACACGCTGATGAGCTGACCCCCGGGGCCTAGATCGTGCCCAGCGCGTCCAGGATCTGCTGCGGCACGGTGTCGACCAGTAGGGTCATCATCCCACCGAACGAACCCACGCTGATGTTGGCCAGGTCCAGGTTGCCCAAGCCGAGGTCTCCCAGCAGGTCGGCCAGGTTCAGGTTCGACAGGTCGCCGACCAGGTCGCCGAGGTTCAGCGGCAAGCCGTCGAGCCCCAGGCCGCTCACCAGACCGCCCAGGTCGATACCGTTCAACAGCCCGGTGATATCGAAGTTCAGCAGGCCGCCGCCCAGCCCGCCCAGCAGGCCGCTCAGCGTCAGGTCGCCGGTGGAGTCGGAGAACCCGAGATCACCCAGTATCCCGCCGATGGTGAGGTCGCCGGGGTTAACAACCCCCAGGGAACCCAGAATGCCCGCGACCGTCTGGTGGAGAGTCTGCCCGCCCAACAGATCATCCACGGTCACGCCGTTCAGCGCGTTCAGGAGATCATTGGGGGTGAGCAGACTGTTGAGATTCAGGCCCAGAGTACCGAGAAGGACACTGACACCGG
>JBDTEP010000054.1:0-6551 GCA_039922455.1 Mycobacterium sp. | reverse complement strand
AGGTTCAGCGTCTTGGCCGCCCGGAACGGATCGATGCGTGCGGTGGCCGGGTCGGGCAGCAGCATCATGTCCGACTCGTGAATGGACTGGAAGCCGCGGATCGACGAACCGTCGAACGCCAACCCGTCGGCGAACACGCTGTCATCGAGCGCAGATGCGGGAATTGAGAAGTGTTGCATTACGCCGGGTAAGTCGCAGAACCGGATATCGACATACTCGACGGACTCGTCGGCAATGAGTTTCAGAATGTCGTCGGCCATGGGGTCTCCTTCGTGGTCAGACAGCCAGACGATAGGCAATCCACATTTCCTGGACATCATCCCGGTATTGCGCTGATGTAACACAAAGCTCACCGAATAGCCGATGTCCAGCCGGTGGCACGCCGCGCAGTTCCGGGTATATCGTGACGTTGCCTGTTAGAAATTTTCAGGCGATAGCGCCGTTCAATGTCGCACGGACTAATCCCCTGGATCACACGTCGATGCCTCGACGATTGGACAGGGTTGTGCGAAGGGGCAGGTGGTCATGGCGTCCAGCCGGGTCGGGCTTTACAACCCCGCGTTCGAACATGGCGCGTGCGGAGTGGCCATGGTCGTCGACATCCATGGTCGGCGCAGCCGTGACATCGTCGACAAGTCGATCACTGCACTGCTGAACCTCGAACACCGCGGCGCCGCCGGTGCTGAACCGAACAGTGGCGACGGTGCCGGCATCCTGATCCAGGTCCCCGACCAGTTCCTGCGCGCGGTCACCGATTTCGAGTTGCCGGCCGAGGGCTCCTACGCCACCGGCATCGCGTTCTTGCCACAGTCGGCCAGGGAGGCGGCGTCGGCGTGCGCCGCCGTGGAGAAGATCGTCGAGGCCGAAGGTCTGCGGGTGCTCGGTTGGCGCGACGTGCCGATCGACGACTCGTCGTTGGGCGCGCTGGCCCGTGACGCGATGCCTACTTTCCGGCAGCTTTTCATTGCCGGGGCGTGCGGTATGACCCTGGAACGTCGCGCCTACGTGATCCGAAAGCGCGCCGAACATGAGCTTGGCCGCAGCGGCCCAGGCCAGGACGGTCCGGGCCAGGAAACCGTCTATTTCCCAAGCCTTTCCGGTCAGACCATGGTCTACAAGGGGATGTTGACCACCCCGCAGCTGAAGGCGTTCTACCCGGATCTGGCCGACAAGCGGATGCACAGTGCGCTGGGCATCGTGCATTCCCGATTTTCCACCAACACCTTTCCGTCGTGGCCGTTGGCGCATCCGTTCCGGCGCATCGCGCACAACGGCGAGATCAACACCGCCACCGGCAACGAGAACTGGATGCGGGCCCGGGAGTCGCTGATCCGCACCGGAGTCTTCGACGCTGAGGGCTCTGCGAGCGACAGTGCCGACAAGCTGTTCCCGATCTGCACACCGGGTGCCTCCGACACGGCTCGATTCGACGAAGTGCTCGAGTTGCTGCATCTGGGCGGCCGCAGCCTGCCGCACGCGGTGCTGATGATGATCCCGGAGGCCTGGGAGCGGCACCGGTCGATGGACCCCGCGTTGCGGGCGTTCTACGAGTACCACGACTCCCTGATGGAACCGTGGGACGGCCCGGCCTCGATGACCTTCACTGACGGCACCCTGGTGGGCGCGGTGCTGGACCGCAACGGCCTACGGCCGTCAAGGATCTGGGTCACCGACGACGGACTGGTGGTGATGGCGTCCGAGGCCGGGGTGCTCGACCTGGACCCGGCCACGGTGGTGCACCGGCAACGGCTGCAGCCGGGCCGGATGTTCCTGGTGGACACCGCCGCCGGCCGGATCATCTCCGACCGCGAGATCAAGTCCACGCTGGCTGCCGAGCGCCCGTACCAGCAGTGGATCGACGAGGCACTGATCCCGATCGAAGAGCTGCCGCCCGGTGACGCCGCCCGGATGGAACCGCAGCGGATTCTGCTGCGGCAGCATATTTTCGGCTACACCTACGAGGAACTCAACCTGGTGCTCGGGCCGATGGCCCGCACCGGCGCCGAGCCGATCGGGTCGATGGGCACCGACACGCCGGTCGCAGTGCTCTCGGCGCGGCCGCGGATGCTGTTCGACTACTTCCAGCAGATGTTCGCCCAGGTCACCAACCCGCCACTGGACGCGATTCGCGAAGAGGTGGTCACCAGCTTGCAGGGCGCCGTCGGCCCCGAGGGCGACCTGCTCAACACCGGTGCGCCCACCTGGCGCCAAGTTGTGCTGGCTCAACCGATTTTGAGCAACCACGACCTGGCGAAACTGGTGAAGTTGGACCCGGACCAGCGGATCGGTTCCCGGGGCCGGCACGGCCTGTCCGCGGCCGTCATCGATTGCCGGTATCCGGTGACCGAGGGCGGGGCCGGGTTGCGTGCCGCCCTCACGGGGGTGTGTGCCCGGGCGTCGGCGGCGATCAACGACGGCGCGTCCTTCATCGTGATCTCCGACCGGGAGTCCGACGAGACGATGGCGCCCATCCCGTCGCTGCTGGCCACCGCCGCGGTGCACCAGCATCTGGTCGCCGAGCGCACCCGAACCAAGGTCGGTCTGGTGGTGGAGTGCGGCGATGCCCGCGAGGTGCACCACATGGCGGCGCTGATCGGGTTCGGCGCCGCCGCCGTCAACCCCTATCTGGCGTTCGAGTCGGTCGAGCACATGCTCGACCAGGGCCTCATCGAGGGCCTCGAGCATGAGCAGGCGGTGGCGAACTACGCCAAGGCCGCCGCCAAGGGTGTGCTGAAAATCATGTCCAAGATGGGTATTTCGACGCGCGCGTCCTATACAGGTGCGCAACTGTTTCAGCCGGTCGGCGTATCCCAGGACGTTCTCGACGAATACTTCACCGGCTTGTACTGCCCGATCGGCGGGATCACCCTCGACGACATCGCGGCCGATGTCGCCGCCCGGCACCGGTTGGCCTACCTGGACCGTCCCGAGGAGCGCGCCCACCGCGAGTTGCCGGTGGGCGGTGAATACCAGTGGCGCCGCGAGGGCGAATATCATCTGTTCAACCCGGAAACGGTGTTCAAACTGCAGCACTCCACCCGCACCGGCCAGTACGCGGTCTTCAAGGAGTACACCGCGCTGATCGACGACCAGAGTGAGCGACTGGCTACCCTGCGTGGCCTGCTGCGGTTCAAAGCCGGGGAGCGGCCGCCGGTTCCGATCGAGGAGGTCGAACCGGCGACCGAGATCGTCAAGCGGTTCGCGACCGGCGCGATGAGTTACGGCTCGATCTCCGCCGAGGCACACGAGACCCTGGCGATCGCGATGAACCGGATCGGCGGCCGGTCGAACTGCGGTGAGGGCGGCGAGCACGCCGACCGCTACCTGCCCGACGCGAACGGCGACTGGCGGCGCAGCGCGATCAAACAGGTCGCCTCCGCCCGATTCGGCGTGACCAGTGACTACCTGGTCAACTGCTCGGACCTGCAGATCAAGATTGCCCAGGGAGCCAAACCCGGTGAGGGCGGCCAGCTTCCCGGCAACAAGGTGTATCCGTGGATCGCCGAGGTTCGGCACGCCACCCCCGGCGTCGGCCTGATCTCGCCTCCGCCACACCATGACATCTACTCCATCGAAGACCTCAAGCAGCTGATTCACGATCTGAAGAACGCCAACCCGCAGGCCCGCGTTCACGTCAAGCTGGTCGCCGAGAACGGAGTGGGTACGGTGGCGGCCGGGGTGTCCAAGGCGCACGCCGACGTGGTGCTGATTTCCGGGCATGACGGCGGCACCGGGGCGGCACCGCTGACCTCGCTCAAGCACGCCGGGGCACCGTGGGAGCTGGGGCTGGCCGAAACCCAGCAGACGTTACTGCTCAACGGTCTTCGGGACCGGATCGTGGTGCAGGTGGACGGTCAGCTCAAGACCGGCCGCGATGTGATGATCGCCGCCCTGCTGGGCGCCGAGGAGTTCGGCTTCGCGACCGCGCCGCTGGTCGTGTCGGGCTGCATCATGATGCGGGTCTGCCACCTGGACACCTGCCCGGTAGGGGTGGCCACCCAGAACCCGGAACTGCGCCGACGGTTCACCGGCCGACCAGAGTTCGTTGAGAACTTCTTCTGGTTCATCGCCGAAGAGGTTCGCGAAAATCTTGCGGCCCTGGGCTTCCGCACGATCAACGAGGCCGTCGGGCAGGTGGGCGCACTGGATACCACGTTGGCCCGGGCGCACTGGAAGGCCCACAAGCTCGATCTCGCACCGGTTCTCCACGAGCCGGAGTCGGCGTTCATGAACCAGGACCTGTACTGCACCTCCGGTCAGGACCATGGGCTGGAGAAGGCCTTGGATCAGCAGCTGATCGCGCTGAGCCGCGAGGCACTGGACGCCGGCACCCAGGTCCAGTTCGCCACCGAGATCTCCAACGTCAACCGGACCGTCGGCACCATGCTCGGATATGAGGTCACCAAAGCCTATGGGGCCAAGGGATTACCCGACGGCACCATCGACATCACCTTCACCGGGTCGGCCGGCAACAGCTTCGGGGCGTTCCTGCCGGCGGGTATCACTCTGCGGGTCTTCGGTGACGCCAACGACTACGTCGGCAAGGGCCTGTCCGGTGGCAGGATCGTGGTCCGGCCGTCCGTCAATGCGCCGGCCGGCTACGTCGCCGAGGACAACATCATCGGCGGCAACGTGATCCTGTTCGGCGCCACCAGCGGTGAGGCATTTCTGCGCGGGATGGTCGGGGAACGGTTCGCGGTCCGCAACTCCGGTGCGGTGGCGGTGGTCGAGGGCGTCGGCGACCACGGCTGCGAATACATGACCGGAGGCAAGGTGGTGGTGCTGGGCCCGACCGGGCGTAACTTCGCCGCCGGGATGTCCGGGGGAGTGGCCTACCTCTACGACCCGGACCGACAACTCGACGGCCGCCTCAACACCGAGATGGTGGATCTTGACGCATTCGACGACTTCGACGCCGCCGACGTCACCTGGCTGCGCGGCATACTCGCGGCCCATGCCGACGCCACCGACTCCGCACCCGCCCGGGCGATCCTCGCCGACTGGCCCAACCAAAGCCGCCACTTCGTCAAGGTGATGCCGAGCGATTACCGGCGGGTGCTCGCCGTCGTCGCCGAGGCGAAGGCGAGCGGCACCGACCCGAACGAGGCGATCATGGCGGCAGCTCATGGCTGATCCGAGAGGCTTTATCAAATATCCCCAGCGCATCCTGCCGCCGCGGCGCCCGGTCGCCGAGCGGCTCGGTGACTGGAACGAGGTGTATGAGCAGTTCACCGAGGATGCGCTGCGTCAGCAGGCGGGCCGCTGCATGGACTGCGGCGTCCCGTTCTGCCACAACGGCTGCCCGCTGGGCAACCTGATCCCGGAGTGGAACGACCTGGTTCGCACCGGGCGCTGGCGCGAAGCGTTCGACCGGCTGCACGCCACCAACAACTTCCCGGACTTCACCGGGCGGCTCTGCCCGGCGCCGTGCGAGCCGGCCTGCGTGCTGGGCATCAACCAACCGCCGGTGACGATCAAGCAGGTCGAATACGAGATCGTCGAGCGCGGCTTCGCGGAGGGCTGGGCTGGGCCCATCGCGCCGTCGAGGTACACCGGGAAGTCGGTTGCCGTGGTGGGCTCCGGGCCGGCCGGGCTGGCCGCCGCCCAGCAGCTCACCCGGGCCGGGCACGCGGTGACGGTGTTCGAGCGCGACGACCGCATCGGTGGACTGCTGCGCTATGGCATACCGGAATTCAAGATGGAGAAGCGCATCGTCGACCGGCGGCTGGTGCAGATGGCCGCCGAGGGCACCGAGTTTGCGACCGGGGTGAATGTCGGTGTCGATGTGACGGCCGATCGCCTGCGCGGTGACTTCGACGCCGTGGTGCTGGCCGGCGGTGCCACCGCCTGGCGTGACCTGCCGATCCCGGGCCGCGAGCTCGACGGTATCCATCAGGCGATGGAGTATCTGCCGTGGGCGAACCGGGTGCAGGCCGGCGATCTGTCCGAGCCGCCGATCACCGCGCACGACAAGAAGGTGATCATCATCGGCGGCGGTGACACCGGCGCCGACTGCCTGGGGACCGTGCACCGGCAGGGCGGGACGTGCGTGCACCAGTTCGAGATCATGCCGCGCCCACCGGAGACCCGGGACCCGTCTACGCCGTGGCCGATGTACCCGCTGGTCATGCGGACCTCGGCCGCCCACGAGGAGGGCGGTGACCGGGTGTTCTCGGTTAACACCGAGAAATTCGTCGGGCATGACGGCCGGGTTACCGGGCTGCGCGCCCACGAGGTGCGCCGCCGCAACGGCAGCTTCGAGAAGGTGCCCGGCACCGACTTCGACCTCGAAGCGGACCTGGTCCTGCTGGCGATGGGGTTCGTAGGCCCGGAGCGCGCCGGACTGCTGTCGGACCTGGGTGTGGAGTTCACCGCCCGCGGGAGCGTGACCCGTGACACTGCCTTCGCAACCGGGGTGCCGGGGGTATTCGTCGCCGGCGACATGGGGCGCGGGCAGTCTCTGATCGTCTGGGCTATCGCCGAAGGCCGTGCCGCGGCGGCCGGGGTGGACCGGTACCTGATGGGCGCTACCGCGTTGCCGTCCCCCATCA
>JBDTEP010000053.1:0-9248 GCA_039922455.1 Mycobacterium sp. | reverse complement strand
CACAAGCGAGCACTGACCGTACTCGCCGAACCGCCGATCGACCCGGACACATTGGCGGCGCTGACATTTCACGCCGAACAGGCCGGCAACACCGAAGCAGTCATCGGCTATGGCCCAGCGGCCGCTGAGCGCGCCACACTATTTGGCGCCAATCGGCAAGCCGCCGACCTGTATGCGCTGGTGCTGCGCCACACCGATACCATCCCCGGCGAGCAAAAGGCGATATGGCTCGAACGGCACGCATTCAGCAGCTACCTCAGCGGCCAGGCCGACTCTGCGGTGTTGTCGTGGCGAGAGGCGATCGCGCTGCGCCACCAGTTGGGGGATCCACACCAGGAGGGCGAGGATCTGCGCTGGCTGTCGCGCCTCCTGCAGCCACTGGGACGCCCCGCGGAAGCCATGCAAGCGGCGCACGCGTCATTGCGGCTGCTCGAAGAGCTTGGCCCGTCCCCGCAGTTGGCCTGGTCGCTGATCAACATGGCTCACATCGCCGCGCTTGCCTTGGACCCCGCCTGTGCCCGGTATGCGGCCCACGCGAAAGCCCTTGGTGACCAATTCCGGGACCCTGCCGTGGTGATCCGCGCCCGGGGATACGCGGCGCTGACCACCGTGTTCTGCAGCGACACCGGGTGGGAGGAATTCGAGGCGGTGTGGCAAGAAGCGGCTGCAACCCCTGGGCTCGAGGAACACGGCGCAATTTTGGGCATCCTCATCGGCATGTTTGCGGTCGTTCGGGGCGAATTCGCTCGTGCGGAGCGTTACCTCGCCGAAGCAGCGGCCTTCCTCGACCACCATGACCTGAGCATGTTCCAGACCCTGGTGGCGGGACTGCAGGCGCTGGCCGGCCTATCTCGCGGCGACTGGACGCCAGCCGCGCTGGCGGCCGAACAGATCCTGACCCGGCCCGGACTGACCCCCCAGCACCGGATCGCGCCGTTGATCACCGTCGCCTTGATCCGGGCACGCCGCGGCGAGGAAACGGTTTGGCCACTACTCGATGAGGCCCTCGAGTGTGCGACGGGCAGCCTGCTGCGCTTGCCAGTGTGCGCCGCGCGTGCCGAGGCCGCCTGGCTGGCCGGCGACGACGAGGCGGCCCGCCGTTCCGCGGCCGAAGTCCTGACGGTGTCCGGCACAGCGTACGCGTGGCTGGGGGGTTCCCCACGGCGCTGGGCTCATCTGGCTGGAGGCCGATCCGGTACCGACGTCATCGCTGTCACTCCCTATGAGCTTGAAATCAACGGGGATTGGTGCACGGCCGCGCAGGAGTGGGTCCGCCGTGGCAGCCCCTACGATGCCGCCATCGCTCAACTCGGCGGCGACATCGATGCCGTCGAGGCCGCGCTGGGCACCTTCCGCCAGCTTGGCGCCCGCTCCGCGGCCCGCCGCGCCCAGCAACGCCTCGCCCACCTGCGCGGGCGCGATCCCGACCGCCGCCGCAAAGACACCAGCGCTGACCCACACGGCCTCACCAAGCGCCAACGCGACGTCCTCGAGCTCCTTGCCGCCGGGAACAGCGACGCCGAAATCGCCACCGCCCTATATATCAGCACCAAAACCGCTAACACACACGTATGCGCCATCATGGCCAAACTCGGCGTCCACAACCGCACCCAGGCCGCCGCCTACGCCTACCAACAGCCCCGGTGAGCTACCCCCGATCATGTTGATCAGCAACGTACTCAGTCCACTTAAGCAAGGTCGCGCCTTGGCGATCTACGCGTTGCTGACGCTCGGCGCGCTGATCACACTGGCCCCCTTCGGGCTGAGCCTCTTGACGTCGTTCACCCCGGCCCGCCAATTCGCGACCGGCACCCCGCTGGCGTGGCCTAATCCCCTGACCCTGGACAACTACGGCGACCTGGGTGGCGCCGGCTTCGGCCGGGCAGCGGCCGTCACCACGCTGATGACAGCGGTGATCGTGCTGGGGCAAATGACCTTTTCGGTGCTGGCCGCGTATGCGTTCGCGCGCCTGCACTTCCCCGGCCGTGACAAGTTGTTCTGGTTGTATGTCGCAACCCTGATGGTGCCGGCCACCGTGACGGTGGTGCCGCTGTACCTGATGATGGCGCAGCTGGGGTTGCGGAACACATTCTGGGCGTTGGTATTGCCTTTCGTGTTTGGCTCGCCGTATGCGATCTTCCTACTGCGCCAGTACTTTCGTGCCGTCCCGGATGATTTGGTGAACGCCGCGCGCCTCGACGGCGCGAACACCCTGGACGTGATCGTGCATGTGATGCTGCCGGCCAGCAGGCCGATCCTGGTCACCCTCGGGCTGATCACCGTGGTCTCGCAGTGGAACAACTTCATGTGGCCGTTGATCATCACCAGTGGCGACAAGTGGCGGGTACTGACGGTGGCGACCGCCGCTCTGCAATCCCGATACAACGCGCAGTGGACGCTGGTGATGGCCGCGACCACTGTGGCGATGATCCCGCTGATCGTGCTGTTCGTGGCATTCCAGCGCCGGATCGTCGCGTCCATCGTCGTCACGGGGATCAAATGAGCCGGCCGCGGTTCTCCACGCTGTTCGCGGCGGCCGTGGTCGCACTGGCCGCGCTGCTCGCCGCCGCGGCGGTGTTGCTCGGCAGCGCAGCCTCGACCCGCTCAGCCGGCGCCAAGACAGTGGTGACGGTGCGACTCTGGGACGAACAGGTCGCGGCCGCCTACCGGCAGTCGTTCGCCGTGTTCAACCGCACGCACCCCGATATCGAGGTGCGCGCCAACGTGGTCGCCTACGCGACGTACTTCGACACGTTGCGCACCGACGTCGCTGGCGGCGGCGCCGATGACATCTTCTGGCTCTCCAACGCCTACCTTGCCGGTTACGCCGACAACGGGCGGCTGATGAAAATCGATGCCACCGGCGCGGATTGGGAACCCTCCGTGGTTGCCCAATTCTCCCGGGGCGGGACACTGTGGGGGGTGCCGCAGCTGACCGATGCCGGTATCGCCGTGTACTACAACGTGGATCTGCTGGCTGCGGCCGGAGTGGACCGCGCCGAACTGGCCGGGCTGCGCTGGGATCCACACGGTGCTACCGACACCCTGCGGCCGCTACTGGCGAAGCTCACCCGCGACACCGCCGGACGCAGCGCCGATACCCCGGGATTCGACGAACGTCGCATCCGCCAGTGGGGCTACAACGCAGCCAACGACCCGCAGGGTATCTACCTGAACTACATCGGCTCGGCCGGCGGGGTATTCCAGCGCGGCGACGAGTTCGCCTTCGACAACCCCGGCGCCGTCGCGGCGTTCAGTTACCTCGTCGAGTTGATCAACGATGACCACGTGGCCCCGCCGGCTTCTGACACCAACACCAACGGCGACTTCTCCCGCAACCAGTTCCTGGCCGGGAAGATGGCACTGTTCCAGTCCGGTACCTACAACCTGGCGGCGATCGCCGAGCAGGCCGGGTTCGACTGGGGCGTGACGATGCTGCCCCGCGGGCCGGAAGGGGATCGGGTCAGCGTCACCAACGGCATCGCGGCCGTCGGCAACGCCGGCTCACCACACCCTGAGGCGGTGCGGCAGGTCTTGGCCTGGCTCGGCAGCCGCGAGGGCAACCAGTACCTGGGCAGGCAAGGGGGGGCGGCGATCCCGGCTGTGCTCGGCGCACAGCAGGTCTACTTCGACTATTGGGCGCACCGCGGGATCGACGTCAGCCCGTTTTTCGCGGTGCTGAACGGACGGCGCATCGCCGCTCCCGGAGGGGGCCAGGGATTTCCGGCCGGAAATCAGGCGATCAAACCCTATTTCGACGAGATGTTCCTCGGCCGCGCCGATGTCGCCACCACGCTGCGCAGGGCGCAAGCCGCCGCCAACGCGGCAGCCCGCCGCTGACCCTCCGCGAAATCGGGTTCATGCAGGACAAATGCGAGTGGCTATCTGCGTGAGCGCGATCTCGCTGGGTACACCGGCCGTCCCTGCCACCCCCGCGACCACATGGCGTGGGCAACCCGGTCGATGACGCCAACGACAGTGTCCTCCTTGATCACCCTGTTATTCAGCCAGCCGAGCTGAGGCAGCGTGCGTTCCCGGTAGTGGTCTTTGACGTACGCACTGCGGAGGGTGCGGTGCACCTCGCCGTCGTACTCGGCGGAGACCTTGAACTCCTCCCAGCCCATATCCAGCACTGCGAACAGTCGCTGGTTGACGTACACCGGGATCTGCGTGGTCGGAACGGGAAACCCGGCCTCAATGAGAAGTAGCCGAAGCCAGGTCTCCTTCGGTGACTCCGCTCCCCCGTCCACGAGCTGCATGAGCTTCCGAAGCTGCTTCAACCCCCTCGCGCCCGGATAACGCCGAGCCAGGCCCAGCACATCGTTCACCGCGAACTGCGTCGCCCGCGCCAGCGCATCAAGGCGCGCCGATGCCTGTCCGTGGGGCAAATGACGGGCCAGGTCGAACGCGGTACGTGCAGGTGTCGTGACGGAAAGGCCCCCGATGATAGTGGTCTCGTCGTCAGCGACCCTTTCATTGCGGACGATCATCCCGCGTGGCGACGGACTCTTTCGCGACAGCAGCTCAACCGGGACGTCTGCGTCCACCCACTCCGCGCCGTGCAAGGCGGCCGCAGTGACACCGGCGATCACACCGCTTCGTCCCGACCAGAGCCACGCGCCGGCCATCCTGTCGTGCAAGGTCGCCTGCTCGAACTTCGGGAAGTAGACATCGGGATGGAGTCTGCGGAACCAGCGGGTGAGGCCGTGACGGGTAACGGCACCGATAGCGAGGGCCTCGCTGCCGATGAAAACGCGCTGCATACCCGCGAGGATGCGTGCCGCGCAGCTCATTCGCACTTCACCCCGCTGCGAAATCGGGTTCACGCAGGAAACGTGCGAGTAGCGACCTGCGTGGGCGGGATTTCGCGGGAGTCAGGACGTCGGCAGCACCGTCAGCTCAAGAGCCAATGCCGCACCGCACACCACGGCGACGAACGTCAGCGCCACCGCGTCGGCAATTCCCGGCCGTGCCGGCGACGCCGAAATCTGGCCGACACCACCGCGGGCGGTGATCGCATCCCCCATCTCGTCGGCTCGGCGCAGTGTGACGGTGATGGCCGTAGTGATGAGGTCGATCGCCTCACGCGCCCAGCGGCGACGACGTTCCCGCCGGGTGCGCGGCGTCGGCTTGGGCCGCAGCCGGCGTGCGGCATAGAGCACCCGGAACTCGTCGATCAGCATCGGGAAGGCCCGTAACGCCAATGCCAGCGCAACGGCCCAGTCGCCCACTGGGATTCGCAGCATGCGCAGGGGCCGGCCGAGAGTGGCTACCGCAGGCGCTATTTCAGCGACGTTGGTGGTCCACGACACCATCGCTCCCAAGCCCAGGAGCACGATCGACAGGGCGGTGATCCGCAGGAAGTTCAACAGACCACCCAGGCCTGCCGGGTCGCCGCCGGCCATGGCCGCGGTGCCGCCTCCCACCACCAGCAGCACCCACAGCCAGCGCGGCACCGACGGCAGGGCGCCCCGCGGAATGTGGGCAATCCTGGCCGCGGCAAACACCAGCAGTGCCACCGCACCGATCGGCACCCAGCCCGGGTAGAAGGTCAACAGCACCGAGATACCGAAGACCACGATCAGTTTGGTCCCGGCCCACAATCGGTGCACGGCGGAGTCGCCGGGCACTGGGCGCAGCAGCACCACCGGACGGGAGATTCGACGCGCCTCCTTGGTCATGCCGCACCCGCCGGTGCCGACACCAGCACGCCGTTGCGCAGGTGCAGGGTTCTGGGGCACAGCTCCCCCAGCCCGGCGAAGTCATGCGAGATGACCACCACGGTCAGTCCGGAGTCGCGCCGCAGATCCTCCAGCAGCCGCAGCAGCCCGTGCCGGCTCGCAGCGTCCAGACCGGCGAGGGGCTCGTCGAGGATCAAGGCCCGCGGGCGGCGGGCCAACAGGCCCGCCAGCACCAGGCGGCGCATCTGACCTCCGCTGAGTTGGTCGATCCGCCGACCGGCCAGCCCCGCGTCCAGACCCACAGCCGCCAGCGCTGCACTGACGCGGGCGTGGTCACGAGGTGAAAAGCCTGCCGCCGATGCTACTTCCAGTCCGACGTGGCTGCGCATCAGCTGCAACCGGGCCGCCTGGAACGACAAGGCGACCGCCCCCACCTGTTCATCGGCGGGTCTGCCACCGAGCTGGCAGGTGCCGATGGTCGGTGTCGTCAGGCCGGCCATGATCCAGGCCAGCGTCGACTTGCCCGAGCCATTGCCACCGTGGATCAACAGTCCGTCGCCTTCGTCGACGGTGAGACTGATGTCGCGCAGTGCGGTTTTGGCCCACGGGGTGCCGCTGGCGTATTGGTGCCCGACACCGGACAGTTCCAGCACCGGCGGGCCGGAGCGGTCGGGGACGACGCCGCCGGACGGTTCGGCGGGGACTTCGGCCGTCTCGACCATGGCGGTGTTGTCACGCGAGCCGCTCAGGTCGATGATCCGATCGGCGCTGCCGACCTCATCGTTGTAATGGGTGATGTGCACCAGCGAGGAGCCGTGCCGTTCAGGCAGCCCCGACAGCACCCGCAGCAGGGCGTCGCGTCCCTGCGGATCGACCATGCTGGTGACCTCGTCGGCGATCAGCAGCGCGGGCTCGCGGGCCAAAGCCGCGGCCACCGCCAGCCGCTGCAGCTCACCGCCGGAAAGACCGCCGGTGTCACGCTCGGCGAAACCGGCCAGGCCGACCTCCTCCAGAAGCCGGTCGATGTCGGTGGTGGTGCCTGGCGGCAGTCCCCACACCACATCGTCGGCGACCCGGGTGCCCAGCACCTGACTCTCCGGGTGTTGCATGACGACGGCGGTCCCGCCGGGGGAGCCCAGGCCCACCGCGCCGGGACGCTCGACGGTGCCCGCCGTGGGCGCACGCCCCGCCAGCAGCAGCATCAGGGTGGTCTTGCCCGACCCATTGGCGCCGGTGACCGCTACGTGCTCGCCGGTCTGCACGTGCAGGCTCACCGGGCCCAGGGCGTCCTGGCTGGTCTGCGGATAGCGGAACCGCACTTGATCCATCCGCACCGGAACCGGCGCCACCGGCCCGCTTTCCGCCGGCAGGTCCAGTTTGTGTACGTCGGGCACCCCGCGCAGCCGATCGAGTACCCGCGACAACGCCCACCAGCCGACCAGGGAGACGAACATGACGCTGACCAGTGATTGCGCCATGATCAGCCACTGCCAGTAGCGCAACACCGCGCCGAGAAATCCGGTGAGGTCGGCGGCGGCCCGCTGAAACTCCGGCAGCGGGACCTTCGCCATGACCGCCGCAACCCCGTGCACGTTGGCGGTGATCGCGTCGAAGATCAGCTGGCGCAGCCGCGACAGTACGGTCAGCGCCAACACCACGCCGGCACCGAAGATCCCCCCGGCCACGGCGGCGGCTGCGACCACGGCCGGTAATCCGCGACGGTGTCGTTTGATGACGCCGGTCAGCCCGCCGATGTAGGCGCAGTTGACCACCGTCATGAACCCGCCCACTCCGGCGATCAGGAACGCGATGGTCGCAGCAGCCACCGTGGCGGCGATCAGCACCCGAACCCGGTATCGGTAGGCCAACAGGCCCATCGGCACCGTGCCCAGCAGCGCCAATCCGCCAGCAAAGGGCACGACGACCGCGATGATCGCCGTCGCCGCGCACAGCGCGGCCATCACCGCCGCCTGCGCGATCTCGACTGGCTGCATTGACCGCGCCCGGACTCCGGTATCTCCCTGGCCGGTCTTCGTCACCCGTCGAGTCTGCCAGCCGGTAGGGACGGTCCCCGAAACGCGCCGCAGCCCGAGTTGATCTAGTTAGTTAATCTATGAAATACTCGCGAGATGGCCGCACCCATCCATGTCAGCTTGGGAGCCGACTTACTCAGCGTTGTCGCCCGACTCAACCGACTGGCCACCCAGCGGGTCGCGCTGCCGATCCCGGGCGCGCAGGCCCGACTGCTGTCCACCATCGAGGACCTCGACGAGGCCCGTATCTCCGAGCTGGCCGCGGTGGATCACTGCTCACAGCCGACGATGACCACCCAGGTGCGTCGACTCGAAGACGCCGGCCTGACCACCCGCACCACCGACCCGCAGGACGCCCGCGCGGTGCTGATCCGGATTACCGACCAAGGGGTGCAGACGCTGGCCCAGGTCCGCCAGGACCGGGCCGCCGCGATCGATCCGGAGCTGGACCGCCTCGCTCCCGAAGACCGCCGGACGCTTGCCGACGCGGTGGAGGTGCTGCGCCGCTTCCTGGCCGACACCGCTCTGGCGCAACCGGCCCGCTAGCAGCAGTAATTCAGCTGAGAGGTAACACGGCCGACCGATTTCGGAATATGCTGACTGCGACATCGGCCCGAAACGATCCCAGGTCGGAGATCGCTTCTGCACTGGGCTCGCGGTCTTCGGGGGAAGGACACCGTGGCGGATAGATTGGCGCTGGTCACCTCCATCGCCGCTCAACTGATGGCCACCACTCCGTCCACAGTGCCCGCGGTCAGCGAACGGGTGCTGCAGACCCTGGTGGAGCAGCTCAATGTCGACGCCGGATTCCTGCGCCACAACAACCACGAGATCCGGGCTTCCAAGCTGGTGGCCGAATGGCCGCCGCGCACTGATCCGCCGAACCCCGACCCGCTGGCCGTGGTCTCGTTCACCACCGCCGATCCGGTCTTCACCACCTGCGCGCACGGCAAACGCGTGGCGGTCATCCGGCCGGAGCCGGCCGACTCCGGCTATGTGCGCCACATGGCCAAGGACCACGCCATCGAATCGCTGTCGGTGGCCACCGCCCCGCTGATCTCGGGCCCGGTGACCACCGGCATGCTCGGCCTGGTCAAGTTCCGCCGACCCAAGTGGCGGCCCGAGGAACTCAACACGATCGAGGCGATCGCATCGCTGTTCGCGCAGTTGCAGGCCCGTGTGGTGGCCGAGGAGCGGTTGCGTTACCTGGCCGACCACGACGACCTGACCGGCCTGCACAACCGGCGCGCACTGGTCGCCCATCTGTCCGACCGGCTCATCGCCGGTAGCCCCGGCCCGGTCGGCGTCTTCTACATCGACCTGGACCGGCTCAAGCCGATCAACGATTTCCTCGGGCACGCTGCCGGGGACTGGTTCATCCAGGACTTCGCCAGGCGGTTACGGGCGTACGCCGGGAGCCGGACCATGACGGCCCGGATCGGCGGCGACGAGTTCGTCGTCATCCCGGACTGGCCGATGGCGATGGCCAGCGCGGAGACCTTCGCCGACCGACTGCAGAGCGCGCTGCGCGACC
>JBDTEP010000052.1:0-11619 GCA_039922455.1 Mycobacterium sp. | reverse complement strand
GTGCCGGCGGAAGCGGCGGGACCGGTGGCAAGGGCGGTGCCGGCTTCAGTTCGTCTTTCGGCGAGGGCAGCGACGGCGGTCAAGGTGGCAACGGCGGCAACGGCGGGACGGGCCAAGAAGGTAACGGTGGTAGCGGCGGCGCGGGTGGTGGCGGGGGGCGCGGCGGGGATGACGCAGCACCTCCATTCGGGACAGGTGGCCATATGGGCGGGTCGGGCGGGAACGGCGGTACTGGCGGCATGGCGTATAACGCAAATGGAATCGGGGGGATCGGAAAAGCGGGTGCAGGCGGCTCCGCCGGTCAGGGCGGCACTGGAGCCTCGGGCGGTCCGGGCGGCGCGGGTGGTGCTGGCGGAGCGGGTGCCACCCCCTAGACCGGGGCTCTGAGGCCTGTTGAGTCAGTCGTCGCTACGGCGCAACCCGCGGCGCACCGACAGCAACTCGATCTCCCGACGGCCGGCCACCAAGCGCTCGGCCGCGTCCAACACCTCGACGAGGTGGCCGTGGTCGCCGGAGACCGCGGCCATTCCGATGCCGCTGCGCCGGTGCAGATCGGTCGAATCCGTCTCAGCAGCAGACACATTGAACTTGCGTTGCAATTCGGCGACGATCGGGCGCACCACCGAGCGCTTCTGCTTGAGCGAGTGCACGTCACCGAGCAGCAGGTCGAACTGCAGCCACCCGATCCACATGGCTACGGGGTCGGCGGGGTCGGCGTCGCGGGCGGGGTGCTTGCGGTGTGTGCCTTGCCGAAGGCCAGCAACGTCTTGGCGGTCTCCTGCGACAGCTGCCAGCCCCCGTCGTGCGGCGTGAACTGCATCGGGAAGAAAAACCCACCGGCGTCGGGGTTGGCAGTGTTGACGGCGACATCGGCCGACACATTGCCCGGGTAGCGGTCCGACCAGGTGACGCCGGCGGCGTCGAGGTTCAGCGGCAGGTATCCGCCGTCGTTGAGCGCGGTGGCGAACCTGCCGATGGTGTCGGCGTCGGTGGGTTTGGCGCCCTCGATGAGGTTCACCTTCTCGGCACCGGGAACTGCCGGATCGGACAGCCGGTACAGCACGTCGGTCAGGACTTCAGGCGCCGGCAACGGGGATGCCGGCGGCTCCGGAGCCGCCGACGTCATCGACAGCGCCGGCCCCTCGGCCACCGGCTCGGCCGACTGGTGTCCACCGCAGCCCGACAGCACCAAGACCGCCGCCAGGGCGGCGGTCAAGGCGATGCGATGCCGGAACATCCAGCCGTGACTAGTTCGACGAGGTCATCTGCGACAGCGTGAGCAGCGAGGTCCTGGACAGCTTCCAGCCGGCCTGGTCGACGAACGTGAGGTTGACCGTGCGCGGCTCCATCGAGGGACCCGATGCGGTGACGTCCGCAGTGGCCAGCCCGGGGCCGGCTGGGGCGATGTTGGCCACGCTGATCGCCAGCGGGAACTTGCCGTTCTGGGCGGCCTTCTGCATCTTGCGGTCCATGATGCTCGACTCGACCGGGCCCAGGCCGCCCTCGACGAGGTAGGACTTACCGGCGGCGGGGATCCCCGGGTCGGCCAGCGTGTTGAGGACGTCGGTCAACTGCTCCGGCGCCGGGCCGCCGATCGCCGGGTCCAACGGCAGGGGCACGCCGAACACCGCCAACTGCACCTGCGGGGCGACGGTTGCTACCGAGGTCACACCGGCTGCGGCGGCCCCGACGAGTGCGGCTGCTGCGATGCCGGCGGCTAGGTATTTCACGGTCACAAAGGTCCTTTCGATGGCGTCGATCGCATCCCAGGCTAACAGCGTTTCCCGGTGTGTCGGATTGCCAGTACGCACACGAATGCACAATGGCCGGTAGCGTTGAAGTATCCGTTGCGTCAACTTCCAGTTCAGGAAAGGAGCGCAGTATGGACAACGTGGGAGAGTCGGGGCGTTCTGAGGCATTCGACGCGTCCGAAGGGTCGGCCACGCCCGACGACGACTTCGCCGAACTGGAGGACCTGCGCCGTGAGGCCGCGGTGCTCCGCGAGCAGTTGGACAACACGGCCGGTCCGCAAGACACCACCCGCGTCGGCCGCGACGTGCGTCAGCTCGAATCGCACATCGACTCGCTGACGGTGCGCAACGCCAAGTTGATGGACACCCTCAAAGATGCGCGTCAGCAGTTGCTGGCCCTGCGTGAGGAAGTCGACCGGCTCGGCCAGCCGCCCAGCGGTTATGGCGTGCTGGTGGGTACCCACGACGACGACACCGTCGACGTGTTCACCTCCGGTCGCCGGATGCGGCTGAACATCTCGCCGAACATCGACACCGCGGTGCTCAAGAAGGGCCAGACGGTGCGGCTCAACGAGGCACTGACGGTGGTCGAGGCCACCGCCTTCGAATCGGTCGGGGAGATCTCGACGCTGCGTGAGGTGCTGGCCGACGGCCACCGGGCGCTGGTGGTGGGTCACGCCGACGAGGAGCGCATCGTGTGGCTGGCCGAGCCGCTGGTCGCCGAGGACCTGCCCGAGCGCATCCCGGACGGCGAAGCCGACGACCGGCGGCCCCGCAAGCTGCGTCCCGGCGACTCGCTGCTGGTGGACACCAAGGCCGGCTACGCCTTTGAGCGCATCCCGAAGGCGGAAGTCGAAGACCTGGTGCTCGAAGAGGTGCCGGACGTCAGCTACGGCGACATCGGGGGCTTGACCCGTCAGATCGAGCAGATCCGCGACGCGGTGGAGCTGCCGTTCCTGCACAAGGAGCTGTATCGGGAGTACGCGCTGCGTCCGCCCAAGGGTGTGCTGCTCTACGGCCCGCCCGGCTGCGGTAAGACGCTGATCGCCAAGGCGGTGGCCAACTCGCTGGCCAAGAAGATGGCCGAGGTGCGCGGGGACAACGCCCACGAGGCCAAGTCGTACTTCCTCAACATCAAGGGCCCCGAGCTGCTGAACAAGTTCGTCGGGGAGACCGAACGTCACATCCGGTTGATCTTCCAGCGCGCCCGCGAGAAGGCATCCGAAGGCACCCCGGTGATCGTGTTCTTCGACGAGATGGACTCGATCTTCCGTACCCGCGGCACCGGCGTCTCCTCGGATGTGGAGACGACGGTCGTGCCCCAGCTGCTCAGTGAGATCGACGGCGTGGAGGGGCTGGAGAACGTCATCGTGATCGGGGCCTCCAACCGGGAGGACATGATCGACCCGGCGATTCTGCGGCCCGGCCGCCTCGACGTCAAGATCAAGATCGAGCGCCCGGACGCCGAAGCCGCCCAAGACATCTTCTCCAAGTACCTCGTTGAGACGCTGCCGGTGCACGCCGACGACCTGGCCGAGTTCGGCGGGGACCGCACCGCCTGCATCAAGGCGATGATCGAGAAGGTCGTTCACCGGATGTACGCCGAGATCGACGACAACCGGTTCCTGGAGGTCACTTACGCCAACGGTGACAAGGAAGTCATGTACTTCAAGGACTTCAACTCCGGGGCGATGATCCAGAACGTCGTCGACCGGGCGAAGAAGAACGCCATCAAGGCGGTGCTGGAGACGGGCCAGCGGGGCCTGCGCATCCAGCACCTGCTGGATTCGATCGTCGACGAGTTCGCCGAGAACGAGGACCTGCCCAACACCACCAATCCTGATGACTGGGCAAGGATTTCGGGCAAGAAGGGCGAGCGGATCGTCTACATCCGCACGCTGGTCACCGGCAAGAGTTCGTCGGCCAGCCGTGCGATTGACACCGAATCCAACCTGGGCCAGTACCTGTAGTTGCGCCCGCTGCGCGAGGGTGCGCGTTTCACGCCGCAAGGGGCGTACAACTGCGCACGCTCGCGGCGCCTGCGCTAGCCGCTGGCGCCCTCACCTAGGCTGGTCGGTATGCAACGGATCATCGGGACGGAAGTCGAATACGGTATCGCTTCACCGTCGGATCCGACCGCGAACCCGATCCTCACCTCCACTCAGGCGGTGCTGGCCTACGCCGCTGCCGCCGGAATTCCGCGCGCCAAGCGCACCCGCTGGGATTACGAGGTGGAGTCCCCGCTACGGGACGCCCGGGGCTTCGACCTGAGCCGCTCGTCCGGCCCGCCGCCGATCATCGACGCCGACGAGGTCGGCGCGGCCAACATGATCCTGACCAACGGGGCGCGGCTCTACGTCGACCACGCCCATCCCGAGTACTCCGCACCCGAGGTCACCGATCCGCTGGACGCGGTCATCTGGGACAAGGCCGGCGAACGGGTGATGGAGGCAGCGGCTCGCCATGTGGCCAGCGTGCCGGGCGCGGCCAAGCTGCAGCTCTACAAGAACAACATCGACAACAAGGGTGCCTCCTACGGAACCCACGAGAACTACCTGATGAGCCGGCAGACGCCGTTCTCGGCGATCATCGCCGGGCTGACCCCGTTCCTGGTGTCGCGGCAGGTCTTTACCGGTTCCGGTCGCGTCGGCCTGGGCCCGGCCGGCGACGAACCGGGCTTCCAGCTCTCGCAGCGCGCTGACTACATCGAGGTCGAGGTGGGGCTGGAGACCACCCTCAAGCGCGGCATTATCAACACCCGCGATGAACCGCACGCCGACGCCGACAAGTACCGCCGACTGCACGTCATCATCGGCGACGCCAACCTCGCAGAGACGTCGACGTATCTGAAGGTGGGTACCACCGCGCTGGTGCTCGACCTAATTGAGGAGGGTCACCAGCACGGGATCGATTTGAGTGATCTGATATTGGCGCGGCCGGTGCGCGCGGTGCACGTGATCAGCCGGGACCCGACGTTGCGGGCGACCGTCGCGCTGGCTGACGGCCGTGAGATGACCGCCCTTGCGCTGCAACGGATCTACCTCGAGCGGGTAGCCAGACTGGTCGATGCGCGTGATCCGGATCCGCGCGCCATCGACATCGTCGAGACCTGGTCCCGCATCCTCGATCAGTTGGAACGCGACCCGATGGAGTGCGCCGACCTGCTGGACTGGCCGGCCAAGCTGCGCCTGCTGGAGGGCTTCCGGCAGCGGGAGAACCTGACCTGGTCGGCTCCGCGACTGCACCTGATCGATCTGCAGTACTCCGACGTCCGGCTGGACAAGGGCCTCTACAACCGGTTGGTGGCTCGCGGCTCAATGCAGCGACTGGTGACCGAGCAGCAGGTGCTCGACGCGGTGAAAAATCCGCCGACCGACACCCGCGCCTACTTCCGCGGCGAGTGCTTGCGTCGGTTCGGCGCCGACATCGCCGCGGCCAGCTGGGACTCGGTGATCTTCGACCTGGGTGGTGAGTCGTTGGTCCGGATTCCCACTCTGGAACCGCTGCGCGGTAGCAAAGCCCACGTCGGGGCGTTGCTGGACTCGGTGGGCAGCGCGGCTGAACTGGTTGAACAACTCACCACCTGAGTCCAGCGCGTCTTAGCCCGCGTCGGTATCGGTGCCGACGGTAGGGTGGAGAAACCGGCATGCGCGTGATGCGCGGCCGATGAACATGCAGGAGGCGGCGATGGCTCAGGAGCAGACCAAGCGTGGCGGTGGAGGTGGCGATGAGGACGACCCCACCGGTCCCGCGGCCGCCGGCCAGGAGCGTCGCGAGAAGCTGACCGGTGAGACCGATGACCTGCTCGACGAGATCGACGACGTGCTGGAGGAGAACGCGGAGGACTTCGTCCGCGCATACGTCCAAAAGGGCGGCCAGTGAGCTGGCCCTTTCATGACCGCCTACCTGCCAATTCCTCGCTCCCCGGGATGCCGTCCACCTCGGTAGACCTATCGTCGTTCTCGGACTTCCTACGCCGCCAGGCGCCGGACCTGTTGCCGGCGGGCAGCACGGGCCTGAACTCGGCAGCGGGGATGGCTGACCTGCCGCACGGGACCACGATCGTCGCGTTGAAATACCCCGGCGGTGTGGTGATGGCCGGGGATCGACGCGCCACGCAGGGCAACGTGATTGCCGGGCGAGACGTCCAGAAGGTGTACATCACCGACGATTACACCGCCACCGGGATCGCGGGCACGGCGGCGGTCGCGGTCGAGTTCGCCCGGCTTTACGCCGTCGAACTAGAACATTACGAAAAGCTCGAAGGGGTGCCGCTGACGTTCGCCGGAAAGGTGAACCGGCTGGCGATCATGGTGCGCGGCAACCTGAGTGCAGCGATGCAGGGGTTGCTGGCACTACCGCTGTTGGTGGCCTATGACATCGACGAAGCCGACGGGCAGCATGCGGGGCGCATCGTGTCGTTTGATGCGGCCGGGGGCTGGAACCTCGAGGCAGAGGGCTATCAAGCGGTGGGCTCCGGCTCGTTGTTCGCCAAGTCGTCGATGAAGAAACTCTACGCGCAGGTGGTCGATGCGGAGTCGGCGCTGCGGGTGGCCATCGAGGCGCTTTATGACGCCGCCGACGACGATTCCGCGACCGGCGGGCCGGATTTGGTGCGCGGTATCTATCCGACCGCGGTCACCATCGACGCCGACGGCGCCACCGAGATCCTCGAGCAGCGCATCGCCGAGCTGGCGCGGGAGGTCATCGAGACTCGAACTGGCGGGCGGGGTTCGGCGCCGACGACCGGCGGAGGTAAGAAGGGCGGGGGTAAGAAATGAGCTTCCCGTATTTCATCTCGCCCGAGCAGGCGATGCGTGAGCGCGGCGAACTCGCCCGCAAAGGTATTGCTCGCGGCCGTAGCGTGGTGGCGCTGGCCTATGCCGACGGTGTGCTGTTTGTTGCTGAGAACCCGTCGCGCTCATTGCAGAAGATCAGTGAGCTCTATGACCGGGTCGGGTTCGCCGCGGCGGGCCGGATCAACGAGTTCGAGAACCTGCGCCGCGGCGGCATCCAGTTTGCCGATACCCGCGGCTACGCCTATGACCGCCGCGATGTCACCGCACGTCAACTGGCCAACGTCTACGCACAAACCCTGGGCACCATCTTCACCGAGCAGGCCAAGCCCTACGAGGTGGAGTTGTGCGTGGCAGGCGTTGCCTACCAGGGGCAGGCCAAAGCCCCTGAGCTGTACCGAATTACCTACGATGGGTCGATCACCGACGAACCTCACTTCGTGGTGATGGGCGGCAACACCGAGCCGGTCATCGCTGCGCTCAAGGAGTCTTACACCGAGAATGCCGCACTGGCCGATGCACTGCGGCTTGCGGTCGACGCGTTGCAGCAGCCGGACGCCAGTAACGGCTCCGAGCCGCGCAAGTTGGGTCCGGGGAGGCTGGAGGTAGCCATCCTGGACGCCGACCGGCCGCGGCGGGCATTTCGCCGGATCCCCCGGTCGACGCTGGAAGAGCTACTGCCGCAGGCCGATTCGTCGGGCGAAACGTCAGAAAAGGCTGCCGAATAGGCGTTCAATGCCCAAGAAATACGGGGTGAAAGAAAAAGACTTGGTCGTCGCCCACATCGTCGACCTGGTACTGGCTGGCGAGCTTCGCACCGGCGACACTACCGATCGATCCGGAATCGCTTGACCCGTGCTCCTGCGCCCGAAGCCAGTTCGACACGACTGCGCGGCACCCCGAAATGCTCTGCCAGGACCCGGATAACGGCCGCGTTCGCCTTGCCGTTGACGGCCGGCTCACGCACGTAGACCGTCAGCTGGCCGTCGGCGTCGGTCTCCACCAGCGGTCCCTTCCGGCTGCCCGGTTTGACTTTGACGACGACGGTTTCGCTGCCGGTCATCGCAAGGTCAGCCCGATCAGACTCTCTGCGCGCGACCGCCGCCGCGATTCGTGGCCTAGGCCGGTGACCGTGTCCGAAGGTTCTTCCATGCCTTGTCGGGGGTGTCCGTGGAGCGTTCGCTGGCGACCGCGTCAAGCACCCTGCGGTCGGTGTCGATGGCGAATGTGGTCCGTTTGACCGGCATCAGCTTGCCGAGTGGCTCGCGTGTGACGCCGAACTGAGTGGCCACCGCGCCGTCGGCATCCGACAACAGTGGGCAGCCGAAGCTGTGGAGGGCGGTGAACTTGGACTGCTTGGCGGGCGCCTCGGCACAGATCCGCATCCACTTGCGCATACCTTCAATTTCTACGTACAGATAATGATGTAACCAGGTGATGCTATTCTTCAATAGCCCTAGCCTGATCCACCAGCGGCCGCCGACGCACGGACCCGACAAACGTTGGAAGCGGGACCCATCGAGAGGAGTCCGAGTCATGTTGAAAAGCGGTACCCGATTGCAAAGCCAGGTCTGCGAGACACAGGTCATCGTCGTCAAAACGGCCGAAAGTCTCGACGACCTTCGAGCCGGCGGCGCCCCCATGGTGGCTCTGGATGCCGAACGCAATCCGGCCGTTGTGTTGGATCCGGACTGGGCGACCGGCAACGGGATGGGTAAACGCTACGTCGATCCCGGGGGTGCAGAGGTGTTGGTGACCCGTTCGGGTGCGGGCTCGCTGGCCGTCGGGCAAACGGCGATGACGCCGAAGGAGGCGAAGCCGCTGCCGGCCAGCGATTAGGCGATCAGCTTCTCAAGACCCAGTAGAGCGCGCCATCGAAGATGTGCGTCGCCGACGACGAAGACGACAGGAGAGGCCAGGATGTCTTCTGATGCACTGCCGCTCGACGGTGTTCGGGTGATCGATCTGACCGACGGTGTCGCTGGCGTCGCAGGACGCTTCCTCGCCGAAATGGGCGCCGACGTGATACTCGTGGAGCCGCCAGGGGGGGCCGCCTCTCGGCGGCAGCAGCCACTGCACGACGGGCACAGCCTGCGATTTGCCACCGCGCACTTCAACAAGCGCGGAATCGTGCTCGACGTGTCAACCGACGCGGGCCGCCAGGAAGTGCTGGACCTGGCCGACGGCGCCGACATCGTGCTGGAATCTCACGCTCCCGGCTACCTGGACGGATTGGGGGTCGGCGAACGACAACTGCGGGCCCGCAACCCCCGCCTGGTCGTCGCATCGATCACGAACTTCGGTCAGCAGGGACCGCAGCGCGACTGGAACGCCAGCGAACTCGTATTGACCGCGATGTCGGCCGCGCTCACCCGATCCGGTGCCCCCGGTCGGGAACCGTTGATGCCACCGGGTGAATTGGCCGGCGAGACGGCCGCCGTGCAGGCCGCTTTCGCGGTCCTTTTGGCGTACTTCCACGCCACCAGGAGCGGTCAGGGCGACTACGTCGACTGCGCGTTGTTCGACTTGGTCGTCCAGGGCCTCGACCCCGGCTTCGGCGTGGGCGGATCAGCGACCATGGGCCAACCGCAGATCAACGCCCCCCTGGAGCGCCCCGACCGGCGAATGCTCTACCCCATCCTGCCGTGTGCCGACGGTCACGTGCGGATGTTCATCGCCTCCGCCAAGCAGTGGCGCGCGCTGTTCGGCTGGCTGGGCGAGCCCGCTGATCTCGCCGATCCAGCATTAGAGCAGATGTTCATCCGCCTCATGCACTGGGACAGGATCCGGCCCGCGCTGACGACGCTGTTCGAAGACAAGACCCGCGCCGAGATCGTTTCCCGCGGCACCGATCTCGGCATCGCCGTCGCCTCGCTGCACAGTGCCCAGGAGGTGCTGCGTTCCGCGCACGTGCGCGAACGCGGGTCGTTCGTCCGCTGCGAGGTCGCACCCGGACTCAGCGCCGACATCGTCAACGGCTATCTGGAGATCGATGGCCGCCGGGCGGGCTTCCGGCACCGCGCTCCCACGTTCGGCGAGCACTCCGACGAAATCCGTTGGAGGAACAAGCCGCGCGGGAATGACGAACCGGGCGCCGCGGCGGCCAACCGCCCGCTTGCCGGCCTGCGCGTGTTGGATCTTGGTGTCATCGTCGTCGGTGCGGAGACCGGACGGCTGCTCGCGGATCAGGGCGCCGACGTCATAAAGGTGGAAAACCGCGCCTTCACCGATGGGCTGCGCCAGTTCGATCAGCCGGACAGCTGCAGCTACACCGCCGCGCTGGGGAGTCGGGGCAAGCGCAGCCTCGGGCTCAACCTGCGCAGCGACCGGGGCAAGGAGATATTCCAGCAGTTGGTCGCCGCGTCCGACATCGTGCTGAGCAACTTCAAGCCCGGCACCCTGGAGTCGCTCGGCCTGAGTTACCAGGCTCTGCGCGCCATCAATCCCGGCATCGTTTGCGTGGAGAGCAGTGCGCTCGGAGACACCGGGCCATGGAGCAAGCAGATGGGGTACGGCCCGCTGGTCAGGGCAACGGTCGGGCTCACTGAGCTGTGGCGACACCCGGACTCATCGGATGCGTTCGGCGACGACATGACCGTCTACCCCGATCACGCCGCCGCCCGCGTGGGGGTGGCGGCCGTCCTGGCGGCGCTGATCGGTAGGCAACGTACGGGCGTCGGCGCCCGGATCGGGCTGGCGCAAATGGAGACGGTGTTCAGTCAACTGGCTACCGAATACCTGCGCGAGTCGTTGGATCCGGGCACGATGGTTGCTCGCGGAAACGTCGGCGAGTTCGACGCCCCGTCAGGGGTCTACCCCTGCACCGGAGAGGACGCGTACTGCGTCGTGGACGTCAACGGTGATGATCAGTGGATCGCACTGGCGACCGCGATGGGCCGACCCGATATGGCCGAGAACCCAAGGTATGGCACCGCTGCCCAGCGGGTCGCGAGTCGAGCTGCACTCGACGCCGCCGTGCGGGAGTGGATCGCACCGTTGACCCCCTGGGATGCGCAGCACCGTTTGCAGGCCGCCGGTGTGCCGGCCGGCGCTGCTGCCCATGTGGCCGATCTGCTCCAGAACCCGCAATTGGCGGCACGCCGACAGTTGAGCGTGTTCGACCAACCGGGGTTCGACGAGCCGCTGGACATCGACATGGGACCCGCGCTGTTCGAGCGTCTCGCCGAGCCCGCACCGCAGGCCGCGCCGCTTATGGGCGCCGACACCCGCGAAATCTGCCGCAGTGTCTTGGGCATGTCAAATGCGGATATCGAGGGCCTCATCGCCGACGGTGTCCTCGAGACCAAATAGGGGATCGGACCGTTGACTATTTCGCTTCTGCTTGAGATGGCTGCCACTGAGACAGACCGAATTGCTGTGGTCGACGGCGCCAGGCGGTGGAGCGTGTCGCAGCTCGATCGGTTGGCCGGCGGGGGTGCGAGCGTCGTGGCCGCGAGCGGTGCACGCCACGTTGCCTACATCGGTGTCGGCGGGGCGATGCTTCCGTTGCTGCTGTTCTCCAGCGCACGAGCAGCTATCCCGTTCTGCCCGTTGAATTATCGGCTGAGCAGCGAGGCTCTCAGTAAACTCCTTGGGCGGCTGCCGTCGCCGCTGGTGGTCGTCGATCCCCAATACCGCGACGTTGCGGGCGCCTTGGATGCTGTCGAAGTGCTCACCAGTGACCAGTTCATGCAACGCGCCGAACACAGCGATCCCATCGAGGTTACCCCGAGCGCCGATGACGTGGCGGTGGTGTTGTTCACTTCCGGCACCACCGCGCAGCCGAAAGCCGTGGAGTTGGCCCATGACAACCTGTTCAGCTATGTCATGAGCACAGTGGGCTTCGCGTCGGCAGCACCCGATGATGCCGCGTTGGTGTGCGTTCCGCCCTATCACATCGCGGGTGTGGGTGCCGCATTATCCAACTTGTACGCCGGGCGGCGCCTGGTGTATCTGCCGAACTTCGATCCCCACGAATGGATCCGGTTGATCGGTGCGGAGCGGGTAACGTCGGCGACCGTGGTGCCGACCATGTTGGACCGGATCATCTCGGTGTTGGAGACCGTGCCGGC
>JBDTEP010000051.1:0-35995 GCA_039922455.1 Mycobacterium sp. | reverse complement strand
GGTCATGGCTTCGGTCAGTAGCGGGTTGCGCTGCATGGCGCGGTTCAGCTTGTTCACCACGATGTTGAGCCGCTGGTGCCGGGTGGTTTCGGCGTACGTAGCCGGGTCGGTCTTGGTGTCGACGCGGGCGATCTCGCGGCCCATCGCCGAGACCAGCAGGTGGACCTTCGACGGGAAGTACCGGTAGAGCGTGCCGACGGCGACGTCGGCGCGATCGGCCACCGCACGCATCTGCACCGCGTCATAGCCCCCCTTGGAGGCGATCGCCAGCGTTGCGTCCAGGATGCGTTTGCGGCGTTCCCGCTGCGCGTCGGAGCCGAGGTCGGATTCGGTCAGCACAGCCACGTTGATGACCTCGCGTGGTTGCGTTCGCGATCCGCGGCCCGGATTGTTGTCGGCTGGTGACGACATGTGGTGGGCGGCTCCTTCGGTTGACTTACTCGCCGGTAACGATACCCATCGCGTAGGGGAATCTCCCACCTCCAGCACTGGCGGGACGCCTACGTGTCCTGCCGCAACGGTTCGACTTGACGCACCGACCCTGGCACTATTAGAACACGTTCTAGTGAGCGGGGTGGCCTTCCGCACTTGCCGAAATTCGCGCCCGTCATGACCCGGAGGAGCCCAGCGTGTCCGTGACCACCACCGACGAACAACTCGCCGCCCGTGAGCTGGTCCGCGACTGGGGCATCACCGCGGGTTCGGCCGAAGCGATTCGCGCCGTGGAACAGGGTGAGCCCGACGCCTGGCGGCCGGTTTTCGCAGGTCTGGCAGACCTGGGCCTGTTCGGGGTTGCCGTTGCCGAAGAGCTCGGCGGGGCGGGTGCCGGCATCACGGACCTGTGCGCGATGGTCGACGAGGCCGCCAAGGCACTGGCCCCCGGCCCGGTTGCGAGCACCGCGCTGGCCACCCTGCTACTGGCCGACGCCGCCAATGCCGAAGTGCTCGCGTCTTTGGTGTCGGGTGAGCGCTGCGCCGGCGTTGCGCTCGCTGCCGACGTGCGGTGCGACGGCGATCGGGCGTCCGGTACCGCCGACTACGTGCTCGGCGCGGACCGCAAGGGTGTGCTGCTGCTGCCGGCCGGTGACCTCTGGCTGCTGGTCGACGCCGCGGCCGACGGTGTGACCGTCGAATCGCTGGCCGCGACGGATTTCTCCCAACCCCTGGCGCGCGTCACACTGGCGGCCGCACCCGCGACGGTCCTGGCCCTTTCCACGCAGCGTGGGCAGGACCTCGCCGCGACGGTGTTTGCGGCGGAGGCTGCCGGGCTGGCCCGGTGGGCGCTGCAGACCGCCACCGACTACGCGAAGGTGCGCGAGCAGTTCGGCAAGCCGATCGGCAGTTTCCAGGCGATCAAGCACTTGTGCGCAGAGATGTTGCTGCGGGCCGAGCAGGCCTCCGTCGCTGCCGGAGATGCTGCAACAGCCGCGGCGGCCGTCACTTCCGGCACCGCCGATGACCAGCTCTCGATCGCAGCGGCGGTCGCCGCCGCCGCCGGTATTGCGGCTGCCCAGGCCAACGTCAAGGACTGCATCCAGGTGCTCGGCGGCATCGGCATCACCTGGGAGCACGACGCGCATCTGTACCTGCGCCGGGCCTATGGGATTGCGCACTTCCTCGGCGGACGCTCGCGCTGGTTGCGC
This sequence comes from Mycobacterium sp., assembly GCA_039922455.1. Taxonomy (GTDB): domain Bacteria; phylum Actinomycetota; class Actinomycetes; order Mycobacteriales; family Mycobacteriaceae; genus Mycobacterium. The sequence continues at coordinate 34,352 of JBDTEP010000051.1, read as the reverse complement.
CGGGTGGCGGCCCTGACCCAGCAGGGTGTCCGACGGGAACTGCACATCGACCTGGATTCGGTGGCGGAACTGCGGCCCGAGATCAGCGCCGCGGTCGCCGCGGTCGCGGCACTGCCCGTTACCCAACGCCAGATTGCGCTGGCTGAGGCGGGGCTGCAGGCGCCGCACTGGCCGGCGCCCTATGGCCGCACGGCCGGGCCGGCCGAGCAGTTGCTCATCGATCAGGAGATGGCCGCGGCCGGCGTGAACCGACCGGATCTGGTGATCGGCTGGTGGGCCGCGCCGACCATTCTCGAACACGGCACGCCCGCGCAGATCGAGCGGTTCATCCCGGCCACCCTGAGCGGTGAAATCCTATGGTGCCAGCTGTTTTCCGAGCCGGAAGCCGGTTCAGATCTAGCGGCGCTGCGTACCAAGGCGGTCCGGGTCGACGGTGGCTGGCGGCTGACCGGGCAGAAGGTATGGACGTCGAATGCGCACCGGGCGCAGTGGGGGGTCTGCCTGGCCAGAACCGACCCCGATGCGCCGAAGCACAAGGGCATCACCTACTTCGTGGTTGACATGAGCACGCCCGGAGTCGACATTCGGCCGCTGCGCGAGATCACCGGTGACGACCTGTTCAACGAGGTCTTCTTCGACGACGTATTCGTGCCCGACGACTTGGTGGTCGGCACGGTGAACGACGGCTGGCGGCTGGCCCGCACCACTCTGGCCAATGAGCGGGTCGCGATGGCGGCCGGCACCGCGCTGGGTAACCCCATGGAAGAGGTGCTCCGCACCGTCTCCACCCGCGAACTCGACCACGGGGTACAGGATCGGCTCGGGGAGCTGATTCTGTCGGCGCAGGCCGGCGCCCTGCTGGATCAGCGCATCGCGCAGCTGGCCGTCGGTGGTGCGGACCCGGGTGCGGAGTCGAGCGCGCGCAAGCTGATCGGGGTCCGCTACCGACAGGCGCTGTCCGAATTCCGGATGGAGCTGTCTGATGGGGGCGGCGTGGTGTCGAACAAGGCGGTGCACGACTTCCTCAACACCCGCTGCCTGACTATCGCCGGCGGTACCGAGCAGATTCTGCTGACCCTGGCCGCCGAGCGGTTGCTGGGCCTGCCGCGGGGGTAGCCGAGGCTAGGAGAACACCGTCTGTGCGCAAGTGGACGGCGTGGTCAGGTTGACCCCGCTGTAGGTCACCTGCACATGGGTGCAGACGATCACGTTGGCGTCGGTTTTGGGCTGGCCGGTGGCGTATTCGCGGACGTCGATGCTGCCGTTGGTCTGGTATTTGTCCGGCGGCCCTTCGCCGTAGTACATGGATTGGATTACCGCACCGGTGCCGTCTTTGAAGACCTTCGTTCCGGGCCCGCCGCGGTCTTTGAACCAGCCCTCGCCGCCGTCGGTGTGCACATCCAGATAGGCGGTGCGCTTCGATGAGCGGATCTCGGTGCTTTGACGGGCCCACAGCTCGGGCGGGAACCCGGTCATCCCCTCGGGGGTCTGCAGTTGCACCCCGACGGTGAAACGGCACAGTGGCGGGGCGGCACAGTCCACCCAGCTGTGCGTCTGCAGCTGATCGACGTCGTTGACCGGGAACAACGAGGTCTTGGTGTCACTCGCCGCTGATGCGCTCACGGGCGGGGTCAGCACCGCCAGCAGCGTCAACGCCACCGGCATCATCAACAACCGTCTCATGTCGCACCAACCTAGCCCTGAGTTCACTCGTCGTAGGTTACTTCTACTGAATCGGTCTCGGGGTGGGCTTGGCAGGCCAGGATCAGCCCCTCGGCGAGGTCCTGCGGCTCCAGCACGTCGTTGACCTCCATGGTGACTTTGCCGCTCTTGAGCACGCAGGCGCAGGCGCCGCAGTGCCCCTCCCGGCAGGAGAACGGTGCGTCGAGGCCTTTGTCGAGCAGCAGGTCGAGCAGTTTTACGTGGCGCGGCCAGGCCAAGCTCTGCGTTTCGCCGTCTAACACGACGGTGACGGTGGCCGGCGGTCCGGCGGTCTCGGTGCCGGCTGTGCCTTTCGCGCCTCCCGGCGCGTCGTCGATCTTGACCGCGGCGAACGGGTCGCTGTCCAGTGACTTGAACACCTCGAGGTGTATCTGCTCGGCCGGGACCTTGCACGTATCCAGGGCGTCGCGGGCGGCCTGCATGAACGGTCCCGGTCCGCAGATGAAGACCTGTCGGTCGGTGTGGGGGGCGGCCAACTGGGCCAGCGCGGCGGGGCTCGGCAGGCCTTGCACCGACTCCAGCCAGTGCACCACGGTCAGCCGGTCGGGGTACTTGGCGGTCAACTCGCGCAGCGCGGCACCGAAGATCACCGATTGTTCGTTGCGGTTGGCGTAGATCAGCGTCACCTTGCCGCTGCCTTGCGACAGTGCTGACTTGCAGATCGCCATCATCGGGGTGATCCCGCTGCCGGCGGCCAGCAGCAGCAAATCGCTGTCCAGTGATTCCGGCACGAAGGTGCCGGAGGGGGCCAGCACATGTACCCGCATCCCGGGGTGGGCGTGGTCGCACAGCCAGTTCGACGCGTAGCCGTCCACGGTCCGCTTGACGGTGACGGTCAGCGAGTCGTCGGTGAACGGGGAGCTGCACAGCGAATAGCACCGGGCGACCGAGCCGGTGCGGTCGCTGGGGATCCGCAGCGTCAGGAACTGCCCCGGCGAGTACTTCAGCCGCCGCGCGGGGATCTCCGGATCATCGGGACCGTCCGGAACACCGAACACCAGCGAGCGCGCATCGTCGGTCTCGTCGATGACGTCGGTGATCTGCAGTTCCAGGACGTGGCTGCCTAGTGGTTCGTCCGGAATGCTCTCCGTCACGGCCCGCCCCTCATCTTCCGTCATAACTAGAACAGGTTACAGAAAAGCCGTCCGGTATCGCTACCAGCCGCAGGAACACCGCACTCGACACAAATCGGAACGTGTTCTAATCTCACTCTGGGCTGGTCGAAAAACCGGTCCGGACGAACCTGCTCACTCCTGGGAGGCAATCTAGTGACGTCTATTCAACAGCGTGACGCGCAGTCGGTGCTCACCGCCATCGACGAGCTTCTCCCGCAGTTGCGCGAGCGCGCCCAGGAGACCGAGGATCTGCGCAAGATTCCCGACGCCAACATCAAGGCGCTCGAGGACATCGGCTTCTTCACGCTGTTGCAGCCCGAGCAGTGGGGCGGCCTGCAGTGCGACCCGACGCAGTTCTACGAGGCGGTTCGTCGCATCGCCAGCGCCTGTGGCTCCACCGGCTGGGTTGCCTCGATCGTCGGCGTGCACAACTGGCACCTGGCGCTGTTCGACCAGAAGGCACAAGAAGAGGTGTGGGGCGAGGACCCCCATGTGCGGGTGTCGTCCTCCTACGCGCCGATGGGCGCCGGTGTCGTCACCGAGAACGCCGACGGCTACATCCTCAACGGTTCCTGGAATTGGTCGTCGGGCTGTGACCACGCCACCTGGGCGTTCCTGGGCGGCCCGGTGATCAAGGACGGCAAGCCGGTGGACTTCGGCAGCTTCCTGATCCCGCGCACCGAGTACCAGATCAACGACGTCTGGCACGTGGTCGGCCTGCGCGGCACCGGCAGCAACACCGTCGTCGTCAAAGACGTCTTCGTGCCGCGGCACCGCTTCTTGTCCTACAAGGCGATGAACGACCACAGCGCCGGCGGCTACGCGAACAACACCGCCCCGGTCTACAAGATGCCGTGGGGAACCATGCACCCCACCACGATCTCGGCCCCGATCATGGGGATGGCCTATGGCGCCTACGACGCGCACGTCGAGCACCAGGGCAAGCGGGTGCGGGCGGCATTCGCCGGGGAGAAGGCCAAGGACGACCCGTTCGCCAAGGTTCGTATCGCCGAGGCGGCCAGTGACATCGACGCCGGCTGGCGGCAACTGATCGGCAACGTCGCCGACGAGTACGCGCTGCTGGTGGCCGGCCAAGAGGTTCCGTTCGACCTGCGGGCGCGCGCTCGGCGTGACCAGGTACGCGCCACTGGTAGGGCCATCGCCTCCATCGACCGCCTGTTTGAGGCCGCCGGTGCCACCGCGCTGTCCAACGACGCTCCGGTGCAGCGGTTCTGGCGCGATGCGCACGCGGGTCGGGTGCACGCTGCCAACGACCCGGAGCGGGCGTACATGATCTTCGGCAACCACGAATTCGGGTTGCCGCCCGGCGACACCATGGTCTGACCGGGCTGGGTGTCGATGAACTTGCTGGAGGTATCGGGATGAGTATCCGTTCGCTGGGGTACATGCGGATCGAGGCCACCGACATGGCGGCCTGGCGTGAGTTCGGGCTGAAGGTCCTCGGCATGGTTGAAGGGTCTGGCACCACCGAGGGCGCGTTGTACCTGCGGATGGATGAATTCCCCGCCCGGTTGGTAATCGTGCCCGGTGACACCGATCGATTGCTGGCGTCCGGTTGGGAGTGCGCCAACGCCGAAGGGCTGCAGGAGATCCGGCAGCGCCTGGATGCCGAGGGCACGTCGTACAAAGAAGCCAGCGCGGCTGAGCTGGCCGAGCGGAACGTCGACGAGATGATCCGGTTCGACGATCCGTCGGGGAATAGCCTGGAAGTCTTCCATGGCGTGGCACTGCAGCACCGCCGGGTCGTCAGCCCGTACGGGCACCGGTTCGTTACCGAAGAGCAGGGCCTGGGTCACGTGGTGTTGTCGACCACGGACGACGCGGAGGCGCTGCACTTTTATCGCGACGTACTCGGCTTCCGGCTGCGCGACTCGATGAAACTGCCCCCGCAGATGGTGGGTCGCCCGGCCGACGGGGACCCGGCATGGCTGCGGTTCTTCGGCTGCAACCCCCGCCACCACAGCCTGGCGTTCCTGCCGATGCCCACCCCGACGGGCATCGTGCATCTGATGGTCGAGGTGGGCGAGTCCGACGACGTCGGGCTCTGCCTGGACCGGGCCTACCGCCGCAAGGTGCCGATGGCCGCGACCCTGGGTCGGCACGTGAACGACAAGATGTTGTCGTTCTATATGAAGTCGCCCAGCGGCTTTCAGATCGAGTTCGGTTGCGAGGGACTGGAAGTCGAAGACGACGACTGGGTTGCCCGGGAGAGCACCGCTGTCAGCCTGTGGGGGCACGACTTCACGGTGGGTATAGAGAAGCAGTAACGCAGTGACCAATAATCTGCCGATCGACGCGCGCGCGTTCCGCAACGTGCTCGGTCAGTTCTGCACCGGCATCACGATCATCACCACCGTGCACGACGGTGAGCCCGTCGGCTTCGCCTGTCAGTCGTTCGCCGCGCTGTCGCTGGACCCACCTCTGGTGCTGTTCTGCCCGACCAAGATGTCGCGGTCCTGGCAGGCCATCGAGGCCAGCGGGAAGTTCTGTGTCAATATCTTGGCCGAGCAGCAGAAGGATGTCTGCGCCCGGTTCGGTTCCCGTGAGCCGGATAAGTTCGCCGGCGTGGACTGGGAGCCGTCCCCGCTGGGTTCGCCGATCCTGGCCCGGTCACTGGCGCACATCGACTGCACGGTGTCTTCGGTGCACGATGGCGGCGACCACTTCGTGGTGTTCGGTGCGGTGCAATCGCTTTCAGATGCTCCGGAGGTGAAGCCCCGGCCGCTGCTGTTCTACCGCGGCGACTACACCGGCATCGAGCCGGACAAGACCACACCGGCGCAGTGGCGTGATGATCTGGAGGCGTTCCTGACCGCCACTACCGACGACACCTGGTTGTAGCGCGTCCTCACCTGCTCCGACGGTGAAGTTAGCTTCACTCTCGGACGCGGGCGGTGAACGTAACTTCACCCTCGGCGGGGATGGCGTTCAGTGCCAACGCCGCTGGTGATCGGCGTGGCTGCGCAGGTACGCCCCCGGGCGATAGAACTCGTCGTAGTAGTCGGTGTCGAGGTGCTGAGCCTGCAGGTACATCAGCACGTGCACGGTGGGCACGGTGCCGGGCAGCTTGCCGAAAGTGTCGTAGATGTAGGACGCCTGCAGTGTGACCAGTTCGGCGATGCCGTCGAGCGGCAGTGCGCTGGCCCGCACCTGCCGCGCGTCCGTCCACGGCCCCGGGGTGTCTGGGTGAAACGGCCCGCCGGGACCGAACTTTCGAGCCACCAGCTTGCGCACGCCGTCCGCCACCGACGCCACATGCGGCGGGCTGAGCGTCTCGAAGTGGCCGGGCAACCCGGTGACATTGGGAAACGACCAGCGCGGATCGTGGTCGGCGACGAAGCCGAACCCGGGTGCCCGCGGGTCGCCGGAACCGCCCAGTACAGCCAGTCGGTCCAGCCCGTCGAAGATCCAGCCGCCCAGTCCCATTGCCTGCAATCCCAGCGCCCCGTTGTGGGCGGCGATGGCCAGTTCGGCGCTGGCTTCGGTGAGGGTGTACTGCTCGACGAATGACAGTGGTATCGGGTCGTCGGCATGCGCCAGATGGGAAAACCCTTGCAACCCAGGGATGTCGCGGCCGTTGATGTCGTCGGTGATCCGATAGCCGTTGGCTGCGAAGAACCACAGGTTTTCCAGTAGGTGCTCGGCCAGATCGGCCACGCCGAATGCCAGCAGGCTACCCGGATGATTGCCGATCCAGGTGTTGTGGCCCTCCATGTAGGGCTCTTCTCGGGGCAGTTCCAAACGGGAATCCGACAGCCGCACATAGGAATCCGCGGTATAGCTGATCCACTGTTCGATGGTGTCGAGTTCCCGTGGCGCCTGATCGCGGGTAGGCAGCAGGTAGCAGCCGGTGTCGTCGGTGAACAGTAGCTGGCTGGTGTGAAAACCCGCCGCCGACGGCATGGCCCGGCCGGTGGCGCTGCCGGGGTAGTTCGGCAGCGCCGGGGCGTAACCGGGGTGGTGCGCGATGCCGTCGTGCCAACCGGTGACCCCGACCATCAGCGACAGCAGCAGGGCTCGCTCGACCTCGGACAGCGGCTGCACTCCCTGCCGGCTGGTGTAGGCCAGCGCACCGTCGGGGATGGCGCCGCCGACCGGGAACCGCCGCGACCGTCGTCCGGTGATCGCGGCGAACAGACCGAAGCCGGCCGCCTCGGCCAGCGCGGCCCGCTCCTGCTCGCTGAACACCAGGCCCATGGCGGCGGGACGGTTAGTTGCTGACGGTCTCCAGCAGGGTGGCCAGCTGGGTCGGCGACACCGAGATACCGCATTGGTTCTTCAGGTCGGTGAGCGGCTGCGCGATGCCCTGCAGCGTCGACAGCTGGTCGAGGTGGCCGACGAAGTAGCCGCGCACCGACGACTTGGCCTGCTCCGCGGGCATCGAGGCCGCGGCGGTCAGCATGTCGTTGGTCTCCGGGTGGTCGTTGAGGAATCCACCGGCCTGGCCCAACACCCCGCTGGCGGTGGTTGCCAGCCCGCTGGCCGTGCACTGCGCGGGTGTGGCGTCGGCGGCCGGCGTGCTGGTGGTCACCGTCGATGCGGCCATCGCACCGAGGATGCCGATGGCTGCCGCGCCGATGATGAGGCGAGAAGTGGTGGATGAGCTCATTGCGGGGGATCCTTCGATCGGGTTTTTGACGGGTTTCGCCAGGGGCTTTCACTTAAAACCTACCGGAGTGGCAGCCACTTGCCGATCCGGTGCAGGGCTTGTTCGATATCGCTGGTCGGGCCGGCGAACGACAGCCGGATGAAGGTGTTGCCGCCCTCGGTGTCGAAGTCGATGCCCGGTGCGACGGCGACTCCGGTGTCGGTCAGCAGGCGCGCGCAGAATTCCAGGGAGTCGTCGGTGTGCTCGGAGACATCGGCGTAGACGTAGAACGCGCCATCGGTGGGGGCCAGCCGGTCGATACCGATGCCGCGCAGCCCGTTGCGCAACAGCTCCCGATTGGCGGCGTAATGCTGCAGGTGGCCGTCCGATTCGACGATCGCCTCGGGTGTGAATGCGGCGACGGCGGCGTACTGGGCCAACGCCGGTGGGCAGATGGTGAAGTTGCCGGTCAGGCGGTCCACCGCGCGCCGCAGGGCCGGCGGCACAAGCAGCCAACCCAGCCGCCAACCGGTCATCGCGAAGTACTTCGAAAAGCTGTTGGCCACCACCGCGTTGCGTGAGGTCTGCCAGGCGCAGCTCGTCTGCGGGGCACCTTCGTAGACCAGCCCGTGGTAGACCTCGTCGCTGATCAGTCGCACTCCGGCGCCGTCGCACCAGTTGGCGATCGCGGCCAGCTCCGCCGGCTGCAGGACCGTCCCGGTCGGGTTGGCCGGGCTGGCGACGATCACCCCGGCCAGCGGCCCGCCGATCTCGGCCAGCATCGCCGCCGTGGGTTGAAACCTGGTCTCCGGGCCGCAGGGTAGTTCGATCACCTCGCAGCCCAGCGCGCTCAGGATGTTGCGGTAACACGGGTAACCGGGGCTGGCGATCGCCACCCGGTCGCCGGCGTCGAAGCAGGCCAGAAACGCCAGCAGGAAGCCGCCTGAAGAACCCGTGGTCACCACTACGTCGTCGGGATTGACGTCCAGGCCGTACCGATCCCGATACGATCCGGCGATGGCCGAGCGCAACTCGGGGATGCCCAGCGCGACGGTGTAGCCGAGTTGGTTGGCTTCCAGCGCGGCCGCGGCGGCGGCACGCACCGGCTCGGGAGCGCCCACGCTGGGCTGGCCCGCCGACAGGTTCACCAGGTCGCCGTGGTTGCGCTGGCGCTGCGCGGCGGCCAGCCAGACGTCCATCACGTGGAACGGTGGGATGCCGGCACGTAGCGCGACCCGGTCGTTCATCCGCTGATCCCTAAGAAGGCGAACGGCTCGGCGGTTACGAAATTCGCGGAACTGTCCCCGGCGAACGTGTTGCTCTCGTTCGAACCGAGATCCAACTTGCGGACCGGAGCGCCCTCGGCGAAGTCCAGTTTGTTCAGGTCGACCCAGAACACATTCGGGGTGAGCGCGGATTCGAAGAAGTAGAGCTTGCGGGTGTGGTGGGCCACCGTGCGCCAGCGGGTCGAGGAGATGTTCGGCTCGTCGGGTGTGGAGATGCCGAACGGCACCGAGACATTGCGGATGACGCTGAACACCGATGCGAGTGCGATCTTGGGATCCTTCGTCTTCGGCACCGCTTTGACGTAGAACGAGGCTCGCGCGAACCGGTCGGCGGCTCGGTTGGTGCCCGGCAGCATCACGGTGCCGCCGAGCTGCTCCCAGTAGGCGTTCACCGCGAGCTGCTGGTCGAACAGCGGCGAGTTCGTCATCACCTGATACTGGCGACCGTGGTGGATGACCAGTTTCCCGCCAACGTATTCCACGATCGCGCTGTCGCCGGTGGCGTCCGACAGCGACAGATGCAGGGTGGCCAGCCGGTCCTCACCTGGCACGCCATCGGTGACCACATCGAAGGGTTCGGTCAGCAAGGCCGCCACTGCCTCGGCCACCGATGCGAAGTTGTCCAGCACGTACTGAGCCCAGGCGGCGATGGTCAAGCCTGGACGAGTGCCGTCGTATTTCGGATATTCCGACTCGGCCAGCCAGAGCAGGTTGGCCGACAGTCCGGCCTCGTTGAGCCCGTCGGTGGTGCACACGTCGTAGGCGCTGGCAACGAGGCTGCCGTACTTTGCGATCCACTCAACCGAATTCGTGCCCACCTGCCCGGTGCGCTTCATCCCGCGCGGCAGCGCCCACAGGTTGGTGGCCAGATCCAGCTTCCAGTCCATCGACCGACCGGTGATGATGTTGCCGTTAGGTCCCAGATAAACCAGGCGCGTACACATGCGACCACCGTACTGGGCTTTAGAACACCTCGGCCTGCAAGCGGCTCAGGTGTTCGGCCGGTAGACCGAGCAGCTGCGAACTGCCGTGCGCGCGTTTGAAGTACAGCTGGATGTCGCTCTCCCAGGTGATCGCGATACCGCCGTGCAGTTGGACGGCCTCGCCGGCCACCTTGGTGAACGCCTCGCTGGCTACGACTCGCGCCAACGACGCCGATGTCGCCGACGGTTGCGCGATGGCGTCGTCGATGACCGCGCGGGCCGCCGAGACGGCCACGTACAGGTCTGCCATCCGATGTTTGAGGGCCTGGAAGCTGCCGATAGGCCGGCCGAACTGCACCCGGCTCTTGGTGTATTCCACGGTGAGGTCCAGGCAGCGGGTCGCCGCGCCGATCTGCTCGGCGGCCAGCAGGATCGCCGCGTAGGCCGCGATGCCGGGGTCGGCCCCGATGGGTGTGGTCTGCTCGGCGGTGACCCGTCCCAGGCGCCGGGTGGGGTCCATGGTGACGACCGGCTCCGTGCTGAAGCTGGTCCACCGGGTGAGCCGGCTGCCGTCGGTGCCGATCACGATGTCGGCGATATCACCGTTGGCCGCGTAGTCGGCAGCGAAGACGACCGCTCCGATCGCGGTGCCGTCCGCCAGTTGCTCGCACGCGGTGGCGTCGGGTTCCGGTGCGGCCAGCAGGGCCAGCTCGGCCAGGATGGTGCCCAGCAGCGGGGTGGGCACCAGGGCCTTGCCCAGTTCCTCGAGAACGACTGCGGCGTCGCCCAGTTCGCCGCCGGCCCCGCCGAGTTCCTCGGGTACCACCAGGGCGGCGGCGCCGACCTGCTCGCACAGCAGCTGCCACAGCGTCTCGTCGTAGCCGCGCTCGGATTCCATTGCCGCGCGCACCGCTTCGGGTGTGGCGTGCTTGTCGACCAGTGCGGCGACGGTCTGGCGCAGCAGGTCGCGCTCTTCGTTGCGGGCCGCCATTAGATCGCCTCCAACACTCGCCGCCGGTGGGCGGTCGGATCCCCCCAGGCCGGGCGCAGGGCCTGCACCCGAAGCAGCCACAGCGACAGGTCGCATTCGCTGGTGAAGCCGATCGCACCGTGGGTCTGCAGCGCGGAATGGGCGGCCAGTAGCGCGGCATCGGCGGCCGCCACCTTGGCGGCGCTGACGTCGCGGGCGGTGGTGGCGGAGTCGTCGGCAACCGCGAGCGCCGCCCCGTACACCAGCGGGCGGGCCAGCTCCAGGGCGATGTGTACGTCGGCCAGCTTGTGCTTGATGGCCTGATAGCCGCCGATCACCCGGCCGAACTGGGTGCGCTGCTTGGCGTAGTCGACCGTGGTGTCGAGCATCGCCTGTCCCGCGCCGATCAGCTGCGCGGCGGTGGCCAGGGCGCCCACCTCGTAGGCCCGGGCGGTGTCGGCCGCCCAGGACTCGCCGCCGGCGGTGACGTCGAAGACGCCGCGGCTCGGATCCACCGAGCGGTGCCGGGTGCCGGACTGCGCCACGCTGGCAGATCCGTTGTCGGCCAGCAGCACCAGGTCGGCGCGGTCGGCGTCGACGGCACGCGGGGCGTGCGGCGGAAGCGCCACGGTGGCGATCAGCTCGCCGGCGGCGAGGGCGGCCAGCCGGTCGCCGTGGCCGGCCAGCAGCACCGGTGCCACCGCAATCGATTCCACCACCGGCCCGGGCACGCACCAACGGCCCAGCGCCTCGATGGCCACCACAACGTCGACCGGGTGGGCGCCGATACCGTCGAACTCCTCCGGCACCGCCAGTGCGGTGACGCCGAGCTCGGTGAGCTGGTTCCACACCCGCCGGCCCGGTTCGGGGTTGCCGTCGGACCAGGCCCGCACCGCACCCGGCACGTCGGCTGCGCTCAGGGCGGCGTCGATGCTGGCCGCGAAGTCGCGTTGTTCTTGGTCTAGATCGAATTTCACTTCTTCTCCCGGGGCAGGCCCAGCAGCCGCTCGGCAATGATATTGCGCTGAATCTCGTTGGTGCCGGCGTAGATCGGGCCGCCGAGCGCGAACAGGTAGCCGTGGGTCCAGGCGTTGGCCAGCTCGCCGTCGGCGCCGCGGACGTCCAAGGCGCTCTGGTGCAGCGCGACGTCCAGATCCGACCAGAACACCTTGGTCACCGACGACTCGGCGCCCAGCTCACCGCCGGCCGCCAGTCGGGTCACGGTGCCGAAAGTGTGCAACCGGTAGGCCTGCGCTTTGATCCAGGCGTCGGCGATCCGGTCGGTAAATGCCGCATCGCTGCCGCGGTCGCGCCACAGCGCGGCCAATTTCTCGGCACCCACCAGGAAGCGGGCCGGGCTGCGCAGGCTCATGCCGCGCTCGTTGCTCGACGTGCTCATCGCCGCGCGCCAGCCCTCGTTCGGCACCCCGATCACGTCGTTGTCCGGCACGAACACATCGTCGAGGAAGATCTCACCGAAGCCGGTCTCCCCGCCGAGCTGTTCGATGGCGCGCACGGTGATCCCGTCGGCTTTCAGGTCGAACATGAAGTACGTCAGCCCGTGATGGCGCTGGGCCTGCGGGTCGGAGCGGAAAAGTCCGAAGCCGCGCTCGCCGAACGGGGCGCGTGAACTCCAGATCTTCTGCCCGTTGAGTTTCCAGCCACCGTCGACCTTGGTGGCCGTCGAGCGCAGCGACGCCAGGTCACTGCCGGACTCCGGCTCCGACCAGGCTTGGGCCCAGATCTCTTCGCCGGAAGCCATTTTCGGCAGCACCCGATCCAGCTGTTCTTCGGTGCCGTGTGCGAAGAGCGTCGGTGCCAGCATCGAAGTGCCGTTGGCGCTGGCCCGCCCCGGCGCCCCGGAGCGGAAATATTCCTCCTCGTACACCACCCACTGCAGCAGGGTGGCGTCGCGCCCGCCGTATTTCTTCGGCCAGGCGATCACCGACAGTCCGGCGTCGAAAAGTACCTTGTCCCAGCGACGGTGCTGTTCGAAGCCCGCCGCGGTGTCATAGGACTCGGTGGGGAACTTGTCGGTGTTCGCCGTCAGGAACTCCCTGACCTCGGTTCGGAAGGCCTCGGTGTCGGCATCAATGTTCAGGTCCATCTAGGCCCACTCTCTCAACTGTGGTTTGACCACCTTGCCTCCGGGATTGCGCGGCAGGGAGTCGGTGAAGGTCACCAGTCGCGGCGCCTTGAAGTTCGCCAAATGCTCACGGGCGTAGCCGATCACCGTCGCCTCGTCCAGCTCGGACCCGGCCCGCCGGACGATGAACGCCCGACCCACCTCGCCGAGTCGCTCGTCGGGTACGCCGATGACCGCGGCGGCGGCCACCCCGTCGCGGCGCGCCAGCACCTGTTCGACCTCGGCCGGGTAGACGTTGAAGCCGCCGCAGATGTACATGTCTTTGAGTCGGTCGGTGATCCGCAGATTGCCGGCCGCGTCAACGGTGCCGACATCACCGGTGTGCAGCCAACCGTCGGCATCGATCGCGGCGGCGGTAGCGTCGGGATCGTCGAGGTAGCCGACCATGATGTTGTCGCTGCGCAGCAGCACCTCACCGGAGTCGCCGGTGTTTGCGGCACCATCGATGCGCAACTCGAAGTCGCCGATCGGCCGCCCGCACGTGGTGGCGACGGTGACGGCGTCGTCGTCGGCTCGGCACATGGTGCCGAACCCGCCGGACTCGGTCAGACCGTATGCGGTCAGCACGATGTCGATGTCGAGTTCGGTCTGCATCCGTTCGATCAGCACCACCGGCACCGTCGCCGCCCCGGTCACCGCGAACCGCAGCGAGCTCAGGTCATAGCGGTCACGATCCGGGTGATCGAGCAGGGTCTGGTAGATGGTGGGCGGCCCGGGCAAGACGGTGATCCGGTGCGCTTCGATGGCGCGCAGCGCATCCGCCGGGTTGAAGGTGACCTGCGGGACCAGGGTGGCGCCGGTTTGCAGGCAGGCCAGAATCCCGGCCTTGTAGCCGAAGTTGTGGAAGAACGGGTTGATGCCCAGGTAGCGGTCGTCGGCGGTCATCTGGCCGCACGCCGCCCACGCGGCCGGGCCGGCCAGCGACTGGCGATGCGCGCACAGCACACCTTTGCTGCGGCCGGTGGTTCCGGAGGTGAACAGGATGTCGGAGAGGTCGTCGGGGCCGACGGCGGCAGCCCGCGCATCGACCTCGGCTTCGGCGATGGCCTCGCCGGCGACGATGAAGCCATCCCAGGGCAGATCGGCTGTCTCCGCATTTTCTGGGCCTGCTGTGCTTTCTATGGGCACCCGCACCACGTGCGCCAGCTCCGGCAGATCGGTGCGGTTCAGTTCGGCGAGCCGGTCCGCTTTCAGGAATCGGCCCATGCCGATCAGCACCTTGGATTTGCTGCGGGCCAGGATGTCGGTGGCCTCCGAAACGGTGTAGCGGGTGTTCAGCGGCACCAGCACGGCGCCGGCGTAGTGGGTGGCCAGACAGGTCACCACCCAGTGCCAGGTGTTGGGCGACCACAGCGCGACCCGGTCGCCGGGTGTCACGCCGAGGGCGATCAGTGCGGCGGCGGCGCGGCGCACCTCGTCGCGTAGTTGGGCGTAGCTGAGCCGGGTGTCCTCGGTGAGCAGCGCGTCATGGTCGGGGAGTGCTCGCGCGATGTGGTCCAGAGCCGCAGGCGTCGTCCGCGGTTCGCTGGACATCGGTGCTCCCTGGGTTCGACGGCTCGTAGCCGAGCAAGTGCTTGGTAGGTTAGCCTACAGGGGTGCAAGCAGTCGAGGAGTTCCGGGCTGAGGTCCGCGCATGGCTGGCCGAGAACCTGGTCGGGGAGTTCGCCAAGCTCAAGGGCCTCGGCGGCCCGGGGCGCGAGCATGAGGCGTTCGAGGAACGGATGGCGTGGAACCGGCATCTCGCCGACGCCGGGCTGACCTGCCTGGGCTGGCCGGTAGAGCATGGCGGGCGCGGCCTGTCGGTGGCGCACCGGGTGGCGTTCTACGAGGAGTACGCCCACGCCGATGCGCCGGACAAGGTCAATCACCTCGGCGAGGAACTGCTCGGACCAACACTCATCGCGTTCGGCACCGCAGAACAGCAGCAACGTTTCCTGCCCGGCATCCGCAATGTCACCGAGCTGTGGTGCCAGGGCTACTCCGAGCCCGGTGCCGGCAGCGACCTGGCCAACGTGGCCACCACCGCGGTGCTTGACGGCGAGCAGTGGCACATCAATGGGCAGAAGGTCTGGACCTCGCTGGCGCACCTGTCGCAGTGGTGCTTCGTGGTGGCCCGCACCGAGAAGGGCTCCAAGCGCCACAACGGGTTGTCCTACCTGCTGGTGCCGCTGGACCAGCCGGGTGTGGCGATCCGCCCGATCGTGCAGTTGACCGGCACCTCGGAATTCAACGAGGTGTTCTTCGACGACGCCCGCACCGACGCCGACCTGGTGGTCGGCGAACCCGGCGACGGCTGGAAGGTGGCGATGGGCACGCTCACCTTCGAGCGCGGCGTGTCGACACTGGGGCAGCAGATTCGTTACGCCCGTGAGCTCTCTGCGCTGGCCGAGCTCGCGCAGCGCAACGGCGCCGCCGAGGACCCGCTGATTCGCGAGCGGCTAACCCGGGCTTGGGTGGGCTTACGCGCTATGCGGTCCTATGCGCTGGCCACCATGGACGCCGAGCAGCCCGGCCAAGATAACGTCTCGAAGCTGCTGTGGGCCAACTGGCATCGTGATCTCGGCGAGCTGGCCATGGACGTGATCGGCCCGGAGTCGATGGTGCTCGCCGACGGCGAGTTCGACGAGTGGCAACGGCTCTACCTGTTCACCCGCTCGGACACTATCTACGGTGGGTCGAACGAGATTCAGCGCAACATCATCGCCGAGCGAGTTCTCGGCCTACCCCGGGAGGCAAAGGGATGAGCCTGACATCGGATATGGCCAAGGCGCCGGAAGAGATTGCCGGACACGGGCTGCTGAACGGCAAGACGGTGCTGGTGACCGCTGCCGCCGGCACCGGCATCGGATCCACCACCGCGCGGCGTGCGCTGCTGGAAGGCGCCGACGTCGTGGTCTCCGACTACCACGAGCGCCGGCTCGGCGAGACCCGCGACGAACTGGCCGCCCTGGGGCTGGGCCGCGTGGAGGCGGTGGTCTGCGATGTCACTTCCACCGCCGCGGTGGACGCGCTGTTCGAGGCCGCCGTGGCGAAGATGGGCCGGCTCGACGTGCTGGTCAACAATGCCGGGCTGGGTGGGCAGACCCCGGTGATCGACATGACCGATGACGAGTGGGACCGGGTTTTCAACGTCACGCTCAGCTCTGTGATGCGGGCGACCCGTGCCGCGTTGCGCTACTTTCGCGGTGTCGAACACGGTGGGGTGATCGTCAACAATGCCAGCGTGTTGGGTTGGCGCGCACAGCATTCCCAGTCGCACTACGCCGCAGCCAAGGCCGGCGTGATGGCTCTGACCCGGTGTAGCGCGATCGAGGCTGTCGAGTACGGGGTGCGGATCAACGCCGTCTCGCCGTCCATCGCCCGGCACAAGTTCCTGGAGAAGACCAGCTCGGTCGAGCTGCTGGACCGGCTGTCCGAGGGGGAGGCATTCGGTCGGGCGGCCGAACCGTGGGAGATCGCCACCACCATCGCGTTTTTGGCCAGCGACTACTCCAGTTACCTGACCGGCGAGATCATCTCGGTTTCCAGCCAGCACCCGTGATGCCATGACGCGCCGTGACGAACTCCTGAACCTGGCGGCGACGATGATCGCCGAGCGTGGGCTGCGTGCCACCACGGTGCGCGACATCGCTGACGCGGCCGGGATCCTGTCCGGCAGTTTGTATCACCACTTCTCTTCCAAGGAGGAGATGGTCGACGAGGTGTTGCGCGATTTCCTGGACTGGTTGTTCACCCGCTACCAGCAGATCATCGCGACCCACGCCAACCCGCTGGATCGGCTCAAGGGGCTGTTCCTGGCTTCGTTCGACGCCATCGAGCACCGGCACGCCCAGGTCGTCATTTACCAGGACGAAGCCAAGCGGTTGTCGAGCCAAGAGCGGTTCTCCTACGTCGACGAGCGCAACCGGCAACAACGTAAGATGTGGGTTGACGTGCTGCAACAGGGTGTCCAGGAGGGCTACTTCCGGCCCGGCCTCGACGTCGACTTGGTGTATCGCTTCATCCGCGACACCACCTGGGTGTCGGTGCGCTGGTATTCCCCCGGTGGACCGCTCACCGCCGAACAGGTCGGCAGACAGTACCTTGCCATCGTCTTGGGCGGCATCGCCACCGTTGAGATCAGCAAAGAAGGAGTCTGAAATGACTGAAAACGCCCGTATTTCACAGGCTTACGTCATCGACGCGGTGCGCACCGCGGTTGGCAAACGCAATGGATCGCTGGCCGGCGTGCACCCGATCGACCTGGCCGCGTTGGCGTTTCAGGGTCTGCTCGACCGGGTCGGTGTCGACCCCGCCGCGGTCGACGATGTGATCGCGGGCTGCGTGGACGCCATCGGTGGCCAGGCCGGCAATATCGGCCGGCTGGCCTGGCTGGCCGCCGGCTACCCCGAGGGCGTGCCCGGGGTGACCGTCGATCGGCAGTGTGGTTCCAGCCAGCAGGCGATCTCGTTCGGTGCGCAGGCCATCATGTCGCGCACCGCGGACCTGATCTTGGCCGGCGGCGTGCAGAACATGAGCCAGATCCCGATCTCCTCGGCGATGATCGTCGGTGAGCAGTTCGGCTTCACCTCGCCGACCAACGAGTCGAAGAAGTGGCTGGAACGGTATGGGGACCAGGAGATCTCCCAGTTCCGGGGGGCGGAGATGATCGCCGAGAAATGGGACATCACCCGCGAGGAGATGGAGCGCTTCGCCCTGCAAAGCCACGAGCGGGCCTTCGCCGCGATCCGCGGCGGGCACTTCGACCACGAGATCATCGGTGTCGATGAGTTCCGCACCGACGAGTGCCCGCGCGAGTCCACGCTGGAGAAGATGGCCGGCCTCAAACCGCTGGTCGAAGGCGGCCGGCTGACCGCCGCCCTGGCCAGCCAGATCTGTGACGGCGCCAGCGCGGTGCTGCTCGCCTCCGAGCAGGCCGTCGCCGACCACAAGTTGAAGCCGCGGGCTCGGATTCATCACATCAGCGCCCGTGGTGATGACCCGGTGTTCATGCTCACCGGCCCGATCCCGGCCACCCGCTACGCGCTGGAGAAGACCGGCCTGTCCATCGAGGACATTGACGTGGTCGAGATCAATGAGGCGTTCGCGCCGGTGGTGTTGGCCTGGCTCAAGGAATTCCCGATCGACCCGGCCAAGGTCAACCCCAACGGGGGGGCGATCGCGCTCGGTCACCCGCTTGGTGCAACCGGAGCCAAGCTGTTCACCACCATGCTCAATGAGCTGGAGCGCACCGGCGGCCGCTACGGCCTGCAGACCATGTGTGAGGGCGGGGGCACAGCCAACGTCACCATCGTTGAGCGGCTCGGCGCTTAAATTCCGGCGCCAAAAGGAGCAATGATGACGGCGTCGCCGCCCGGGGGGCGCAGGATCCGCGGGCTCGACGCCGAACAGCGTCGGGCCCAGCGCCGCGAGCAACTCCTGACCGCGGCGTTCGACCTGTTCGCGCGGGACGGCTACGCCAACACCTCGATCGAGCAGATCTGCCAGACGGCCTATGTCGGTAACAAGGCGTTCTACGAACTGTTCGACAGCAAGGAAGACTGCTATCTGGCGCTGCTGACGGGGACCTCTGAGCGCATCGAAGGACAGCTCGAGGAGATCATGGGGCAGACCGCCCCCGACGAGGAGGGTGAGACGACCGTGTGGCGCCTGCTGTCCGGGCTCGCGCACGCACTTGTCGACGACCCCCGGGTAGCGGTGGTGACGTTCCGGGAATGCACCGGCATCTCGCCGCGGGTCGAGGCACAGCGGCGGGAGAACCGCCGGTGGGCCGCCAGCTTCCTCGAGTCGTACTGGCGCAGCAAGGCTCAGGCCGGTACAGATGTCGACTACCGGGCGATGGCGGTCGCCACCATCGGGGGCCTGTTCGAGACCATCGCCGATTTTCTGTACGACAGCGACCAGCCGCGATCGATCGACGACCTCACCCGCGATCTGACCACATTCGTCATTGCGGTCGGCAATGGAATCCACCTGCGAACCCGGACCTGCTGAGTCGCGACCCGCCCTCCAGATAGCCGCGGCTGGTACCGGCGAACACGACCGCGTACCCCCGGCCTGTCCCCTGGAGACAACGATGGGCCAAAAGTTTGTCGATCCGGTACATGACTCACGACCCGGCGCTCCGTAACATTACGGCCCAACGCAGGGTCCAGCGCGCGCCGGAGACGACTCTCGAAGCGAAGGTCGAGCCAGCCGCTGTGTGAATTGTGTGTTGGGTGGGATTAATCGGCTTTGCCGAGACTGTGCTCGGGGTGGGGAAAGTCGGCTTTGCCGAATTGGAGGATGGGTTGGCGTGTGCTCTTTTGAGCCGGCAGCATCGGCCGGGGTCGGTCGGTGGAACATCAACTGCTACATGACTTGTGATGTCCGCGGTGCTTAGCGCCACTATCGTCAGCAGGCCGATACGTGCGCTCGGCGATTTTTTCGCAATGGCGCTGGATACTTTGGTTCAGGCGTTCCATCCCCCATTTGCATGGCGGGAATTTTTATTGCAGACCTGGTTTGTAGCGCGGGTCTCACTCGTCCCCACGCTGGTGCTGTCCGTGCCGTTCACGGTATTGGCCGTCTTTCTGTTCAATATTCTGCTCGGTGAATTCGGTGCCGCGGATTTCTCCGGCACCGGGGCCGCACTCAGTGCGGTACTGCAGATCGGTCCGATCGTGACGGTCCTGGTCGTTGCGGGTGCTGGCGCGACCGCGATGTGCGCCGATCTGGGCGCCCGCACCATCCGAGAGGAGCTTGATGCTCTGCGGGTGATGGGTATCGACCCGATTCAGGCGCTGGTGGTGCCCCGGGTGTGCGCAGCGACATTGGTTGCGCTGTTGTTGTCTCCGCTCGTCGTGCTGGTCGGCCTGGCGGGTGGCTTCGTTTTCTCGGTGTTCTTTCAACACGTGACACCCGGTGCGTTCGTTGCGGGTCTTACGCTGCTCACCGGAATGGGCGACGTGATCGTGTGTTTCGTGAAGGCGACGCTGTTCGGGCTCTCCGCGGGGCTGATCGCCTGCTATATGGGTATCTCTGTCACTGGTGGTCCGGCAGGCGTCGGTAAAGCCGTCAACGAGACCGTGGTCTTTTCTTTCATGGCGTTATTCGTGATCAATATTGCCGTCACTGCTATCGGATTCCGGGTGGGGCTATGAGTCAAGCGTTGAGTCAACGACTCCCCCGGGCCAGTCACAAGTGGGGTGATCTCTCCGAAGGCTGGGACCGACTTGGCGCGCAGATTCAGTTCCATGCCACGACATTGGTTTCGATTCGTGACGCACTGCTGTACTACCGGCAAGAGTTGATCCGGCTTATTGCGCAGATGAGCTTGGGCGTCGGCGCCCTGGCCATGATCGGCGGAACCGTCACGATTGTCGCCTTCCTGACATTATCGACGGGTGCGATTGTTGCAGCACAGGGATTCAATCAATTCTCGCAGGTCGGCGTCGAGGCGCTGACCGGGTTTGCATCTGCTTATTTTAATGTGCGGATCATTGCGCCGTTGACCGCGGAATTCGCGTTGGCCGCCACAATCGGCGCCGGAGCGACGGCGCAACTCGGGGCGATGCGGATCAACGAGGAGATTGATGCTTTAGAGGTCATGGGCGTCCGCTCGATCGCTTATCTGGCCTCTACCCGCGTGATCGCGGGTCTGATCGTGGTCATCCCGTTTTATTGTGTGGCGGTATTGATGGCATTTTTTGCCGCCCGCTTCGGCACAATTGTGGTCTACGGGCAGTCGTCGGGCGTCTACGACCATTACTTTCACACGTTTCTCAACCGAGCCGATCTGGTCTGGTCATTCATCCAGGTGGCCGCGGCCGGCATCGTGATCATGCTGATCCATACCTATTACGGGTACACCGCGGCCGGCGGTCCGTCCGGCGTGGGCGAAGCTGTAGGGCGGGCGACGCGGGCATCGCTTCTCGCGGCGGTACTGGTGACCGTGGCGATCACCCTGGCCGTTTACGGGCAGTCCGGCAACTTCAACTTGGCGGGCTGACCGGTGAATGCCAGGAGCGGAGCTGCCCGCATCCAACCGCGATGGTGGCCGTTGATCGGCATCGGCATCGTGGTGGTAATGGTCTGGGTGGTAGCAAAATGCTTCAACGGATCATTCCGCTCCTATGTGCCGGTGACGTTGACCTCTGATCGCTCCGGCCTGGTGATGGAGACGGACGCCAAGGTGAAGTTGCGCGGGGTGCAGGTCGGTCGAGTCGGCGCGATTACCGCCGGCAGTGACTCGGTCCGTCTGCAACTGGAATTAGATCCTAAGCAGGTCAAGCACATACCCGCGAATGTTCAAGCGCAGATTGCGGCGACCACCGTGTTCGGCGCGAAATACGTCGAGCTGCTCTACCCGGAAGACCCCAGCGCGCACACGTTGAAGGCCGGTGCCTCGTTGATGTCCGCGAACGTCACGGCCGAGGTCAATACCGTATTCCAGAACCTGGTCCAGGTGATCGACCAAGTCGATCCAGCTGAACTCAACTCGGTGTTGTCGGCGATCGCAGAGGGCGTGCAGGGCCAAGGCGGACGGATCGGCCAGGCCGTCAGCAGCGCCGACCGGGTGCTGCAAGCGCTCAATGGGCGCAACGCGACCATTCGCGAAGATTGGCGAGCACTCAAAGACGTAAGCGACACCTACCATGCGTCGGCGCCGGACATCGTCAACGTCTTAGCGGCGGCGGCTACGACAAGCGCAACGATCACCAGTCATGCGCGGGACCTGGACGCGGTGTTGCTCACCATGACGGGATTCGCACGCAGCGGTATCAACCTGATCGGCCCCAACCAGCGGAATCTCATTCACGGCGTGAATGTGTTGGAGCCGACAACGGACCTGTTCATGAAGTACAACCCCTCCCTGACCTGCACGCTGGTCGGCGGGAAGAACGTCCTGGATGACTACGATCTGCCCGGCTACATGGGCGGTAGCGACGGCCGATCACTGATCGTGGACGTGGCGTTGCTGCTCGGCGATGAGGTCTATCGCTACCCGGAGAACCTGCCGATCAACGGGGCAAAGGGTGGACCCGGAGGTAAGCCGGGGTGCGGGTCACTGCCCGATGTCGCCAACAACTTCCCGGTCCGCCACCTGATCACCAATACCGGCTGGGGAACCGGCCTGGACCTGCGGCCTAATCCGGGTATCGGTCAGTCGTGCTACGGCGACTGGTTCCGGGTCACCCGCGCGGTGCCGCTGCCGCCGGCCGTTCGCCAGTGCCTGCCCGGTCCCGCGGTCGGGCCGCAGCCTGAACTCGGGTTCGCCACACCGCCTTACGGGGCACCGCTGTACGGGCCGGATGGGACGCCGCTGTACCCCGGCGTACCCCCCGCGCCGCCACCGCCGCCCCCGTCGGGGTCTGAATCCGCCACCGCACCGTGATCGCGCGACGAGCGAGCCAGAGGAGGGATTTGTGAGAGACGATTTGCGGGGCACCGTGTGGCGTCTCGGGATCTTTTTCACCGTCACCTTGGTGGCGATGTTTGCGCTGGTCACGGTATTCGGCCAGTTCCGGTTCGGCACCGCACGCAACTACCTGGCCGAGTTCACCGATGTGACCGGGCTGGCGAACGGGAACTTCGTTCGGATCGCCGGGGTGGAAGTCGGCAAGGTCAAAGCTCTGAAGCTCAAGGATGACGGAAACGTAGAGGTCAGCTTCAGTGCGGACGATTCAGTCGTCCTCACGGAGGGCAGTCGGGCGGCCATCCGCTGGGACAATGTGATCGGTGGCCGCTACCTGGCGCTTGAGGAAGGCGCGGGCGGAATACGAAAGCTCCAGGAGGGTGCGACTATTCCGGTTGAGCGAACCGCGCCGGCGCTGGACCTGGATGCGCTGATCGGCGGTTTCCGGCCACTGTTTCGCGCCTTGGATCCCGAACAGGTCAACGCCTTGACCGGCCAACTCATCGCCGCGTTCCAGGGCCAGGGCGCCACCCTGGGCTCGTTTCTGGGCCAGACCGCGGCGTTGACGAACACGCTGGCTGACCGGGATCAGTTGATCGGCGAGGTGGTCGTCAACCTGAACACGGTGTTGGGGTCACTCGGCGATAGCAGTGACCAGTTCGCGAAGGCGATCGATTCGCTGTCGGTGCTCATGCGGAGTCTGGCCGACCGCAAACAAGACATCAGCAACGGGGTGGCCTACATCAATGCGGCGGCGGGATCGCTCGCCAATCTGCTGCAACAAGGGCGTCCGCCGTTGCAAAAGGCCGTCCAGGAGATCGATCGCACCGCCGGAAACGTGTTGTCGGAGAAGGACTACGTCGAGCACGTGCTGGACGACCTGCCCGAGGCGCTGCGCATCCTGAACCGGCACGCCATCACCGGCGATTACTTCACGTTCTACTTCTGCGACATCGTGCTCAAACTCAACGGCAAGGGTGGACAGCCGATGTACGTCAAGGTAGCCGGACAGCCTTCGGGGAGGTGCGAACCGAAGTGAAACCATTCCGGGAACGCAACCCGATCATCATCGGGGTCGTCGGACTGATGGCGCTCGTCGGCATCGCCCTCGGCGGCTGGTATTACGACCGGCTTCCATTGATCTCGCCGGGGAAGTCATATTCGGCGTATTTCGCCGAGGCGGGCGGTCTGACCGCGGGCGCCGAGGTGCAGGTCTCCGGCATCACCGTGGGAAAGGTCAGCAGCGTCACGCTGGACGGCCAGCAGGTGTTGGTGACCTTCAAGGTCGCCAAGGACCTCCGGCTCGGCGACCGCACCGAGGCAGCGGTGAAAACGAAAAGCCTGCTGGGCACCAAGATTCTCGGCGTCACGCCCCGCGGCGATGGACGACAGGCGGGGACCATCCCGCTCGATCGCACCACGCCGGCCTATCAACTGCCCGATGCCCTCGGCGATCTGACGGCGATGATCAGCGGACTCGACACCGAGCAGGTCTCCAACTCGCTCGAGGTTCTGGCGACAACCTTCCACGACACGCCACCGGAACTGCGGGTCGCCGTCGAAGGGTCGGCACGCCTGGCCAAGACCCTCAACAAGCGCGACGCACAGTTGCGCAACCTGCTGTCGAACGCCGGTAAAGCAACGGCTGTCCTGTCCGGCCGCAGCGATCAGATCGTGCATCTGGTTGCTGACACCAACGCCCTGTTGAGTCAGCTCAACAGCGAAAGCGCAGCGCTGGACCAGCTTTCGGGAAATATTTCCTACGTCAGCCAGCAACTCAGCGGGTTGGTCGCCGACAACCGCGAAACGTTGAAGCCTGCCTTGGACAAGCTCAACGGAGCGCTCGCCATCGTCGACAACCGCAAGGAGAAGGTGCAGGACTGGCTCAAACGATTCGACTGGCACATCATGGGGCTGGGGGAAGCACTCTCAGCGGGGCCATTCTTCAAGGCCTACGTCATCAATCTGGTTCCGGGACAGTTCATCCAGCCTTACATCGATTCGGCCTTCTCCGATCTGGGTCTGGATCCGAACGTGCTGTTGCCGTCCGAGCGCACCGAGCCGGAGATCGGCCAGCAGGGCACGCCACCGTTGCCGGTGCCCTACCCGCGCACCGGTCAGGGCGGCCCCCCGCGGGTGTATCTGCCCGACGCGATCACCGGTAACCCCGGCGACCATCCGTGTAGCCTGCCCGGCACCGGCTGCTACCCGTACCGGGAACCGCCCCCTGCGCCTGCGCCCGGCGGCCCGCCGCCCGGTCCTCCCGCGCGGATCTCGACCGACCAGCAGGTGAAACCGGACTCCTCGCCTGAGCCGGTCGCCGCGTCCGCGCCCGGGGAAGGGGCAGGCAGATGACCGGCACCCGCAATGTTCGGCTGGGGTTGGCCGCAGTCTTGATGGTCGTGTTGACGGCCGGCGCATTTACGCTGGTGCGATCCGGACCGGGGATCGGGCGCACGAACGTGATCGCCTACTTCGACAACAGCAACGGAGTCTTCGTCGGTGACGAGGTCCGCATCTTGGGTGTGCGGGTCGGTGAGATCACCCGGATCGAGCCGCAGCCCAAGCGAGTCAAGATCAGTTTCTGGTACGACGACAAGTATCGGGTGCCCGCCGACGTCAACGCGGTGGTGCTGTCGCCGTCCCTGGTGACCGCACGTGCCATCCAACTGACGCCGGTGTACAGCGGCGGCCCGGTATTACCCGACGCCGCGGTCATCCCACGCGAACGCACGGCCGTTCCGGTTGAATGGGACGACTTCCGCGACCAACTGCAGCACCTCACCACGATGCTGCAACCCACGCAACCCGGCGGGGTGAGCACCTTGGGCGGGTTCATCAACACCGCGGCGGACAACCTGCGTGGTCAGGGCACCAATATTCACAACACGATTGTCGAAGTCTCCCAGACAATCTCAGCACTCGGAGATCACAGCACCGATATCTTCAGCACGGTAAAAAATCTGTCGATCCTGGTTTCGGCACTGCGGGACAGTGACACGGTACTGCGGCGCCTGAACCAGAACCTTGCGTCTGCCACCTCGGCGTTGGCAGACGACCCGAACGAAGTCGCGGCCGCGGTTCGTGATCTGAACACCGCGGTGGTGCAGGTGAAGGAGTTCGTCGCCGACAACAGCGGCGCGTTGGAAACCACTTCCGCGAAGGTGGCCTCGGTGTCGCAAGCGCTGGTGGACAGCCTGGACAACGTAAAGCAGTTCCTCCACATGGCGCCGACCGTCGCCCAGAACTTCGTCAACATCTACCAGCCGGCTCAGGGGACGTTGACCGGTGCACTGTCGACGAACAACCTCAGCGATCCGATCTCGTTCGTCTGCGGGGCGATCCAGGCCGCCTCCCGGCAGAACGCCGAGCAGTCGGCGAAGCTGTGCGTGCAGTATCTGGCCCCGATCGTGAAGAACCGCCAATACAACTTCTTTCCGCTGGGCGAGAACCTGTTCGTGGGGGCTTCGGCGCGGCCGAACGAGGTCACCTACAGCGAGGACTGGATGCGGCCCGACTACGTTCCGCCACAAGCCGCAGCGCCGGCCCCGGCCGATGCCGGACCGCCCGATGCCCAGGGACCGCCCCTCGCGGTCGAGGCAGGCAACTCGAACCAGTCAGATCCCAACGCCGGTCTCGTCGGCTTGATGACACCCCCCGGGGGTGCGTCATGAGACGCCGAATGCTTCGGGCCGCTGTCGCGCTGACCGTAATGGTCGCGGCCACCGCGCTGTCGGGTTGTGGATGGCGAGGGTTGAATTCGCTGCCGATGCCCGGCACCCAGGGCCGAGGCCCGGGCGCCTACACGATTCACGCCCAGCTACCGGATGTGAACAATCTTCAGCCGAACTCGCGGGTGCGGGTCGGCGATGTCACCGTGGGCACCGTCACCGGGATCGAGCGGCAGGGCTGGCATGCCCTCTTGACGATCAGGCTCAATGGCGACGTGGACTTGCCGGCCAACGCCACCGTGGCCCTGGGGCAGACCAGTCTGTTGGGGTCGCTGCACGTTGAGTTGGCACGCCCGACCGGTGTCACTCCGGAGGGGACACTGCAGCAGGGGTCGCTGATACCGCTGTCCTCGGCGGCGAGTTTCCCGACTACCGACCAGACGTTGGCGGCCGTCTCCACACTGCTCAACGGTGGTGGGATTGGCCAGGTCCAAGAGATCACCAGGGCATTCAGCACCGCTTTCGCCGGCCGCGAGAAAGACCTGCGAAGCCTGATCGTTCAGCTGGACACGTTCATCGGCAATGCCAACGAACAAACCGACGACATCATCGCCGCCACGGACAGCCTCAACAACCTCGCCGGTAAGTTCGCCGAGCAGAAACCCGTGGTAGACAAGGCGTTGCAGACGATTCCCAATGCGCTGACGGTGCTCAAAGATGAACGCGGCCAGTTGGTCGACGCGGCCGACCAGTTGGGCAAGTTCGGTGCTCTGGCTGCCAGCTCAATCAATCAAACCAAGCAGGCATTGGTTCAAGAGCTGAAAAATATTGGACCGGTGCTGGAGTCGCTGGCCAATGCCGGGCCGGCACTGACCCGCTCCCTGGGCCTGTATCCCACGTATCCCTTCGCATTGGAGACGATTCCCAACTGGTTCCGTGGCGACGCCGCCAACCTCACCGCGGTCATCGACCTGACGTTGAGCCGACTTGACGCTTCATTCTTCACCGGGACGAAATGGGAGTGCGATCTGACCGAATTGGAACTGCAGTGGGGCCGCACCATCGGGCAGTTCCCCAGCCCGTGCACCGCGGGTGGCCCGTTCAATCCAGGGAATCCCCTGGTTGTTCCGTACCGTTTCGACCAGGGACGCTGACGTGATAAGTAAGCGAGTATGGACGCAGTTGGCCGCCTTCGCTGCGGTCAGCGCGGTCAGCGGGTCGATCATGGGGCTCCGCTATATGGAGTTACCGGACATGCTGTTCGGTGTTGGACATTACGACGTGACCATGCAGCTGCCCGCCGCGGCCGGGTTGTACAAGAGCGGCAATGTCACCTACCGAGGCGTCGAGGTGGGTCGAGTCCAAGACGTGCACCTGACCGGTGCGGGAGTCGCGGCGCTGTTGTCATTGAAGTCGGGCATCGACATCCCCAGCGACCTTGATGCGCAGGTACACAGCCAGAGCGCAATCGGAGAACAGTTCGTCGAACTGGTGCCGCGCAGTGGCGACGGCCCGCCGCTGAAGGCCGGCGACGTCATTCCGGTCGAACGGACATCCATTCCGCCGAACATCAACGCACTGCTCGACGCGACCAACCGGGGGCTGCGGGCGATCCCGCGTGACAATCTGCGCACCGTCGTCGATCAGTCCTACGCCGCCGTCGGCGGCCTCGGTCCGGAACTTTCTCGGCTGGTCAAGGGTTCTACGGCGTTGGCGATCGATGCTGACGAGAACCTCGGAGCGCTGACCACCCTGATTGACGGGGCCAAACCGCTGCTCGACACCCAGATCGACACCTCCGGCGCGATCCGGAGCTGGGCGGCGAACCTGGCCGTCGTCACAGGTCAACTGCACGACCAGGACAGTGCGGTCGTCGGTCTGCTGCAGAACGGTCCAGCGGCCGCCGAGCAGGCCCGCGAACTGTTCGATCGGCTCCAACCGACCCTGCCGATTGTGCTGGCGAACCTGGTCAGCGTCGGCGACGTCGCCCTGACCTACCAACCGAACCTCGAACAACTGCTGGTCCTACTGCCTCGACTGACGGAGGTCCTCCAGGGCGCGGGTCTGGCCAACCGTGACACCAAGCAGAACTACAAGGGCGCGTACCTGAGCTTCAACCTCAATGTCAACCTGCCACCACCGTGCCTGACCGGGTTCCTGCCCCCCCAGCAGGCTCGGACGGCTGCCTCGGTGGATTACCCGGACCGTCCCGAAGGGGAGCTGTACTGCCGGATTCCGCAGGACGCCATGTTCAACGTCCGTGGCGCGCGCAACCTGCCCTGCGCCACCCGGCCCGGTAAACGGGCGCCGACGGTGAAAATGTGCGAGAGCGACGAAGAGTACGTGCCGCTCAACGACGGCTGGAACTGGAAAGGCGACCCCAACGCCACCATCACCGGCCAGGACATTCCGCAACTGCCGCCCGGAGTGGCGCCGGCCGTGCGCTCACCAAGTCCCCCGCCACCACAGATCGCCGCCGCGGAATATGACCCGAATACCGGTAGCTACTTGGGCCCTGACGGCCAGATATACACCCAGACCAATCTCTCCCGCACCGCGAACAAGGAGCAGACATGGCAGTCGATGATGACGCCCCCGAACGCCTGACCCCGTCGGACATCGCGGTGACGACATCGGCTGGTGAAGCGGGTTCGCCCGAGGTCATCGAGAAACCCGTCGAACCGGAGGCCTCGTACCTACGGGCGGCGGTGCTGGTCGGCCTGTCGGTGGTCTTGGCGATTGCCGGGTTGGGTGGCTGGTTCGGATTCCGGGTTTACCAGTCGCATCAGTCCAGCGCTGAGCGCAACCTCTCGGTGCAAGTCGCACGCCAGGGCGCGCTGAACCTCACCACCATCGACTACGAGCATGCCGAGGAGGACATCCAGCGCATCCTGGACTCGGCCACGGGAGCCTTCTACGACGACTTCTCCAAGCGTTCGCAACCCTTTATCGACGTGGTCAAAAAGGCGCAGGCCAAGTCGACCGGGACGGTCACCGAGGCCGGCATCGAGTCCGAAACCGACGATGGGGCAGAGGTCCTGGTCTCAGTGAACGTCGAGACCATCAATGCGGGTTCGACAGAGCAGACCTCACGAGCCTGGCGAATGCGAATCCTGGTAAGCCAATCCGATGGCCAGCGGAAGGTCGCCAATGTCGCCTTCGTCCCGTAATCACACTTCGGCCCGCCCCGACGATCTTGGCCCCACCGAGACCCAACCACACCCGGAGGTGATCCCCGTGCTCGCCGACACCAAGACGGCAGTCGAAGATCCTGAGCTGCCGGCCCTCGAGCCGGAACCGGCTACCACGGTCGTGCCGGATGGCGCAGAAGCGATTTCGGAGATCGCCCCGGAAGAGGCCGGTGCCAATGATGACTGCGCCGGCACCGGGCGTGGCCTCGACTGGCGACGGCTACTGGCCTACGGTGTGCTGCCCGCGCTGGTAGTGCTGCTCGCACTGGTGGCGGGGCTGTTCAAGTTCTGGGATACGACTGCCCGAGAGTCAGAGATCGCCCGAGTCGACTCCATGCAGGCCGCAAAGGAATCCACGATTGCGATGCTTTCCTATCAGCCGGGCACCGTCGAGAAAGAGTTGACGGCAGCGCAGGGCCTACTTACCGGCGCCTTCCGCGACTCTTACGCCGAACTGACCCACGATGTCGTCATCCCGGGGGCCAAGCAGAAGCACATCTCGACGGTGGCCAGTGTGCCTGCTGCGGCATCGGTCTCGGCCACGCCGCGCCACGCGGTGGTACTGCTGTTCATCAACCAGGCTGCCATCGTCGGCGGGGATGCCCCCACCGATACCGCATCCAGTGTGCGGGTGACGCTGGATAAAATCGACGGCCGGTGGCTCATCGCCGGGTTCGACCCGATCTGATCGGCCATGGCGATGCAACAGCGGTCGAAATTCCAACGTGGGTGGTGCAAGCCGCTGGCGGGTCTCGTTCTCATCTGGGCGACGGTCTTCGGCGGCCTCGTCGCGGTAGACGCACCGCGGGCACGCGCCGATGTGGAATGGGACAAGAAGATGGCGTACCTGATCGGCGTCACGGCGCGGCCCGGCTATAACTTTGCCAGCGGCGAGGAAGCACTGAACTACGGATATGGCGTCTGCGACAAGATAGCTCAGGGCCGCGCCTATACCCAGTTGATTATCGATATCCAACACGACTTCAACACGGTCGATGATTACCAAGCCTCATATCTGATCACGCAGGCCGCCAACGAGTTGTGTCCCGAGCAGATCTGGCAGTTACGTAAGTCCGCCGCGCATTACCGCCCGGCACCCGGAACTCTGCCCTGACAAGGAGGAAATGGACATGCAAAATCAGTGGCCTACCCTGCCTGCTTTCGTGATTGTCGTCGCCGGGGCAGTGCTGGGAGTGTCTGTCGCTCATGCCGACAACGACAACAACACGCTCATACCGAACAACAAGCGGCTCAATGACGGGGTGGTGGCCAATGTTTTCACCATGCAGCACCGGGCGGGCTGCACCAACGACATCAGAACCAATGCGCTACTGGAGCGCGCGGCCCAGTGGCATGCCAACGACATCCTGAACAACCGGGACCTCGACGGTGACATCGGCTCAGACGGCTCCACTCCGAATGGTCGCGCTGCCGCGGCCGGCTACCAGGGCCAGGTGGCCGAGACGGTGGCGATTAACACCGCACCTGCGATCAGCGGCGTGGATCTGCTCAACCGCTGGTATCACGATCCGGCCTATTTCGCCATCATGTCCGACTGCGCCAACAGTCAGATCGGGGTGTGGTCGGAGAACCGAATGGACCGAACCGTTGTGGTGGCCGTCTACGGGCAGCCGCTGAACCCGATGGACACTCGGGGGGAGAATGTTCCACTTGGCCCCGTTCCCGACTATGACGCCAGCGATGAGGTTGAATTCGGTAACAGGTGGTGGGCCGCGATTCTGCGCGGTGTTTACCCGCCGCCCGGTTACCAGCCGAACTAGTAGGGCGCTGTCCGGGTGGGCCCTGGCCAGGTACCAGGTTAGCGCGCCAGCCCGGAGATGATGTCGTCGACCGTGCGTTCTGCCAGCGCCTCCAGGTCGGCGCGGCTGGTGCCGCGCAGCGGTCCGTGCAGGGCCAGCTCGGCGAACCCGTGTACCGCTGACCAGCACGGCCACTCGGCGCCCTTGCGCAGATTCGGTTGTAGCGCACCGGCATCCACCATCGCATCGAGGCTGTCGACCAGTGCGCGAAAGGGCGGCGGTTCCGGGTGGTCGCCGATCGTGGTGAGTTCGGAACCGAAGAAAGCCACCGCGAACCAGCCCGGCTCGTCCAATGCGAAGCTGATGTACCCCAGGCCGACGGCGCGCAGCTGATTTCGTGCCCGGGTCTGTGCTGAACCCCGTCGGCTCCCCGGTTTCAGCATGCGCTCGGCCATCCGGCCCTGAATGGCTATTGCCACCGCGCCCAGTAGTGCCTCACGGTCAGCGAAGTGACGGTAGGCGGCGTTGGGGGAGACGCCGGCACGCCGGGTCGCCTCCCGGATGGTCAGTGCCCCTGGGCCGCCGATCCGGGTGAGCTGCAAGCCGGCCTCGATCAGTGCCGCGCACAGATCGCCGTGGTGGTAGCCGGATTTTGTGTCAGCCAAGTCTTGACAATCTCCTCGAATCGAAGTGTACGGTGTCAACATAACCAATGTGGACGCTGTCTACATAACATTGCGGGAGGAATAGATGACCATCAACACCGGCCTGACCACGATCAGCCTCGTGTGCGTGCCGACGCCAGAGCAGGACAAGGCGGTTGCGTTCTACGAGTCGCTCGGCTTCGAGAAGCGCACCGATGAAGAGTTCGGCGGTGGCTACCGGTGGATCGAGGTCTACCCGCCGGGCGGCTCGACCGGCATCGCGCTGGCTCCGCCGCCACCGGAAGGTGGGCCCGTGGTGCCGGCCGTCACTGGTATCACGTTGAACACCAGCGATATCGACGCCACACACGCGGCGATGCGGGAACTCGGGGTCGACGTCGATGAGGTGTCCCGGATGGGTTCGCCGGTCCCGCCGCTGTTCTGGTTCCGCGACCCGACCGGGCACACCCTGATGGTTGCGGAGGTCTGAGCGCCGCGCCCAGCGGGCATCTCACGACGCCGTCATCGCGTGTTGCGTCGTGAGATTCCCGCTCGGCGGGCCTGTGGAGGCGTGTCGGCGCTGATCGGCGCCATCGGCCACGCTTTGGCTGTGGACGAATTGGACTGGCCGTTCCTGGGCGCCGAGGCGTTAGCCGAAAAGGCAATCCGCGAGCGGGCGATGCGGACGTTGTACCAACCGGTCTATCCGGGCGTCTACTCGCCTTGGGGCGTCGAGCTGTCCGCGCGGCAGCGGGCGGAGGCGGCGTGGCTGTGGTCGCGGCGCCGCGGCGTGGTCGCAGGTAATTCCGCTGCGGCGCTGCTGGGCACGAAGTGGGTGAGCGGCGCGCTCGATGCCGAGCTGGTGTGCGACAACGGAAAGTCGCCGGCGAAACTTGTTGTGTACCGCGACACCCTGAAGCCTGGCGAGGTGACGACCGTCGACGGGATTGCGGTCACCGGCCCGGCACGTACCGCCTTCGATATCGGACGCCGAACCCGGCCGCGGCTGGCCAGCCTGCAACGACTTGATGCGCTGGCCAACGCCACCGGCGTCGGCATCGACGAGGTGGGGGCTGTCGTCAGCGCGCATCCCGGCGTGCGTGGCCTTAACCGGCTGCGGCGAATCCTGCCGCTCGTCGACAGCGGGGCGGAATCACCCCAGGAGACCCGCACCCGGCTGGTGCTGATCGACGCCGGTTTGCCGCGGCCGGAGACGCAGATCGTGGTTCGTGACCAATATGGTCAATTCGTGGCCCGGGTGGATATGGGGTACCGGGAATTAAGGATCGGTATCGAATACGACGGCCCGCAGCACTGGACCGACCCGAAACAGTGGCAGCGCGACATTGACCGCCAGGTGGCGCTGGGCGCGCTGGGCTGGTGGATCATCCGGGTTAGTTCGGAGCTGCTGCGCTACCGGGAGGCGACGCTGATCGGCCGGGTGGAGGACGCGATGTACGCGGCCGACTGGCCCGGCCGAGGCGCGAGTGGGAATCTCCCGACGCCGTCATCGCGTGTTGCGTCGTGAGGTTCCCACTCGGCTTTAGGACTGCACCGGCGTTAGAAGGTCAGACACGGGAGTCCGCCCGGTCGAGATATTTCAGCGCCTGCTGTGCGGCGCGGTAGCCGCACATGCCGTGTGCGCCGGGTCCCGGCGGGGTGGCGGCTGAGCAGATATATATGCCGGGGATCCCGAGTGTGTAGGGATTCAACGTGGTCCGGGGGCCGAAGACCAGCTGGCGGACGTCCTTGGCGCCGGTGACGACGTCGCCGCCGACAAAATTGGGGTTGTAGACCGCCATGTCAGTGGTCGACCGAATCCTCTGGCCGACGATCCGGTCGCGGAAGCCGGGGGCGTACCGCTCGATCTGGTCGATGATCGCCCTGGTTGCGTCGCCGGTATAGCCGTGCGGCACATGGGCGTACGTCCACAGTGGCACCACGTCGCCGACCGCCCGCTGGGGATCCGCGAGGTACTGCTGGCCGACGAGCACGAACGGCCGTTGCGGCATCCGCCCGGCGTGGATGTCGCGTTCGCCGGCGGCGACTTCGGCGTAGTCGCCACCGAGGTGGACCGTGCCTGCCTTGCGTGCGTCCGCATTGGTCCACGGCACACCGCCGGACACGGCAAAGTCGACCTTGAAAGCGCCGGGTCCGTGTCGGAATCTGCGGTAGGCGCGCGCCACCCGCGGCGGCAGCCGATCGCCCAGGATGTCGACGATCGCGCCGGGGGCAAGATCGAACAGCGTCACGTCCGCGGGCGGCAGCTGGGAGGCGGACGTGATCGGCGTAGCTGTCTCGATCTTGCCGCCGAGGTCGGCCAGCAAGCTCGCGAGCGCATCGATGATCGATTGGGAACCGCCCGCCGCGACCGGCCAGCCGTGCCGGTGGCCCGCGGTGATGATGCCCATACCGATGGCCGCGGTCATCGGGTAGTGCAGCGGGCGGAATGTGTGTGCCGCAACACCGGCGAACAGTGCCCGGCCCGCTTCGGTGCGGAACAGCCGGGCTACCGCCGATCCGGGCAGGACGGTCGGCAAACCGAAGCGCGCCAGCGTCAGCGGGTGTTTCGGCAACCGCAGCAGTGGGCCCATGATGTCTTCGGCTAGCGCGTCGAAGCGCTTCGAGGGCCCGCTGAACGCCAACCGCCACCGTGAGCCGTCCGCGCCGAGCCCGGCGGCGGTGTCGGCGACCGATCGGTGCAGCACCCCGGCGCCGCCACCGTCCAGCGGGTGGACACAGTCGATCTCGGGCCAGAGCCAGTGCAGGCCGCGGCGCTCAAGTCCGAGGCTGCCCAGGAAGGGCGACCCGACGGCCATCGGATGGAAGGCCGAGCAGTGGTCGTGCAACAGGCCGGGCAGGAGCGCTTCGCCGGATCGGGCCCCGCCGCCGATCTGTGCAGCGGCCTCCAACACGGT
>JBDTEP010000050.1:0-6330 GCA_039922455.1 Mycobacterium sp. | reverse complement strand
CTCAGCCGTGGCCGGCCCGTCGTGCAGCGGATTCGGCCGCCTCCCGGATTGGGCCGCGCCACACGTCGCCGTGACCGGGCGCCAGAATCTCGGTCTCCAGTAGCGCCAGCGCAGCCAGGCTGCGGATGGCGTCGTCCTGGCTGTGGCTGAACAGCGCCGGCAGCAGCTGCGGTCCGGTGCGGGCCAGTATCGGGTGGCCGGTCACCAGGGCGTCGCCGCTGGCCAGCACGCCGTCGACCAGATACGAGCAGTGGCCGCGGGTATGGCCGGGGGTGGGAATGGGTAACGGCCGGCCGGGCAGTGTGGTGGCGACGTCGGCGGTCAAGGGTTGGGCCGACGAGATGCCCTCCCGACTCAGGCCGCCGTTGCGCAGGACGTGCATGCTCCACTGCGCCCAACTCGGCCGCCACAGGTGCGGAGCCACCGCCAGCGGCGACGCCTGTTCCAAATACTCGCGTTTGGCATGGCCCACCTCGTCGGCGTGGCAATAGACCGGTGTGCCGTACGTTTTGGCGAGCCAGATCGCCACGCCGAAATGGTCGATATGGGCGTGGGTGAGTAAAACGGCCCGCACATCGGCAGCGTGGTAACCCAGGGCACCCAGCGAGGCCAGCACGTCGGTGCGGTCGCCGGGATAGCCGGCATCGATCAGCAGCACACCGGTGTCATCGGTCACCAGCAGCCAGTTGACCGCCTCACCGCGGGCCAGGTGCACGTGCTCGGTTACCGGAACGAGCTCGACCAGCCTGTCAGTCATGCTCGTGAGTCTAGAAGCGGTCGATGAAATCAGACGGTGTAGAAAAGGTGGAATGACGGAACTGAAGCTCGGATACAAGGCGTCGGCGGAGCAGTTCGGACCGCGGGAACTGGTGGAGCTCGGCGTTGCCGCCGAGGCCCACGGCATGGACAGTGCCACCGTCAGTGACCATTTCCAGCCCTGGCGCCACGAGGGCGGGCATGCCCCGTTTTCGCTGGCCTGGATCACCGCGGTCGGGGAACGCACCCAGAAGATTCAGCTGGGCACTTCGGTGCTGACTCCGACCTTCCGGTACAACCCGGCCGTCGTCGCGCAGGCCTTCGCCACCATGAGCTGCCTGTATCCGGACCGGATCTTCCTGGGCGTGGGCAGCGGCGAGGCGTTGAACGAGATTGCCACCGGCTTTATCGGACAGTGGCCCGAGTTCAAGGAACGGTTCGCCCGGCTGCGCGAGTCGGTGCGGCTGATGCGCGAGTTGTGGCGCGGCGACCGGGTGGACTTTGACGGCGACTACTACAAGCTCAAGGGCGCCTCGATCTACGACGTGCCCCAGGCGGGTGTGCCCGTTTACATCGCGGCCGGCGGCCCGGCGGTGGCGAAATACGCCGGACGGACCGGCGACGGCTTCATCTGCACCTCCGGCAAGGGCGCAGAGCTCTACACCGACAAGCTGATGCCGGCGGTGCTCGAAGGTGCGGCCGCCGCCGAGCGGGACGCCGCCGGGATCGACAAGATGATCGAAATCAAGATCTCCTACGACCCGGATCCCGAACTGGCGCTGAACAACACCCGATTCTGGGCGCCGCTGTCGCTGACCGCCGAGCAGAAGCACTCGATCGACGACCCGATCGAGATGGAGAAGGCGGCCGACGCGCTGCCGATCGAACAGATCGCCAAGCGCTGGATCGTCACCTCAGACCCCGATGAAGCGGTGGAGCAGGTCGGCCAGTACGTGAAGTGGGGCCTGAACCACCTGGTGTTCCACGCACCCGGTCACGATCAGCGGCGTTTCCTGCAGCTGTTTGCCGCGGACCTGGAGCCGCGGTTGCGTCGGCTGGGCTGAGCCCAATGCGGCCTCCATAGCGGCCCCACGCGAGGTAATCAGAACGTCGACATCGGCCGCACCGCATTGGCCATGTCGACCAGCGCATAGCGGTGCGCCTGGGTGGGCGCCAACCGGGCCAGCGCGCGTAGCGCCATCTCCACGCCCAGCCGCAGTCCGTGCTCGGTGAACGGGAACCCGAGGATGTGGTTGGTGCTGGCCTCGTGCTCGGTCAGCCAGTCCATCGCCGCACCCAGCACTAGCGCCCGAATCTGCAACACTCGTGGCTCGGTGTCCGGCAGTGCCTCCACGCGGCGCGCGGCGTCGCGGATCTGGGCCTCGGTGATCTCCTTGGTGGACCGCCCGGACAGCAGAGTCACCGCGCTGGTCAACCGTGCGGTGGTGAAATGCCTTGAGGTTGCGGACACTTCGTCCAGGGTGCGAACCGCTGCGGCACGGTCGCCCTCCACCGAGAGGGCCCGGGCCAGACCGAAGGCGGCCGATATCACGCTGTCGTCGGTGCGCCACACCGCCTCGTAGAAGCTGCGCTCGTCCTCGGTCCCGGCCAGCTCGGCGGTGGCCGCCAGCGCCATCTTCGGCGCGAGCTCTCCCGGGAACATGTCGACCACCTCGGTGAAATCCTTGCGAGCTGCCTCGTAGTCCCCGGTGAGCAGCGCGGCCACCCCGCGGAACCAGACCAGCCGCCAACGCCAACCGACCTGCTCGGCGAGGTCGTCGAGCTTGTTGGTGGCCTTGGTGACGTTGCCCAGATCCAGCAGCGCGCGCACCTCCATCAACGGTAGTGCGATCGACTCCGACAGGTCGATGCCCGCGGACTCCAGGGTGCTGTGCCGCACGGCTCGTAGCGAATCCAGCGTCTGCACCGGTTCACTCAACTCCATTGAGGACAGCAGCGGGGCGGCGACGTCGCCCGGGTCGATCAGCGGCACCTGCAGTGCGGTGATGATCTCGCGGGCGGTCAGATTCTGCGAGTGCACGTGCCCGTCCAGGTACACGTCGGTGTGAGCGACCAGCAGGTGCTCGCCGAACGTGGAGCGCGATCGGGTGAAGACCGTCGATAGACCGGGCCGCGGTGTCCCGGTGTCGCGGGCGACCACCTCGCGCAGCACACCCATCAGCTGTGCGGACATCTCCTCGGCGGAGGTGAACCGCTGCCGCGGGTCGGGGTCGATGGCACGCTGCAGCAGACGGCGGTAGGAGTCGTACTTCATCAGGACCGGGTCGTCGTCGGGTAGTCCCTCGACGTAGCGGCCGTCTCGGGCGCGCAGCTTCAGCGTCAGCGCGGCCAGCGTGCGGCCCACGGTGTAGATATCGGTGGCCACGGTAGGCCCGGTTCGGACGATATCCGGCGCTTGGTAGCCAGGGGTCCCGTAGAGGTAGCCGAACGAGTTGATACGCGCCACCGCGCCGAGGTCGATCAGCTTCAGCTGCTCTGCGGTCAGCACGATGTTCTCCGGCTTCAGGTCGTTGTAGACCAAGCCCAGGGAGTGCAGGTAACCCATCGCCGGCAGGATCTCCAGCATGTAGGCGATGGCCTGTGCCACCGGCAGCCGGTTGCCGCCGCGCTGTTTGAGTGACTGCCCGCCGACGTACTCCATCACGATGTAGCCGACCGGGTCCCCGTGGGAATCTGGGTGCTGGACGAAGTTGAAGATTTTCACGATCGACGGGTGGGTCACCTCGGCGAGGAACTGCCGCTCGGCCATCGCGATGGCCTGTGCCTCGGCGTCGCCGGAATGCACCAGGCCTTTGAGCACTACCGGGCGCTCGTTGACGTTGTGGTCGACGGCCAGGTACACCCAGCCCAGGCCGCCGTGCGCTACACAGCCCTTGATTTCGTACTGTCCGGCCACCATATCGCCAGGTTTCAGTTGCGGCAGAAAGGAATACGGGCTTCCGCATTGCGGGCACCAGCCTTCTGAGGCCCCTTTGTTGTCCCCGGTGGAACGGCCCACCGGCCGCCCGCAGTTCCAGCAGAACCGCTTGGACTCGGCGACCACCGGATCGTCCATCAGCGCGGCGAGCGGGTTGATCTCGGGTACCCGGGGGATCTCCACCAGGCCGCCGCCCAGCCGCCGCCGCGGAGCAACCGTGCGCACCGCCGTCGAGTCGTTGGAGTCGTCGCCGTTCGGGGCCGCCGAGCCCGAACCCTGGTGGGGGCGGAAGATCGCCTGGGTCGACATCGGCCGCCGAACCGATGACGACTCGGCCAGCACGTCCGCCCGTTGGGTGACCGGACCGTCGTCCTCGGCCAGATCGTCCTCGGCCAATTCGTCCTCGGTCAATTCGTCGTCGTCGCGGTTTGCCATCAGTCCGAATACCTCGGTGTGGGGGGCACCGGCGCCGGGCCGAGCACCGTCAACCACTTGCGGTACAACGTGTTCCAGGTGCCGTCGCGGCGGATGCGCTCCAATGTGCCGTTGACGAAGCGGACCAGTCCAGTGTTATCCAGGTTGATCCCGATGCCGTAGGGCTCCTCATCCATGCTCGGCCCGACGATGTGCAGATACGGGTCCTGCGACATCAGCCCGGCCAGGATCGAGTCGTCGGTGCTGACGGCGTCGACCTGACGTTGCTGCAGTGCCACTAGGCAGTCGGCCCAGTTCACCACCGAGACGATGATCGGCGCCGGTGCGATGTACCGGATGCGCCGCAGCGAGGTGGTGCCCTGCGCGACGCAGACCCGCTTACCGGACAGGTCGTCGGCCTGGCGGATCGCGGAGTCGCGCGGCACCAGCAGACGCTGATTGGCGACCAGATACACCGTCGAGAAGTTCACCAGCTTCCGTCGGCCGCAGGTGATGCTCATGGTCTTGACCACGATGTCGACCTCGGATTTCTGCAGCGCTGCAATACGTTCGGCCGACGCCAGAATCCGGTACTCGACCTGCGACGGTGTGCCGAAGATGTCCCGCGACACCTCGCCGGCGACGTCGACATCGAAGCCGGTGATCTCGCCGGTGATCGGATCGCGGAAGCTGAACAGGTTGCTGCCGATGTCCAGCCCGACGATCAGCCGGCCGCGATGGCGGATCTTGGCCACCGCCGCGTCGGCCTCGGCTTTGCTGCGGAACGGGCGCAGGCTGGCGCTGGCGTCGCAGTCCTCGGCCGCTTCGGGTGGCCGGGGCGCCTCGGGGGACAGCTCCTGCATTCCCGCCGGGGTGGGCTGCGGCAGCGTCGGCACCGCGGTCGGTGTCACGAACTCGGAGTGGCTGCAGCCGGACAGCACCAGCACCGCGCTGAGTGCGCACAGGAGCAGTCTGGGTCGGTTGTGCGGCATCATCGGTACTCGTTCAGTCGTGGCCACAGCCCGAGCGCGACCGCAATCGCGGCCCCCAGGCTGAGCACCGCGCCCCCGACCGGGGCCACCGACAGTACCCGGCGGGCGTTGAGGACGTCACTGCGCAGCTGGTTGCGGCTGTGCTGCAGCGCCTTGTCCAAGGCGGCGTCGAGCTGGTCGAACGCGGGGGTGGAGTCATCCCCGCTGCCGCCCAGCGCCACCTGGGTGGCCGCCCGGTAGTTACCGACGCTGATGTAGGAATTCATCCGGTCGTTGGCCTGCCGCCATCGGGCCAACAGCTGCCCGGCGTTGGCCAGGTCGGCTCGGTCGACGGCGTCGCCGCGATCGAGATAGCCCTCTAGCTGCTGCTGCATGGCATCGATGCGCTGGTAGAAGGTCTGCTTGCGGGCCTCTTCGTCACCGCGCCGGATCAGTGACAAAGTCTCGTCGGCGCGCGCCTGCTGCGCGGTGATCGCCAGGTTGGTGATCGCCTTGAGGGATTCGGCGCCGGTGTCCTTGGCGGTGCGGCTGCCGGCGGTGGAGATCACCAGGACGGTGCCGACCCAGATCACCATCAGCAGGATCGCCAACCCGCCGGCGACCAGGCCGGGGTTGATCCGGCGCCGGGTGTTTCGGGCCAGCCAGCGGTGCGCGAACGCACCGAACAACACGGTGGTCGCCACCAGCAGGATCACCGGGGCCGGCACCCGGGTCGACGCCGTGGTCTGGCTGTCCACCGTCGCCGAGGTGGCCTGGTAGAGCCGCTGGGCGTCGGGCAGGATCGTGTGCTGCATCAGCTCGGAGGCTTCCGACAGATACGACGAACCGACCGGATCACCCGATCGGTTGTTGGTCCGGGCGGTCTCGATCAGGCCGGTGTACACGGCCAGCCCGGCGTTGATCCGCCCCAGCAGCTGCAGCAGCGGCTCGTCGCTCAGGCCGCCGGAGGCCCGGGTCACCGCCACCGCGGCGTCGGTGATGGCCTGCTCGTAGCGTTCCCGCACCGCTCGCGGCTCACCCTGGGCGATGAACGCGGTGGCCGCCGCGGCGTCGGCGACCGACAACGTCGTGTAGAGCCGTCCGGCGGCGTACGCCAGTGGCTCGGTATGGTCGAGCACCTTGGTCAGGGTGTTCTGCCGGTCGTTGATGGTGGTGGCGGTGGCAAACGCGCTGATGCCGCCGAGGGCGGCCAGGATGAGGCCGATGGCCAGGATTCGCCCCGGAGTGGTG
>JBDTEP010000049.1:0-41051 GCA_039922455.1 Mycobacterium sp. | reverse complement strand
TGGAGGTCGGGGTCAAAGTTTCGCCGATCGCGATGATCTGAGGACGGCTGCACTTCGGTCGGGAGGCGGCGATGGCCAAGTTTGCCCAGCTGCTGGGGGAGCGTCGCAGCCCCGAACAGAAGCAGATTTGGTCGATGGTGCTGGCCGAGATCGAGCGGGTGCGCGGCGCTAAAGCCCCAGGGCGCGATAGGTCCGGCGCACGAATTTCGGTTGCGCGATCCGCAGTTTCGCGATCGAAGTGTTGCCGGCGACTGCCGCGGCCGAATCGGTGGACAGCGTCGGCGAGTTCTGGACCAGATACAGCAGGATCAGGTCGGCACCGGGATCGGCCTGCCACCAGGTGCCGTAGGCGCCGGGCCAACTGAACGCGCCCGCACCCCCCGGTCCGAACAGCGGCTGGGACTTCACCGGGTCGGACACCACTGACAGGTTGAGCCCGAATCCGCGACCGACCCAGAACGGTGCCCCCAGGAACGGGTGCCGCCGCTGGGCGCCGGTGAGCCGATCGGTGCGCATGGCCCTCACCGACTCGGCCGACAGCACCCGGATGCCGTCGAACACGCCGTCCGCCAGCAGCATTCGCGCGAATGCCAGGTAGTCGTCGGCGGTGGACATCAGCCCGCCCCCGGCGTTGGGAAACGTCGGCATGGTGATCGGCACCGGCCCCATCACGTCGTCGCGCAGCGTGTCGCCGTCGAGGCGGTACATGGTGGCGCTGCGTCCGCGTGCTTCGGGGGAGACGAAGAACCCGGTGTCAGTCATCCCCAGCGGACCCAGGATCCTTTCGTCGAGCACCTGCGGCAGCGGTTTATCCTCGATGCGCGACAACAACACCCCCAGCACGTCGCTGGCGTGTCCGTAGGTCACCCGCTCGCCGGGTTGATCCACCAGTGGCAGCGCGGCCAGCGCCGCCAGCCAGGCATCGGGCCCGCGCCCGAACGGCAGGCGCCGATATTCCCGGGCGATCGGCCCCGGCACCGAGAATCCGTAGCCGATGCCGCAGCGGTGCGTCATCAGATCTTCGATCGTGAGCGCTCGCCGGGCCGCAATGGTTTGCTCCAGCGGCCCTGCCGGGTCGACGAGCACGCTCGGTGCGGCGAACTCCGGCAGCCAGCGGGCAATCGGGTCGCTTAGCCGAAGCCGGCCCTCGTCGACCAGGCTCATCGCAGCGGCGACGGTGATCGGCTTGGTCATCGAGGCGATCCGG
The DNA here is from genome assembly GCA_039922455.1 of Mycobacterium sp. Taxonomy (GTDB): domain Bacteria; phylum Actinomycetota; class Actinomycetes; order Mycobacteriales; family Mycobacteriaceae; genus Mycobacterium. The sequence continues at coordinate 39,844 of JBDTEP010000049.1, read as the reverse complement.
AAAACTGTGTCGCGGGTCATTGGCAGGCCCGCCCCGACGTCGCGATAGCCGATCTCGTTTACCTGCAGCATCTTCCCGCGTTGCCAGACGACAGTCACCGCGCCGGACAGCAGGCCCGCGTCGCAGGCCGCGCGGATGGGCTCCTGGTTCGGCTCGAGATTCACCCGCTCAGGCTAGCGGCGGGTCGCCGCCATCGGGCCAGCGACGTAGTCGGTTCACGGCCATGACCCGGACGGATGCTAGGCTTGCCGGCAATTCGACATCCTTTAACGATCCGTCCTGCGAGGCGGAGAAGGAGGTCCTGCATTTCGCATGGGCGCTGCCGGTAATCCCAGCACCGACCGGGAATTGATGTCCTCGGCGGATGTGGGTCGCACTGTTTCTCGTATCGCACATCAGATCATCGAGAAGACCGCCTTGGACGGCGCCGACGCGCCGCGGGTGGTGCTGCTGGGCATTCCGACTCGAGGTGTCACCCTGGCCGATCGCTTGGCCGCCAAGATCAGCGAATTCTGCGGGGTGGACATCGGCCACGGCGCCCTGGACATCACCTTGTACCGCGACGATCTGATGCGCCAGCCGCCGCGGCCCCTGGAATCCACCTCGATCCCGGCCGGTGGCATCGATGACGCCCTGGTGGTCCTGGTCGACGACGTCCTCTACGCCGGGCGGTCGGTGCGGGCCGCCCTCGATGCGTTGCGCGACGTGGGCCGGCCCCGGATCGTGCAGCTGGCGGTGCTGGTCGACCGCGGCCACCGCGAACTGCCGGTGCGCGCCGACTACGTGGGCAAGAACGTGCCGACCGCACGCGGCGAGAACGTGCAGGTTCTGTTTGCCGAACACGACGGCCGTGACGCGGTGGTGATCACCCGATGAGCACCAGACACCTCCTGGCGGCCGAGGATCTGAGCCGCGACCAGGCCACCGCGATCCTCGACGACGCCGACCGGTTCGCTCAGGCTCTGGTGGGGCGTGAGGTCAAGAAGCTGCCCACCCTGCGTGGGCGCACCGTCATCACCATGTTCTACGAGAACTCCACCCGCACCCGGGTCTCGTTCGAGGTGGCCGGCAAGTGGATGAGCGCGGACGTGGTCAACGTGTCGGCGTCGGGATCCTCGGTCAGCAAAGGGGAGTCGCTGCGTGACACGGCCCTGACCTTGCGGGCCGCCGGCGCGGACGCGCTGATCATCCGCCACCCGGCCTCGGGGGCGGCTCACCTGCTCGCGGGCTGGACCGGCACCGCCGAGGGCGGCGGCCCGTCGGTGATCAACGCCGGCGACGGCACCCACGAGCACCCCACCCAGGCATTACTGGATGCGTTGACACTGCGGCAGCGGCTCGGCGGCATCGAGGGCCGGCGCGTGGTGATCGTCGGCGACATCGTGCACAGCCGGGTGGCCCGCTCCAACGTGAGCCTGCTGGCGACACTCGGCGCCGAGGTGGTGCTGGTGGCCCCGCCGACCCTGCTGCCGGTCGGCGTGGCCGACTGGCCGGTGACGGTGTCGAACGATTTCGACGCCGAGCTGCCCGCCGCCGACGCGGTGCTCATGCTGCGAGTGCAGGCCGAACGGATGACCGGTGGCTTCTTCCCGTCGGCGCGCGAGTACTCGGTGCGCTACGGGCTGTCCGAAAAGCGCCGGGCGATGCTGGCTGACCATGCGGTGGTGCTGCACCCCGGTCCGATGCTGCGCGGCATGGAGATCGCCTCGTCGGTGGCGGACTCATCGCAATCAGCGGTACTGCAACAGGTTTCCAACGGTGTGCACGTGCGGATGGCGGTGCTGTTCCATCTGATGGTGGGCAGCGGGTCCGCTGGGTCGGCCAGGGAGGACGGGCCATGACCGTGTTGATCCGCGGGGTTCGGTGCTACGGCGAGGGCGATCGAGTCGACGTACTTCTCGACGCTCCCGGTTATGAGGGTCAGATCGCCGAGATCGGCGCGGGGCTTGCCGTGCCGGCCGGATGTGACGTTGTGGACGCCCCCGGCCAGGTGCTGCTACCCGGCTTCGTGGACCTGCACACCCATCTACGTGAACCCGGCCGCGAATATGCCGAGGACATCGAAACCGGCTCGGCGGCAGCGGCACTCGGCGGCTACACCGCGGTATTCGCGATGGCCAACACCGACCCGGTCGCCGACTCCCCGGTGGTGACCGACCACGTCTGGCAGCGCGGCCAGCAGATCGGCCTAGTCGACGTACACCCGGTCGGCGCGGTCACCGTCGGCTTGGGTGGAACGCAGCTGACTGAGATGGGCATGATGGCGGCCGGCGCCGCGGGTGTGCGGATGTTCTCCGACGACGGTCTGTGCGTGGCCGATCCGCTGGTGATGCGCCGGGCGCTGGAGTATGCCACCGGGCTGGGTGTGCTGATCGCCCAGCACGCCGAGGAACCCCGGCTGACCGTGGGCTCGGTCGCCCACGAGGGGCCCAACGCCGCCCGGCTGGGACTGTCCGGCTGGCCGCGGGTCGCCGAGGAGTCGATCGTCGCACGCGACGCCCTGTTGGCCCGCGATGCCGGTGCTCGCCTGCATATCTGCCACGCGTCCACCGCCGGAACCGTAGAGATCATCAAATGGGCTAAGGCGCAAGGAATTTCAGTGACCGCTGAGGTCACGCCACATCACCTCATGCTTGATGACAGCCGCTTGGCGAGCTACGACGGCCGCAACCGGGTCAATCCGCCGCTGCGCGAAGCCGCCGACGCCGCCGCGCTGCGCCGAGCACTGGCCGACGGTGTCATCGACTGTGTGGCCACCGACCACGCCCCGCACGCCGACCAGGAGAAGACCTGCGAATTCGCCGCCGCCCGGCCCGGGATGCTCGGCCTTCAGACCGCGCTGTCGGTGGTGGTGGCCACCATGGTCCAGCCCGGGCTGCTGACCTGGCGCGACGTGGCCCGGGTGATGAGCGAACGGCCGGCTCAGATCGTCGGCCTGCCTGACCAGGGCCGCCCGCTGGAGGTGGGCGAGCCGGCCAACCTGACCGTGGTTGACCCCGACGCGAATTGGGTGGTGACCGGTAGGCAGCTGGCCAGCCGGTCGGCCAACACCCCGTACGAGGCGATGACCCTGCCGGCCGCGGTGACCGCGACCCTGCTGCGCGGCCGGATCACCGCCCGCAACGGGAGATCCCCGGCATGAACGCCCAGCGAGGAGCGAAGGCGGATCGCGCATGAACACCGCCACAATGGTCGGGTCGCTGATCTTCGCTGCCGTGCTGGTGGTGGTTATCGGCCTGTTGATCCGGTTGATGATGCGCGGCTGGCGGCATCGCGGGCAGTTGCAAGATGCCCTGATCGGTGCGCTGCCTGCGGTGCCCGACACCGTGGGTCCGCCCATTGTCGAGCCCACTCTCGGGTTGTACCTCGGTTGCACGCTGGCACCGAGGTGGAACGACCGGGTGGTGGTCGCGGACCTGGGCTATCGAACTAAGGCGGTGCTGACCCGCTACCCCGAGGGAATCATGGTGCAGCGCAGCGGTGCCCGGCCGATCTGGATTCCGCAGGACTCGATCATCGCGGTCCGAACCGAACGCGGCATCGCTGGCCGGGTCATCCCCTCTTTACCCACCCGAACCTACGACGGCGTGCTGGCGATCCGCTGGCGACTGCCGTCGGGTACCGAGATGGACACCGGGTTCCGGGCCGACGACCGTTCCGAATACACCCGCTGGCTGGAGGATGACCAATGACCGACCTGCGCGCCGCCCTGGTTCTTGAGGACGGCCGGATTTTCACCGGAACGCGGTTCGGCGCCGTGGGCCAGAGCCTGGGCGAGGCGGTGTTCTCCACCGGCATGTCCGGCTACCAGGAGACGCTGACCGACCCCAGCTACCACCGGCAGATCTTGGTGGCCACCGCCCCGCAGATCGGCAACACCGGCTGGAATCACGAGGACGGTGAGAGCCGCGACGAACGGATTTGGGTGGCCGGCTACGTGGTACGCGACCCGTCGCCGCGGGCGTCGAACTGGCGGGCCACCGGAACCCTGGAAGACGAACTGGTGCGTCAGGGCATCGTCGGGGTGGCCGGCATCGACACCCGCACCGTCGTGCGCCACCTGCGCAACCACGGCTCGATGAAGGCTGGGGTATTCTCCGGTGACGCGCTCGCGCAACTCGATGAGTTGGTGAGCCGGGTCCGCGACCAGCCCCCGATGCTCGGCGCCGACCTCGCCGGGGAAGTCAGCACCGACGCCAGTTATGTGGTGGAACCCGATGGGGCGCACCGGCTCACCGTCGCCGCACTGGACCTGGGCATCAAGACCAATACGCCACGCAACTTCGCCCGGCGCGGCGTCCGCAGCCATGTGCTGCCGTCGTCGGTGGAGTTCGCCCACATCACCGCGCTGAAGCCCGACGGGGTGTTTCTGTCGAACGGACCCGGTGACCCAGCGACCGCCGACCGGCTGGTCGCGTTGACCCGCGAGGTGCTCGGCGCCGGAATCCCGCTGTTCGGAATATGTTTCGGCAACCAGATTCTGGGCCGGGCGCTGGGACTGAACACCTACAAGATGGTGTTCGGCCACCGGGGTATCAACATCCCGGTGATCGACCACGCCACCGGCCGGGTGGCGGTGACCGCGCAGAACCACGGTTTCGCCTTAGAGGGGGAAGCAGGAGATGTCTTTAATACCGACTTCGGCCCCGGGGTGGTCAGCCACACCTGCGCCAACGACGGGGTGGTCGAGGGCGTGAAGCTCGTTGACGGCCGGGCGTTTTCGGTGCAGTACCACCCGGAGGCCGCAGCCGGACCGCACGACGCGGAATACCTGTTCGACCAGTTCGTAGACCTGATGGAGAACCGATGATGCGCCCCCTGACCGTTGCGGCGTCCGGGGGGTATCACCCGCCTGTGAGCTGGTGTTACCACCCGCACGCGAATGTGCGTGTCCCCGGTCGACACGCCGAGGTTTTCACCGGGTTTGCGCACGCTCGCGCAAGAAGGGGGGAACGCTAGATGCCCCGCCGTACCGACCTGCGTCACGTCCTGGTGATCGGCTCCGGGCCGATCGTGATCGGCCAGGCCTGCGAGTTCGACTATTCCGGCACCCAGGCGTGCCGGGTGCTCAAGGCCGAAGGCCTGCAGGTGAGCCTGGTCAACTCCAATCCGGCCACCATCATGACCGACCCGGAGTACGCCGACCACACCTATGTCGAACCCATCACCTGGGAGTTCGTCGAAAAGGTGCTCGCTCAGCAGGCCGAGCGCGGCAACAAGATCGATGCGCTGCTGGCCACCCTGGGTGGACAGACCGCGCTGAACACCGCGGTGGCGTTGCACGAGCACGGGGTGCTCGAGCGCTACGGTGTCGAGCTGATCGGCGCCGACTTCGAAGCCATTCAACGCGGCGAGGACCGCCAGCAGTTCAAGGACATCGTGGCGCGCGTCGGCGGCGAATCGGCCCGCTCCCGAGTCTGCTACACCATGGCCGACGTACACGAGACCGTCGCCGAACTCGGACTGCCGGTCGTGGTCCGGCCGTCCTTCACCATGGGCGGGCTGGGCTCGGGCCTGGCGGCCACCCCCGACGAGGTGGCCCGGATGGCCGGCGACGGGCTGGCCGCTTCACCGACGGCCAACGTGCTGATCGAGGAGTCGATCTACGGCTGGAAGGAATTCGAGATCGAGCTGATGCGCGACGGCAACGACAACGTCGTCGTGGTCTGCTCGATCGAGAACATTGACCCGATGGGCGTGCACACCGGCGACTCGGTGACCGTCGCACCGGCGATGACGCTGACCGACCGGGAATACCAGCGGATGCGTGATCTGGGGATCGCGATCCTGCGCGAGGTCGGGGTGGACACCGGCGGCTGCAACATCCAATTCGCAGTGGACCCCAAAGACGGCCGGCTCATCGTGATCGAGATGAACCCGCGGGTGTCACGATCGAGTGCGCTGGCGTCGAAAGCCACCGGCTTCCCGATCGCCAAGATTGCGGCCAAGCTGGCCATCGGCTACACCCTCGACGAGATCATCAATGACATCACCGGGGAGACCCCGGCCTGCTTCGAACCGGCGCTGGACTACGTGGTGGTCAAGGCGCCCCGGTTCGCGTTCGAGAAGTTCCCCGGCGCCGACCCGCGGCTGACTACCACCATGAAATCGGTGGGTGAAGCGATGTCGCTGGGCCGCAACTTCATCGAGTCACTCGGCAAAGTGATGCGGTCGCTGGAGACGGATCGCGCCGGGTTCTGGACGAAACCCGACCCGCTGGTCATCTCGGACGGCGTCGCGGAAGCACTGACCCGGCTGCGCACCCCCACCGAGGGCCGGCTCTACGACATCGAGTTGGCGCTGCGACTCGGCGCGGATGTCGAGCAGGTCGCCGAGGCATCCGGGGTGGACCCGTGGTTCGTCGAGCAGATCAACAGTCTGGTGGCGCTGCGCACCGAGGTGATGGATACCCCGGTGCTGGACGCGGACCTGCTGCGCCGCTGCAAGTACAGCGGCCTGTCTGATCATCAGATCTCCGCGTTGCGGCCGGAACTGGCGGGCGAAGACGGCGTACGGCTGCTGCGGTCCCGGTTGGGCATTCACCCGGTATTCAAGACCGTCGACACCTGCGCGGCGGAGTTTGAATCCGAAACTCCATACCACTACAGCACTTTCGAACTCGACCCGGCTGCCGAGACCGAGGTGGCGCCGCAGGCCGAGAAGCCCAAGGTGCTCATCCTGGGCTCCGGGCCGAACCGGATCGGGCAGGGTATCGAATTCGACTACAGCTGCGTGCACGCCGCGATCACGCTGAGCCAGGCCGGGTTCGAGACCGTGATGATCAACTGCAATCCGGAGACGGTGTCCACCGACTACGACACCGCCGACCGGCTCTATTTCGAACCGCTGACGTTCGAAGATGTGCTCGAGGTGTATTTCGCCGAACAACAGTCCGGCCTCGGCGGGCCGGGAGTGGTCGGTGTCATCGTGCAACTGGGTGGGCAGACCCCGCTGCGACTGGCTCAGCGACTGGCCGACGCAGGAGTTCCCATCGTCGGAACCAGCCCGGAAGCCATTGACCTGGCCGAGGACCGTGGCGCGTTCGGCGACCTGCTGACCGCCGCCGGCCTACCGGCACCGCGGTACGGCACCGCGACCACGTTCGAGCAGGCCCGCCGGATCGCCGCCGAGATCGGCTACCCGGTGCTGGTGCGCCCGTCGTACGTGCTGGGCGGGCGGGGCATGGAGATCGTCTACGACGAGGAGACGCTGCGCGGCTACATCACCCGGGCCACTGAACTGTCGCCGGAACACCCGGTGCTGGTCGACCGGTTCCTGGAGGACGCCATCGAGATCGACGTCGACGCCCTGTGCGACGGCACCGAGGTCTACATCGGCGGGATCATGGAACACATCGAGGAGGCCGGTATCCACTCCGGTGACTCGGCATGCGCCCTGCCGCCGGTGACGTTGGGCCGCAGCGACATCGACAAGGTACGCAGCGCTACCGAGGCGATTGCCCACGGTGTCGGGGTGGTGGGACTGCTCAACGTTCAGTTTGCCCTCAAAGAGGATGTGCTCTACGTGCTGGAGGCCAATCCACGGGCCAGCCGTACGGTGCCGTTCGTGTCCAAGGCCACCGCGGTGCCGCTGGCCAAGGCCTGCGCGCGGGTCATGCTGGGCGCTACCATCGCGCAGCTCCGTTCCGAAGGACTGCTGGCGGCCTCCGGGGACGGCGGCAACGTGGGCCCACACGCCCCGATCGCGGTCAAGGAAGCCGTGCTTCCGTTTCATCGGTTCCGTCGCGAGGACGGCTCCAGCATTGACTCGCTGCTCGGCCCGGAGATGAAATCCACCGGTGAGGTGATGGGCATCGACCGCGACTTCGGCACCGCGTTCGCCAAGAGCCAGACCGCCGCCTACGGGTCGCTGCCCTCTGAGGGCACGGTTTTCGTGTCGGTGGCCAACCACGACAAACGCTCGCTGGTGTTCCCGGTCAAACGGCTGGCCGACCTGGGCTTCCGGGTGCTGGCCACCGAGGGAACCGCGGAGATGCTGCACCGCAACGGTATTCCCTGCGACGTGGTGCGCAAGCACTTCGAAGAACCGACCGGAGATCAGCCGGTGCAGTCGGCGGTGGATGCCATCCGGGCCGGTGAGGTCGACCTGGTGATCAACACTCCGTATGGCAACTCCGGTCCGCGGGTGGACGGCTACGAGATCCGATCGGCCGCGGTGAGCATGAACATCCCGTGCGTGACCACCGTCCAGGGTGCCGCCGCGGCGGTGCAGGGCATCGAGGCCGGAATCCGGGGCGATATCGGGGTGCGCTCCCTGCAGGAACTGCACAGCGCACTCGGCGGGCACTAGTGCGGGCCGGCTTCGGCGTACGCCTGGCCGCGGCGGCGGCGGCCCGTGGGCCGCTGTGCCTGGGCATCGACCCGCACCCTGAACTGCTGGCCGCCTGGGGCCTGCCGACGACGCCGGAAGGGCTGGCCCGGTTCAGCGAGACGTGCGTGGAGGCGTTCGCCGGATTCGCCGTCGTCAAGCCGCAGGTGGCGTTCTTCGAGTCGTACGGTTCGGCCGGCTACCTCGTGCTGGAGCGCACGATCGCGGCGCTGCGCGAGGCCGGCGTGCTGGTGCTGGCCGACGCCAAACGCGGCGACATCGGCTCGACGATGGCGGCCTATGCGGCGGCCTGGGCCGGCGAGTCACCGCTGGCGGCCGACGCGGTGACCGCCTCGCCGTACCTGGGATTCGGGTCGTTGCAGCCGCTGCTGCAGACCGCAGCCCAACATCGACGGGGGGTCTTCGTGCTGGCCGCCACATCCAACCCGGAGGGTGCGAGCGTGCAGTGCGCCCTGGTGCCGGGGGCGGGCGGCCAGACGGTGGCGCAGGCGATCGTGGATGCGGCAGCGCAGGCCAATCACGCGGCCGGTCCGCAACCCGGGTCGATCGGGGTGGTGGTCGGTGCCACGCTGCGCGAGGTACCCGATCTGAGCGTCCTGGGCGGTCCGGTACTGGTGCCGGGCATCGGGGCGCAGGGTGGACGGCCCGAGGCATTGGCCGGACTGGGAGGGGCCGCCCAGGGCACGCTGCTGCCCGCGGTCTCACGGGAGGTTCTGCGCGCCGGCCCTGACGTCGCGGCGCTGCGCGCAGCGGGGGAGAGGTTCCGCGACGCCGTGGCGTACCTGGCCGGCTAACCGGCCAGATGTAAAGCCGGCTGGAGCGACGTCGATCGCGTGGATCGGTTCGGCCACTACCACCCGAAGTTGGCTCCGCCGTCGGTGTTTTGTCCGAAGCCGCCGTTGAAGGGGCCGAGGTTGGCGTTGCCGCCGGTGTTGTCGTGGGCTCCGCCGTTGATGCCTTCGGGGCCGAAGTTGGCTCCGCCGTCGGTGTTTTGTCCGAAGCCGCCGTTGAAGGGGCCGAGGTTGGCTCCGCCGCCCATGTCATTGTTGCCGCCGACACCGATCGGGTCGGCGCTGGCGGTACCGGCGCCGACGAATCCGATCACCGCGGCCAGGGTAGATGCGCACAACACACGGGTCATGTTCATAGTCGAGCTCCATTTCTTGTTCCCCACCGACCGGCATGCGCCGGGATGCCGACGACACTACGTCGTTGGAGCTGGCAAAATACTGACGTGCTTTGCAGGCCCGGCTGATGATGTGGGTTGGAAGTCCAGCTGGCATCCTGACCGCCCGCAGATATGGGCCACCGCCCCGTCGGTAGGGTGCAACCGGAGAGGGGATGAGGATGGCCAGATCCGATCGTGCGACACCCGACGCCGCACCACACGTAGTGGTTTTATTCGGTGCCACTGGGGATTTGGCGCGGCGTAAGTTACTTCCCGGCCTATTCCACCTGTCGCGGTCCAAGCTGGCGCCCCAATTGCGCATCGTCGGCACCTCGTTGGACGATCTGGACGACGAGACCTTCCGCAACATCGCTGTGGCTGCGTGCGAACAGTTTTCGCACGGAGCGAACTCCGCGGCGGAGAGCCGGACCTGGGCACAGAACCTGACGTATGTACCGCAGCGCGGCGGGCCTGAGGCGCTGGCGGCCGCGGTGCGAGCGCAGGCGGGGCAACTCGACGGTGAGCCGCGACTGCTGCACTACCTGAGTGTTCCGCCGGCAGCGGCGATTCCCGCGATCCGGATGCTCGAGCAGGCGAACCTGGTCGACGACGCGGCGGTCATCATGGAGAAACCCTTCGGCACAGATCTGGCCAGTGCGGTCGCGCTCAATGCCTCGATCCACCAGACGTTCGACGAGTCGCAGGTATTCCGTATCGACCATTTCCTCGGCAAGGAAGCGGCGCAGAACATTCTGGCATTCCGATTCGCCAACGGCCTGTTCGAGCCGATCTGGAACCGCACCTTCATCGACCACATCCAGATCGACATCCCCGAGAAGCTGTCGTTGGAGGGCCGGGCCGCCTTCTACGGGCCGACCGGTGCGTTCAAGGACATGGTGGTCACGCACCTGTTCCAAGTGCTGGCGTTCGTCGCGATGGAGGCGCCGACCGAGCTGGCCTCCGACGCGATCAGCGTGGAGAAGAACAAGGTCTTTCGGTCCATGATGCCGCTGGATCCGTGCAATGTGGTGCGGGGCCAATACCGCGGCTACCGAGCCGAGCCGGGGGTGGCGCCCGACTCCGATACCGAAACCTTCATCGCGCTCAAGTGTGAGATTGACAACTGGCGCTGGGCGGGTGTGCCGTTCTACCTGCGGACCGGTAAATGCCTGGCCGAAGGGCAGCGGATCATCTCGATCGCATTCCGCGAACCGCCCAGAAGCATGTTCCCGTCCGGGTCGGGGGTCGGCGCGCACGGCCCGGACCACCTCACGTTCGACCTGGCCGACCAGGCGAAGCTTTCGCTGTCGTTCTACGGCAAGAGGCCGGGCCCGGGGATGAAACTGGACAAGCACAGCATGCAGTTCGAGATGGCAGACACCGAGACTGCCGGCGACGTGCTGGAGGCCTACGAGCGGCTGATCCTGGACGCCATGCACGGCGATCACACGCTCTACACGGCCTCTCAGGGCATCGAGCGGCTGTGGGAGGTCTCTGCACCGCTGTTGGACGATCCACCGCCCGTACGTGGCTACGACATCGGATCCTGGGGGCCCAACGCCGTCCACCAGCTCATCGCGCCGCACGCCTGGCGGTTGCCGTTCGACCGGGTGTGGCGCGGCGGCAGGTAGCCGATCAGCGGCCCGGAATACGGTCCAGTAACGACTCGCATTCGGCGGTGCCGTGCCGCAGTTGGTGACAGGCGTCTCGGGTGGTCCGCTCCGCGTCGGCCTGCGACGACCGGTAGGCGAATTGGCGCCGACACGCGCGACACGCCGTGCGAAGTGAAAACAATGCCGCCGGCTTCTACGCGGCCTGCGAGCAGCACGGCAGAGCCGTCCCGCGCGACCCGGCCGAGCCGGCCGTTCAGATGAAAATCCCTGCTCAGGGCAGGTTTATCGGGTCGGGTTCCGCTCGTGCGCGGCGGGCCGGGGCAGGGCCGCGCGGTCGGGTTGGAGTTTCGTCAGACCGCCATGTGCAGACCCCGCACGCTGGGCATTTGTAGCCGGAAACGGGGGGTGGGGTTAGATTTCGTCAGACGGCGTGGGTACGGTCGTCGTCTCTGGCTGGACCAACCGGCCGAGACAAGGAAAACATCGACGTTGTCGATGATGACGATACGGAGGAATCGTGGCCCTTCCCCAGTTGACCGACGAGCAGCGCGCCGCCGCGTTGGAGAAGGCGGCGGCCGCGCGTCGAATCCGGGCAGAGCTCAAGGACCGGCTCAAGCGTGGCGGCACCAATCTCAAGCAGGTGCTCAAGGACGCTGAGACCGATGAGGTCCTCGGCAAGATGAAGGTTTCTGCGCTGCTGGAGGCGTTGCCGAAGGTCGGCAAGGTCAAGGCGCAGGAGATCATGACCGAGCTCGAGATCGCCCCTACCCGCCGGTTGCGCGGACTGGGCGACCGGCAGCGCAAGGCGCTGCTGGAGAAGTTCGACTTCTCCTGACCCGACGGTGAATGCCGGTGGCGGACCGGACAGCCGATACGCGCGACGCGTTGTGGTGCTGTCCGGTCCATCCGCGGTCGGTAAGTCGAGCGTGGTCCGCTGCCTGCGGGAGCGGGTCCCGGACTTGTTTTTCAGCGTGTCGGCCACCACCCGTGGGCCTCGGCCCGGGGAGGTCGACGGCGTCGACTACCGGTTCGTGACGGCGGCGGAATTCGACCGGTTGATCGAGACCGACGCACTGTTGGAGTGGGCCGATATCCATGGTGGCCTGCAGCGATCGGGCACCCCGGCGGCCCCGGTCGCCGAGGCAAGCCGATCCGGCCGGCCCGTCCTGATCGAGGTCGATCTAGCCGGGGCCCGGTCCATCAAGAAGGCCCTGCCGGACGCCATCACGGTGTTTTTGGCACCGCCGGATTGGGAGACGCTGCAGGCCAGATTGGTCGGTCGCGGAACCGAATCCGCGGAGGTGATGGAACGCCGCCTGGCCACCGCGCGCACCGAGTTGGCGGCGCAAGGTGACTTCGATACGGTCGTGGTAAACGGCCAATTGGAAAATGCCTGCTCAGAATTGGTATCCTTGCTGGTGGATACTGCTCCGGGCACGGTCTGATGGACCCGGACAACAGTCAGCAGACCTGAACCAGCCCTATTCATCAAGAGCCAGGAGATTGTCTTAAGTGAGTACTTCGAAGGCTGAGTCGGCCACAGTTTCGCCGGCCACCGAAGCCGAAGAGTTCGACCCGGCGTTCATCGGCGGTTACGACACACCACTCGGCATCACCAACCCGCCCATCGACGAGCTGCTGCAGCGCGCGTCGAGCAAGTACGCCCTGGTGATCTACGCGGCCAAGCGGGCGCGCCAGATCAACGACTACTACAACCAACTCGGGGAGGGCATCCTCGAGTACGTCGGGCCGCTGGTCGAGCCCGGCCTGCAGGAGAAGCCGCTCTCGATCGCGCTGCGCGAGATCCACGGCGACTTGCTCGAATACACCGAAGGCGAGTAGCAGAGGTTCGGGGGCCGCAGCGGTGGAGCCCAAGCGGATCGTCGTCGGCGTCTCCGGGGGTATCGCCGCCTACAAAGCGTGCACCGTGGTCCGACAGCTGACCGAGGCCGGCCATTCGGTGCACGTCCTGCCGACCGAGTCCGCGCTGCGGTTCGTCGGGGCCGCCACCTTCGAGGCGCTCTCCGGCCAGCCGGTGCACACCGGGGTGTTTGAGGATGTGCCGCGCGTTCCTCATGTGGCCATCGGCCAGCAGGCCGACCTGGTGGTGGTGGCGCCGGCCACCGCCGACCTACTGGCCCGCGCGGCCGCCGGCCGCGCAGACGATCTGCTGACCGCCACCCTGCTCACCGCTCGCTGCCCGGTGTTGTTCGCACCGGCGATGCACACCGAGATGTGGCAACACCCGGCCACCGTCGCCAACGTGGCGACCCTGCGGGAACGCGGTGCGGTGGTCCTCGAACCCGCGTCGGGACGGCTTACCGGCGCCGACACCGGCCCCGGCCGGCTGCCCGAGGCCGAAGAGATCAACACGTTCGCATCCCTGTTGTTGGAGCGGGCCGATGCCCTCTCCTACGACCTGGCCGGGTGCAAGGTGCTGGTGACGGCCGGCGGAACCCGCGAGCCGATCGACCCGGTCCGGTTCATCGGCAACCGCAGTTCAGGCAAGCAGGGCTACGCCGTGGCCCGAGTGGCGGCCCAGCGGGGTGCCCAGGTCACCTTGATCGCCGCGCACACCGCCGGGCTGATAGACCCTGCCGGAGTCGACGTGGTCCCGGTCAGCTCGGCCCAGCAGCTGCATGACGCGGTGTCCAAGCACGCCCCCGAAGCGCAGGTGCTGGTGATGGCCGCCGCCGTCGCCGACTTCCGTCCGGCCCGGATGGCGCCGGCGAAGATCAAGAAGGGCCCCACGGACGCGGGGGAGCCGACCATTGATCTGGTTCGCAATGACGACGTGCTGGCCGGCGCGGTACGGGCGCGTGGCGACGGGCAGCTACCCAACATGCGAGCCATCGTGGGCTTTGCCGCCGAGACCGGAGACGAAAACGGCGACGTGCTGTTCCACGGCCGGGCGAAGCTGCGCCGCAAGGGATGTGACCTGTTGGTGGTTAACGCCGTCGGCGACGGCAAAGCATTCGAGGTGGACCACAACGACGGGTGGCTGCTGGCCGCCGACGGAACCGAGTCCGCCCTGGAGTCCGGATCCAAGACATTAATGGCCAGCCGGATAGTGGACGCGGTGGTGGCCTTCCTGCGCGGGCACGACTGATGGGGACGCTGCTACGGTAACCAGCCGGGGGTTGTGACGCCGGCTGGGGGCAGCGCCCAGTCCGTCGAGGACACCGAGGACGCAGGCGATATATTTTCCCGGCGAAAATTTTCATGACATGCGGATGAAGCACGGAAGGGTGACATTGTGAGCGAAAAGGGTCGGCTGTTCACCAGCGAGTCGGTGACCGAGGGACACCCCGACAAGATTTGTGACGCCATCAGCGACTCGGTGCTCGACGCACTGCTGACCGATGACCCCCGCTCACGGGTCGCGGTGGAAACCCTGGTCACCACCGGCCAGGTGCATGTGGTCGGTGAGGTGACGACCAATGCCCGGGAGGCTTTCGCTGACATCACCAATACCGTGCGCAAGCGCGTCCTGGAGATCGGCTATGACTCGTCGGACAAGGGCTTTGACGGTGAGACCTGCGGGGTCAACATCGGGATCGGCGCCCAGTCGCCGGATATCGCGCAGGGCGTCGACACCGCCCACGAAGCCCGGGTTGAGGGTGCGGCCGATCCGCTGGACGCCCAGGGAGCCGGCGATCAGGGGCTGATGTTCGGCTACGCGATCGCCGACACCCCCGAGCTGATGCCGCTGCCGATCGCGCTGGCGCACCGACTGGCCCGCCGGCTCACCGAGGTCCGTAAGAACGGGACGCTGCCCTACCTGCGCCCGGACGGTAAGACCCAGGTCACCGTGCAGTACGAGGACAACGTCCCGGTGCGCCTCGACACCGTGGTGCTCTCCACTCAGCACGCCGAAGGCATCGACCTGGACAGCACGCTGGCCGTCGACATCCGTGAGCACGTGGTCAACACGGTGCTGGCCGAGCTCGGCCACGCGACCATGGACACCTCCGATGTGCGGCTGCTGGTCAATCCGACCGGCAAGTTCGTGCTGGGCGGGCCGATGGGCGACGCCGGGCTGACCGGCCGCAAGATCATCGTCGACACCTACGGCGGCTGGGCTCGCCACGGCGGCGGAGCGTTCTCCGGCAAGGACCCGTCGAAGGTGGACCGTTCGGCGGCCTACGCGATGCGCTGGGTGGCCAAGAACATCGTCGCCGCGGGTCTGGCGCAGCGGGTCGAGGTCCAGGTGGCCTACGCCATCGGCAAGGCCGCCCCAGTCGGGCTGTTCGTCGAGACGTTCGGCACCGAGACCATCGACACGATCAAGATCGAGAAGGCCATCGGCGAGGTGTTCGACCTGCGGCCGGGCGCGATCGTGCGTGACCTGGATCTGCTGCGGCCGATCTACGCGCAGACTGCGGCATACGGGCATTTCGGCCGCACCGACATCGACCTGCCGTGGGAGAAGCTCAACAAGGTCGACGACCTCAAGCGCGCCATCTGACCCGGGGGCGTCTTCGGCGGTGGCGATATACGCCGGTGCTAGACCGGACAGATCGGCGGAATTGCCAGGGCCGAGGGTGGCCGGCAGCGCCGTGAAGGGGCGGAGGTCAAACCGCCACGGCGGCACAGCATAAGCATGAACTGGCCGCGGCGGAATCTGTGCGCACACCCGGGGCGCTACCCTCACACCGTGACGTCACAGTGGTCTCCCGCCCGGCTCGGCAATATGGCCGGGAAGCGCATCATCGTGACCGGGGCGACCAACGGGGTCGGCCTTGGGACAGCGCGCGCCCTCGCAAATGCTGGCGCGCATGTGATCATGGCGGTCCGCAATACAGAGTTAGGCGCGCAGCGTGCCGCCGAGATCGGCGGTTCCATCGCGGTTCTCCGACTCGATCTGGCGGACCTTTCCTCGGTCCGGGCCTTTCCCGGCCTGCTTGACGACGACGTGGACATCCTGATCAACAACGCCGGATCACTTACCGATCACCCCACCGACACCGTCGATGGGTTCGAGATGACGATCGGCACGAATCTGCTCGGGCCGTTCGCTCTGACCAATCTGTTGTTTCCTCGGGTGCGCTCGCAGATCATCAACGTCGGGTCGGATGCTCACCGATCGGCGACGCTACGGCTCGACGATATGCACCTGCGCGCGCATAAATGGACCGTGATGGGTGCCTATGCGCGCTCGAAGCTGGCGGTGATGCTGTGGGGTCTGGAGCTGGATCGCAGGTTGCGCGTTGCGCATTCGCCGATCACCACGCAACTGACGCATCCGGGGTGGGTCGCCTCGAACCTGTCCCATGTCTCCGACAAACCGTTACTGGCGGTCGCGCACCGTGCGGTCAAAGCGGTCGCGGGCGTCTTCGCCAATGACATTGCCGCTGGGGCGGCGCCCACGCTGTACTGCATCAGCGAGCCGATTCCGCCCGGCAGCTATGTCGGCGTCGACGGCCGGTTTGGCCTACGCGGCGGCCCGGTGCTGATCGGTCGATCCGCGCTTGCGTGCGATTACCAGGCAGCCGCTAGCGTCTTCGAGTTCGCCGAGCAAGAGACCGGCACCGCGTTATCGGTCTAGCAGCGGCGTCGGGCGCCGTCCGCGGCTACGCGCTGAACCGGTAGTCGTCGAGGTCGAAGCGTCGGCTGCGCCAGTAGGCCTCGACAGTGGTGGTGGGCCGCAGTGGGACGTCGCCGTTCTTGTCGAAGTAGTAGCTGTTGGCGTGCTGGCAGCTGTCCTGCCAGAACACCTGCCGGTGCCGTTTGCTCATCATCTCGGCGAAGTAGCGGGCGTTGGCCGCCTCGGAGATCTCGACCCTGGTTGCGCCGTGATGCCGGGCGTGTTTCAAACAGCGCACGATGTGATGGGTCTGCGCCTCGATCAGCGCGAAGTATGACGACCCAACGTAGCCGTAGGGCCCGAAAACGCTGAACAAATTGGGGAAACCGGGGATGCTGACCCCTTCGTAGGCTTGCAGTCGGTGCTCATCCCAGAACCGGCTCAGCAACTGTCCACCGCTCCCGGTGACGGCGAAGGTGGGGATGTTGTCGCTGTCCATCACCTTGAAGCCGGTGGCCAGGATGAGGACGTCGACGTCATGGGCCGTTCCGTCGGTGGTGACGACCCCGGCGGGGGTGATCCGCTCGATAGGGTCCACGACCAGCTCTACGTTGTCACGGTTGAACGTCGACAGGTAGGTGTTGTGAAAGCCCGGACGCTTGCACCCGACCGCGTAGCGCGGGGTGAGCTGATCGCGCACCACCGGGTCGTGCACCTGCCGGCGCAGGTACGCCCGGCCGGCGGTCGCCATCCGTTTGGCCAGCGGAAACACGGTGAAGTATTGCGCCGCGATCGGGAAGGTCGCTTCGACGAAGGCCTGGCTGGCCAGCCGTTGCAGCACCATGCCGCCGGGCAGTCGCATCGCCCAGCGAATCGGTGCGGCCAGCGGCACGTCGGCCTTCGGGAAACACCAGATCGGCGTGCGCTGAAAAACGGTGAGAGAGGAGACTATCGGCGCGATCTCCGGGATCACCTGCACGGCGGAGGCCCCGGTGCCGATCACCGCGACGCGCTTGCCGGCCAGATCCTGGCAGTGATCCCAGCGCGCGGTATGCAGGGTCACCCCGGCGAACGTGTCGACGCCGTCGATGTCGGGCAGGTTCGGGGTGGTGAGCACACCGCTGGCGTTGATGAGAAACCGCGCTGTGAGCTCTCCCGCGCAAACGGGTGGGGCCCCCACGCCCGGGTCGGTCTGCACCCGCCACCACCCGCGCTCCTCGTCGAACTCCGCGGAAAGCACCTTGGTGTTGAACCGGATCCGGCAGCCCAGGCCGTACTTGTCGACGCAGTGCTCGGCGTAAGCCTTCAACTCGCGGCCGGGCGCGTAGGTGCGCGACCATGCTCTGCTCTGCTCGAATGAGAACTGGTAGGAGAACGACGGGATGTCCACCGCGATACCCGGATAGGTGTTCCAGTGCCAGGTGCCGCCGACCCCGTCACCGTCCTCGATGATCAGATAGTCCGAGATACCGGCTGCGTCGAGGTTGACCGCCGCACCGATGCCGGAGAATCCGGCTCCGACGATCAGAACCTGGTGGTCGGGTCGCTCGGTCACCGGTGTACTCCTCGTCGCTATGTCGATGGAGTCGACGGTAACGCGCCGAACGGCGCGTTACTGCGAATCTCCGGGTTCATGTGGCGGTCCCAGCTTCGCCTCTCCTCCGTCGAGCCTCGCTGAACCGCCGGGTTCAAGCCGCCACGGTGGATTTCGGCGGGCATCGCCGGCGTGAAACAGGCACAGCTGGTGACCATCGGGATCACGCAGCCTGGCCTCCCGCCACAGCCACGGCATGTCGGTCGGCGGCTGGCTGAATTCGACCAAGCCGCTCAGATGCTGATATTCGCCGTCCAGATCGTCGGATTCGAAGTAGATCGTCACCTGCTCGCCGACCGGGACCGTGCTGACACGTGCCACCGACAAGGTGCTGTCCCCGGACGGGCACTCGAACCGCAGGTAGTCGTCCGTCTTGACGATCAACCGCAGACCCAGCAGTCGGTAAAACCGCTCCGACCGGTCGAGGTCGGTACAGCCGAGGGTGACCTGGTTCAGCCGCATCGCGTCAGGACAGCGCGGCTTTCAACGCCGCCAGCCCGAGGTCGGTTGCCTCGGTGGCCGCCGGGATCACCCCGGCGTAGCCGAGGTAGCCGTGGATCAGGGTGGTGGCGTTGTGCACCTGCACCGGCACTCCGGCGGCGGACAGCAACTCGCCGTAGTGGATGCCGTCGTCGCGCAGCGGGTCATGGCCGGCCACCGCGATGTAGGCCGGCGGCAGGCCGGCCAGATTCGCGGCGCGTGCCGGCGCCAACGTCGCCGGCGGGTTACTCAGGTCGACGCCAGCGGCGTAGGCGAGGGTTAACGCGGCGATCGCTTCGCGGTCGATGATCGGTGCATGGGCGTTCTCGGTAAACGACGGCATCGTGATGTCGTAGGTGGTAGCCGGGTACCACAACAGCTGAAAGCAGATGGTGGGGCCGCCTTGATCAGCGCTGTCGCGGGCCAACTGTGCCACCACCGCGGCCAGGTTGCCGCCGGCCGAATCCCCGGCCACCGCAAGCCGGGCCGGGTCCACACCCAGTTCGGCGGCGTGGGCCGCCACCCATTCGGTGGCCGCCATGGCGTCCTCGACGGCGGCCGGGAACGGGTGCTCGGGGGCCAGTCGGTAGTCCACCGACACCACCACCGCGTCGGCGTCGACCGCATGCTGGCGGGCGGTGCCGTCATGAGTGTCGAGGTCGCCGGCGACGAATCCGCCGCCGTGGAAGAACACTACGACCGGGGCGGCGCCGGCGGCCGTGCTCGGCGGCCGGTAGATGCGCACCGCCAAGTCGCCACCCGGGCCGGCGATGACGCGGTCCTCGCTGGACAACTCCGGGTACACCGGCCGGCGCGGCAGTTCCCGCATCTGGCGACGCGCGGCCTCGATACCGTCGTCGAGGGACAGCCGAAAGGGGACGAGGTCCAGTACCTTCAGCACTATGGGGTCGATCGCTGACATGGGAACACCGTACGCAACCCGCCTGGTGCCCACCGCCTGGGCTGCCGCCGGTTGGGCCGGCGTGGGCTACGGCATCTTCCTGACGGCGCTGGCGGTGCGGTCACCGGCGGGGGATGCCCTGACCGGGCACTGGGTCGGCCAGCCGGCTTTCAAAGCCGCCATGGCGGTGCTGCTGGCGGTCGCTGCGGCCGCACACCCGATCCTGCGCGAGGCACGCTGGCTTATTCCGGCACTGATTCTGTCGGCCGCCGGTGACTGGCTGCTGGCGATCCCCTGGTGGGAGCCGTCCTTCGTTGCCGGGTTGACGGCATTCCTGTTGGCGCACTTGTGTTTCCTTGCTGCGCTGATTCCCCTGGCGGTGGTATCTCGCGGTCGGCTGGCCGGGGTGGGGCTGGTCGGCGTGAGCTGCCTGGCCCTGCTGGTCTGGTTCTGGCCCGGCCTGGTCCGCGAGGGCATGACGGTACCGGTGACCGTCTATGTCGCGGTGCTCGGCGCCATGGTGTGCGCCGCGCTGCTAGCGGAGCTGCCCACCCGCTGGACCGCGGTAGGCGCGGTGTGCTTTGCGGTGTCGGACGCGATGATCGCAACCGGCCGGTTCTCCCCCGCAAGCGGGTGGTACCCGCAGCTGGGCAATGAGATGCTGGCGGTGCCAATCTGGTGGGCGTATGCGGCGGCGCAACTGCTCATCACGGCGGGGTTCTTCTTCGGCCGGCCCGGTGTCGTGCAACAGGTGGCCGAGGACTGAAATCCGTTGCGGATCAATGTCGGTGGCCCCCGGTTCCGGGACGAAGTCGTTCCGGGTCGAAGGTCGGCAGCCGACGGCGGTGTAGTGCGGTCATGTGGTCGTGCGCCAGCGTGTCGCCGTGGCCGGACGCGATGTCGCCAATACTGAACAGGGCCTCACTGTCGGGCCTGAAGTAGGAACTGTGGACGGCCATCGGCGATGTCAGGACCGGTACTTCGGCTTTGAACCGGGTTGACCCGTAGCCGTCGGCGGCCGGGTCCGCGCCGAGTCCCACCGTCGCCGCGGTTGTGGGCACCTGCAGTTGCGGCTCGCCCCCGAATCCGGTGATCGGATCGTTCGATGCCGCACCCACATACACGTGACCTGCCGCGGGCAGGTGAAAGTCGGCGGCGCTGTGAGCCAGGTCGGTGCCCGGCGAACCGACGAGCACCACGTCGTCGGCACGCATCCCGAAACCGGCGGCGGCATCGGCAACCGTCGTCGAGCCGTACGAATGCCCGATGACGGTGACATGAGAGGGGCCGGTGTGCGTCAGCCGCAAGGCCACAATGTCCGCGGCCAGCAGCCTGCCGCCGGCACGAGCCGAATCCGGTTGTGCCACTTGCAGATCAAAGAGACTGTCCGGGGATCGGTAGCCCATCCACATGATCACCGAATTGGTGCGGTCCGGATCGGCACGAACGACCTCACGGTAGACGTTGCCCCCGTCCGGGCTCGACAGGTAGCCGGCCCGAACGCTGGTACGTGCCCCCGGCACCAGCACCGTGGTGTTGTCGGCGGTGTCGGGATCGCCGATCGCGATCGCCGCCCGGCCCCGGCCATCGAACGCTGCCGGGTCAAAGCTGAGCAGCAGCACCGGATCTGCGCCGTGGCCGGAATTGACTTCAAGCCCGTCGCGGACTCGCAGCGCATTGTCGTACCGGACCATGTCCGCAGCGCTGATCGCCTCGGTGGCGTGCTCCACCCGGGCGATGTCGTCAGCCAGCACCTGCCGGTTGGCCCGGTCGCGTAGCAGCGCCGGGACGCCACTGAGGTCGCCCGGTTCGGGCGCGCCGGGAAGCTCCTGCCCCAACCCGTAGCCGGCACTGGTGGACCACAGCACGGCCGCGCCCGCCGAGCTGGCGGCGACAGCGTCGGCCACGACCTGGCGGACGCCTCGGGTCTTGGCGGCCAGGAAGAGCTGGAACTGGCGGGTGCCGGCCGGGGTGTCCAACGCCAGCGCCTGCCGAGCGGCCACCGCATCGCGGATCTCGGCGCCGATCGCATCGAGGCGACAACGGCCGGCGCGGGCGTGCTCGGCTGCGTCACGCACCGCCGCGGTCAGCTCCTGATCGGCATGCGCAGCGGCCTGCAATCTCGCGGTGAGTGTTTTCTCGCGAGCTCGCTCCGCCGCGGCCTGGGCCCCGTGCTCCTCGGGCATACCGCAGCAAGCTAATTCAGCGCGACCGGGGGT
Organism: Mycobacterium sp.; assembly: GCA_039922455.1. GTDB lineage: Bacteria > Actinomycetota > Actinomycetes > Mycobacteriales > Mycobacteriaceae > Mycobacterium. The sequence continues at coordinate 17,993 of JBDTEP010000049.1, read as the reverse complement.
GTGGTCGCCGATGCACAGGCCGGGCCGCTTGTGATCCACCGACTGCCGCGGTAGTCGGAGTCTGCTAGACCTGCGTGGTGAGTGTCGAGAGCGTCGAGAGCGACCCCAGCGAACCCATCGCCCGGGTGCTGCCGATGCTGTCGGTGCCGCACCTGGACCGCGAGTTCGACTACCTGGTTACCCCGGAGCAGTCCGATCACGCCCGGCCGGGGGTGCGGGTGCGGGTCCGGTTCCACGGCCGGCTCGTCGACGCGTTCGTGTGGGAGCGCCGCGCCGATACCGACCATCTCGGCAAGCTGGGCCGGCTGGAACGGGTGATCTCCGCCGAACCCGTGCTCACCGGCGAGATACGCCGGCTGGTGGAGGCGGTGGCAGCCCGCTACGCCGGAAGCCGGGCCGATGTGCTGCGGCTGGCGATACCGCCGCGGCACGCCCGGGTGGAAGGCGAACAGCCGAGCGCACCGCAGGCTCCGATTCTCGACCCGGTCGATCCGGCGGGCTGGGGACGCTACCGGGCGGGTGATCAGTTCCTGGCGGCGCTGGGGGAAGGCCGGGCAGCGCGTGCGGTGTGGCAGGTGCTGCCCGGTGATTCGTTCACCGAGCGATTCGTCGACGTCGCGGCGCAGACTATCCGCGCGGGCCGCACCGCCCTGGCGATCGTGCCAGACCAGCGCGACGTCGACGCGCTGTGGCAGGCCGCGACCGCCCGGATCGACGAGTCGGCGGTAGCCGCGCTGTCGGCGGGGCTGGGACCGGCCACCCGGTACCGGCGCTGGCTGGCGGCGCTGCGCGGCAACGCCCGGCTGGTGATCGGCACCCGCAGTGCGGTGTTCGCCCCGGTAGCCGATCTGGGCCTGGTCATGGTGTGGGACGACGGAGACGACAGTCTGGCCGAACCACGGGCTCCGTATCCGCACGCCCGCGAGGTGGCGATGCTGCGGGCGCACCTGGCGGGCTGCGCCGCGCTGATCGGGGGGCACGCCCGCACCGCCGAGGCGCACGCGTTGGTGCGCAGCGGGTGGGCGCACGATCTGGTGGCGCCGCGGGCGGTGTTGCGAGCGGCTGCACCGCGGGTGGTGGCCCTCGATGACAGTGGATACGCCGAGCAGCGCGACGGGGCGGCGCGCACCGCCCGGCTGCCCTCGATCGCCCTGCAGGCCGCGCGCGACGCATTGACCGCTGGTGCGCCGGTACTGGTACAGGTGCCGCGACGTGGATATGTGCCGTCGCTGGCGTGCGGGCGCTGCCGCGCGATTGCCCGCTGCCGGCACTGCACCGGCCCGTTGTCGCTACCGGAGCGGGGCGGCGCCGCGCAATGCCGATGGTGCGGCCGGGTCCACCCCGCGCTGAAGTGTGTGCGCTGCGGGTCGGACACCGTGCGGGCCGTGGTAATCGGTGCCCGGCGCACCGCCGAAGAGCTCGGCCGCGCATTTGCGGGCACTACGGTGATCACCTCCGCCGGTGACACGATCGTCGACCGCGTCGAGGACGGCCCCGCCCTGGTGATCTCCACGCCCGGCGCCGAGCCTCGGGCCCCGCAGGGTTACGGAGCCGCGCTGCTGCTGGACAGTTGGGCGCTGCTGGGACGTCAGGATCTGCGCGCCGCCGAGGATGCACTGCGGCGTTGGATGACCGCGGCGGCACTGGTACGTGACAGGGACTCCGGCGGGGTGGTGACGGTGGTCGCCGAGTCGTTGATTCCGACGGTGCAGGCTCTCATCCGGTGGGATCCGGTCGGCCACGCCGACGCCGAGTTGGCCACCCGCGCCGAAGTCGGATTGCCGCCCGCGGTGCACATCGCCGCCGTCGACGGCGATTCGGGCTCGGTGACGGCGCTGCTGGAGCAGGCGCAGTTGCCCGACGGTGCCGACCTGCTCGGCCCGGTGCCGCTGCCGCCGGGGGTGCGTCGCCCGGCAGGCGTCCCCGATGAGCTCGGCGTCATCCGGATGCTGGTCCGGGTCGGCCGCGACCACGGTCTGGCGCTGGCCGTCGCCCTGCGCCACGGCATCGTGGTGCTCAGTGCGCGCGGGTCACACCATCCGGTGCGGGTGCAGATCGATCCGCTGCACATCGGGTAGCCACCGGCAGCCTCATGCAGCGGGTTCCTCGGACTCGGCCGCCGGCACCGCGGCGCGGATGTACCCACCGATCTGGCGCAGCGACCTGATCGCCTCCGGTACCAGCGGTGCGGCGATCTGAAAGACGTGAATCTGCCCCGGCCAGATCCGTAGCTCCACCGGAACCCCCGCGGCATTGAGCCTTTCGGCGGCCAGGTGGCTGTCGTAGGCGAGTTCCTCGCAACCCGAGACGTGGATCAATGTCGGCGGCAGGCCAGGCTTGATGTGGTCGAGCGGCTCGTAGAGCACACCGTCGTGCGCGGTGATCAGGGCGGCCAGCGCCGCGAAAGACTTATGCGGCAGCATCGGCCCGTCGGCGGCCGGACGATTCGCGTCCAGTTGCAGCAGCGGGGACAGCAGCGTGAGCGCCGCGGGCGTCTCACCGTCAGACATCAGCCGCTGGGCAAGCGCCAGCGCCAGGTACCCGCCGGCGGAATCGCCGGCGATCACGATCTGGTCGGCCGCATAGCCGTTCGCCCGCAGCCGGCGGTAAGCGTCGTGGCAGTCGTCGAGCGCCATCTTGATCGTGTGCTTTGGCAGCATCCGGTAGTCGACTGCAAACACCGGGCTGTCGGCGAACTCCGACAGTTTGTCGATCAGGCGCAGATGGGTGCTGATCCCACAGCACAGAAAGGCGCCGCCGTGGCAGTAGAGCACCACCCGGCCGGTCCGTTCCGCCACCCCACGAGCCCGGATCAGCTCGGCGCGGGCGTGCGTTAGGCGCACCCCGGCGCGGGTCATACCGTGCGGGGTCGGCAGCACCCGGGCGGCACGATCGATGACGCCGAATGGCAGTGGTAGCCGCAGTGCGGGGCTTCCGACGAGCAGCGCGTTATGGATGGTCAGCCGCATGGCATCGCAGAGCAGTTGGGCGGCCCGGCTGGGTCCGGGCTCGGTGATTTGAGTGATGCCAGCGGGCGTGTTCATGGGCGGACTCCAGGTTAAAAGGATCGTTACACGAGTAAATATTGTCAACCGGGAAACGATGGTGTTAATTCCGGTCGTCGTACCCGGAGCGGGCCTTTCTAGACTGTGCCGGTGCGCCTCGTCTTCGCCGGCACCCCCGATACCGCGCTGCCGGCTCTACAACGTCTCATCGATTCACCGCGCCATGAGGTGGTCGCGGTGCTCACCCGGCCCGATGCCGCCGCCGGGCGAGGCGGGCACCTGCAGCCGTCCCCGGTAGCGCAATTGGCGCTTGACCTCGGTATTCCGGTACTGCGGCCGGCCAAACCCAACTCCGCGGAATCCATCGCCGAACTGGCCGAATTGGCACCAGACTGCTGCCCGGTGGTCGCCTACGGTGTGCTGCTGCGGGATGGACTGCTGGCGGTCCCCGTGCACGGCTGGATCAACCTGCACTTCTCGCTGCTGCCAGCCTGGCGCGGCGCCGCCCCGGTACAGGCCGCGATTGCCGCCGGAGACGCCGTGACCGGTGCCACCACCTTCCAGATCGAACCGGAGCTCGATTCCGGGCCGGTTTACGGGGTCGCCACCGAGAGGATCCGAGCGGACGACACCGCAGGCGAACTGTTGGGTCGTCTGGCGGTCTGCGGCGCCGAGTTGCTGGTGGCCACCCTCGACGGGATCGCCGACGGCGCCCTGACCCCGGTGCCGCAATCGGACGATGGTGTCAGTTACGCGCCGAAGATCACCGTCGAGGAGGCGCAAGTGTGTTGGGAGCTGCCCGCTCAGGCGATTGAACGGCGAATCCGCGCGGTCACCCCGCATCCGGGTGCCTGGACCTTGATCGGCGATGTCCGGCTCAAACTCGGTGCGGTGCTCATCGCCGACGATGCACCAAAGACGCTGCAGCCCGGTGAAATTCACGTTGACCGCCGCCATGTCTGGATCGGCACCGGCTCGGACCCGGTGCGGCTCGGCCAAATTCAGCCGCCCGGGAAGAGACCCATGAACGCCGCGGACTGGGCGCGCGGCGCCCGGCTGGACACAGGAGTGCGTGCGTCATGAATCAACCACCGCGTCGGCCGCCCGCTCGCAATCAACCCCCTCAGCGCAGGCCGCACCGCAAACCGCTGGACCCGGCGCGGCAGGCCGCGTTCGACGTGCTGCGCGCCGTCTCCGAACGCGACGCCTACGCCAACCTGGCGCTGCCGGCGATGCTGCGGGAACGGGACATCACCGGCCGGGACGCCGCATTCGCCACCGAACTGACCTACGGCACCTGCCGGGTTCGTGGGCTGCTCGACGCGATCATCGCCGCGGCGGCGCAGCGCTCAACAGATGCGATCGACCCGGTGCTGCTGGACCTGCTGCGGTTGGGTAGCTACCAGCTGCTGCGCACCCGCGTTGAGCCGCACGCGGCGGTGTCCACCACCGTCGAGCAGGCCGGCATCGAATTCGACTCGGTGCGAGCGGGATTCGTCAATGGCGTGCTGCGCACCATCAGCCGCCGCGACGAGGCGTCCTGGACCGCAGAGCTCGCCCCGGACGCGGCCACCGACCCGATCGGCCACGCGGCGTTCACCCATGCGCACCCGCGCTGGATCGCGCAGGCGTTCGCTGATGCGCTGGGGGCCGCGGCCGGCGAACTCGACGCGGTGCTGGCCAGCGGCGACGAGCGTCCTCGGGTGCATCTGGCCGCGCGGCCCGGCGCACTGACCGCCGCCGAACTGGCCGCCGCCGTGGACGGCACCGTCGGCCGGTACTCGCCGTACGCGGTGTATCTGTCGGGCGGCGACCCCGGGCAGCTCGAGCCGGTGCGTGAGAATCAGGCCCTGGTCCAAGACGAGGGCAGTCAGCTGGTGGCCCGCGCCCTGACGTTGGCTCCGGTGGACGGCGACACCGGGCGATGGCTGGATCTGTGTGCCGGACCGGGCGGCAAGACAGCCCTGCTGGCCGCTCTGGCAGCCGAGACCGGGGCGCGGCTGACCGCAGTGGAGCAGGCGCCGCATCGTGCCGCCCTGGTCGCCGAGAACACCCGCGGTCTGGAGGTGGAGTTGCTGATCGCCGACGGCCGCGAGTCCGGCCTGGAGCCCGGGTTCGACCGGGTGCTGGTTGACGTACCGTGCACCGGTCTGGGTGCACTGCGGCGTCGCCCGGAAGCGCGTTGGCGCCGTCAACCCGCCGACATCCCGGTCCTGGCGAAGCTGCAGCGCGAACTGCTGGCGGCGGCGATCGCGCTGACCCGGCCCGGCGGCGTGGTGCTGTACGCGACGTGCTCGCCGCACCTGTCGGAAACGGTGGGTGTGGTCGCCGACGCGCTGCGACGGCACCCGGTGCGGGCGCTGGACACCCGGCCGCTGTTCGCGCCCACCAACGCGCTTGGGGACGGACCGTACGTGCAGCTGTGGCCGCACCGGCACGGCACCGACGCCATGTTCGCCGCCGCGCTGCAAGTAGGCTGAGCCTCGTGTCACGACCCATGATTGCGCCGTCGATCCTGTCTGCGGATTTCGCCCGCCTCGCCGATGAGGTTGCCGCCGTCAAGGGGGCGGACTGGCTGCACGTCGACGTCATGGACGCCCACTTCGTGCCCAACCTGACCTTCGGCCTGCCGGTGGTGCAGAGCCTGCTGGCGGTCACCGACATCCCGATGGACTGCCATCTGATGATCGAGGACCCGGGTCGCTGGGCCCCGCCGTACGCCGAGGCGGGCGCCTACAACGTCACGATCCATGCCGAGGCCACCGACAACCCGGTCGCGGTGGCCCGCGACATCCGCGCTGCCGGCGCCAAAGCCGGGCTCAGCATCAAACCGGGTACGCCGTTGGATCCCTACCTGGAGATCCTGCGGGACTTCGACACCCTGCTGGTGATGTCGGTGGAGCCGGGCTTCGGTGGACAGTCCTTCATCCCCGAGGTGCTGGGCAAGGTCCGTGCGGTGCGCAAGCTGGTCGACGCGGGGGAATTGAGCATCCTGGTGGAGATCGACGGCGGCATCAACGCCGACACCGTCGAGCAGGCCGCCGAAGCCGGGGTGGACTGCTTCGTCGCCGGGTCGGCTGTCTACAACGCCGCCGATCCTGCCGCGGCGGTGGAGGCGCTGCGCCGTCAGGCGGCTGCCGCCTCACCGCATCTGTCGTTATGAGCGCCAATCCGGCGCTGGATCACGACGCCGCGATGCTGCTGGCCATCGAGCAGGCCGCCAGGGTCAAAGGCGCCACCTACCCGAATCCCCCGGTGGGCGCGGTCATCTTGGATCGTGAGCACCGGGTGGTGGGTGTCGGTGGAACCCAACCGGTCGGACATGCGCACGCCGAGGTGGTGGCGCTGCGCCGGGCTGCCGGTTTGGCTGCCGGTGGTACCGCGGTGGTCACCCTGGAGCCGTGCAACCACCACGGCAGGACCCCGCCGTGCACCGATGCGCTGTTGGCCGCCGGCGTGGCGCGGGTGGTGTACGCGGTGACCGACCCCAACCCGGCCGCGGCCGGCGGTGCGGCCCGACTGGCCGCGGCAGGGGTCGACGTGCTCAAGGGCGTTCAGGCCGGCGCGGTGGCTGCCGGCCCGCTGCGGGAATGGCTGCACAAGCAGCGCACCGGCCGGCCGCACGTCACCTGGAAGTACGCCACCAGCATCGATGGCCGCAGTGCGGCCGCCGACGGATCCAGTCAATGGATCACCAGCGAGGCAGCCCGGGCGGACCTGCACCGCCGCCGGGCCGCCGCTGATGCCATCGTGGTCGGCACCGGCACGGTGCTCGTGGACGACCCGACCTTGACCGCCCGGTTACCCGATGGCACCCTCGCAGCCCGGCAGCCGCTGCGGGTGGTGGTGGGGGAGCGCGAGATCTCGGCGGACGCGCACGTGCTCAACGACGACTCGCGCACCATGGTGATCCGCACCCACGACCCGGCCGAGGTGCTGCGCGCGCTGTCGGACCGCGTCGACGTGCTGGTCGAGGGCGGACCCACGCTGGCCGGAGCGTTCCTGCGGGCCGGGGCGATTGATCGCATCCTGGCCTATGTGGCGCCGATCCTGCTGGGTGGGCCGGTCACCGCCGTCGACGACGTCGGGGTGCCCAGCATCGGCCGGGCGTTGCGCTGGCGGTACGACACGGTGAATCCGATCGGCCCGGATCTGCTGTTGTCCCTGGTCCCGAACTGACGGGTGTTCCCGCGCGAGCTGGGGGTACGCCCCCGCAAGCGGGGGGACCCCCACCCGCACGCGAGCGTGCGCGATCCCGCTTTTCTACCCGGCGTGTCGCTCGGGGACACGCACCTTCGCCGACGGGGCGGCGTCGGGGTCCTCGGCAGACGTGGCGTTGCTGCCGATGAACAGGCCGAGCAGTGCACCCACCACACAGACGACGGCGGTAATCCCGAAGATCTCGCCGTACATCGCCGCGAACGCCAGTCGGGAGTTCTCTGCCGTCACGTGCAGCTTCTCGATCAGGCTGCCACCGCTCGACTTGGGCAGGCCGGCCAGGATCTGGTTGAACCGGTACAGCCCCCATGCGCTCAACCCGGCCATCCCGACCAACATGCCTGTCATCCGCGCGACCACCACACCGGACGCGGCGATACCGTGTTCGGTCGGCGGCACCGCCCGCAGTGCCGCGGAGGTCAGCGGCCCGATCACCAGGCCCAGCCCGATCCCGGCCAGAGCCAGGTCGGTGTCGAGGGCCGGCAGGCTGAACAGGCCGAAAAAGTTGTGTCGGTAAGCGAGCAAATCGACCGGCCACTTCGAGATCAGCAAGTAGCCGCCGGCCGCGATCAGCAGGCCGACGAACGTCACCGACCGGTCGCCGACCCGGGTCGCGATCCAGCCGCCGGCCAAGGCTCCGATCGGCAGCGCGATCAGGAAGCGCAGCAGCAACACAGCCGCCTCGTTCTGGGTCATACCCAGCACACCCTGCCCGAACAGTTCGACGTCGACGAGTGTCACCATCAGCGCCGCACCCGCGCACACCGAGGCGCCCAGCGCGGCCAGGAACGGTCCGAACCGCGCGCCGGCGGGGTCGATCAGCTTGGTGCGGGCGAACCGCTCCCAGACCGCGAACAGCAGCGTGGCCACCAGGGCGGCCCCGAGCACCGGCAGTCCCCAGCTGGGCAGGGCCTGTTTGGCGTTGGGCTCCGGGTTGTAGAGGCCGACGACGACCAAGCCCAACACGACCGCCAGCAGCAGCCCGCCGATGACGTCGACGCGTTCGGCCGGCTTCCCATCTTTTGCGGAGTCGGCCCGCGACGGCATGCTGAAGTGGATCATCAACATCGCGATCACGGTCAGCGGCACGTTGATCCAGAACACGTCGCGCCAGTCGCGCAACAGCCAGACGATGAAGATGCCGTACAGCGGGCCGAGCACGCTGCCCAACTCCTGGGCGGCGCCGATCCCGCCGAGCACGGTGGCGCGGTTGCGGGCCGCCCACAGGTCGGCACCCAGCGCCAGCGTCACCGGCAACAGTGCGCCGCTGGCCACGCCCTGAATAGTGCGGCCGACCACCAGTGTCGTCAGATCGGGCGCCAGTGCGGTTACTACCGATCCGACCGCGAACGTGACCAGACTGACCTGCAACAGCAGTTTGCGCCCGAACCGGTCGGAGGCGCGGCCCAGCAGTGGCATCGCGGCGATGTAGCCGAGCAGGTAGCAGGTGATGATCGGGGTGATCTGCTGGATCTTGTTGATCGGAATCCCGATGCCGGCCGGTTGCGGTGCCATGATGTCGCGCATGATCGTGACCACGACATAGGTGTCGAGGGCGCCGAGCAGGACAGCGAGGCTGCCTGCGCTGATCGCTAGTCGGCGGTTTACCCGCATCACGCTCCGGCCGGCTTCTCAACTGTCACCGGGACGTTCCAATTCGACAGCGTCATCTGGATCGAGTTGCCCGCACTGGGGTCGAGCTTGGCCTGAACCAACTGGTGGTCACCGTCCTCCTGGATCCAGACCGTGCACGACGTCGGGGCGGTGGCCTTGAGCTGCGGCGCCAGCTTGTTCACCTGGTCCGCGGGCACCTCGCCGGTGACCCGGATCGCCTTCTGGCCGTTGAGGGTGTCGCGACCCTGCGCCTTGGCGTCGGTCAGGGTGGCCAGCAGGTTGGCCAGCCCCTTGTCCGGGCTCAAGATGGCGGCCACGTCGTAGATCTTGTCAGCGGAGCCGTAGTTGTCGTAGGCGTCGCCGGTGATCGATGCGTAGAGGTCGCCTTCGATCACGACGAACTTGGCGTCGACGTCCGAGCCCAGCATCGTGATCGTCGCGTTGCCCTTGGCCGCGGTGGTCGGCTGGTTGGTCAGATCGCCCTCAAGGGTCTTGACCGGGAGGTTCTTGATCTGGCCGGTCACCGACAGCGCCAGGTGCGCGCTCTGGAGTTCGGCTGTGGTGGTGGCAGACTCCTTGACCAGCGTCGTCGCGTCGGGCAGCGGGCCGCCGGTGTCCTTGCCCGATGAGCAGCCGGCGAACAGGGCGGCGGCGGTGGTCGCGGTGGCCAGGGCGATGAGAAGTCTGCGCATGGAGGACATCGTATATATAGGCCGTGCGATCGAGGTGGTCCAGCGTGGACATAGCCCCCTGGCGACGATCCGCTACGCCCGACTTCGTCGCGCTTGCGATCGTCGCTGGCTCGATGGCGACGATCCGCTACGCCCGACTTCGTCGCGCTTGCGATCGTCGCTAGCCTGATGTGATGTTCACCGGAATCGTCGAAGAACTGGGCGAGCTGGTCAGCCGTGATGAGCTGGCCGATGCCGCGCGCCTGGTCATCGAGGGACCCACCGTTACTTCCGATGCCCGTCACGGTGATTCGATCGCCGTCAACGGGGTGTGCCTGACCGTGGTCGAGGTGCTGCCCGGCGGCCGGTTCTCCGCCGACGTGATGCGGGAGACGCTGGACCGGTCGAGCCTGGACAAGCTGCAGGTGGGCGGCCGGGTCAACCTGGAGCGGGCGGCCGCGCTGGGTAGCCGCCTCGGCGGACACATCGTGCAGGGCCACGTCGATGGCACCGGGAATGTGGTAGCCCGGACCCCCGCCGAGCACTGGGAAGTGGTGCGGGTCGAACTGCCGTCGCCGCTGGCGCGCTATGTGGTGCACAAGGGCTCGATCACCGTCGATGGGATCTCACTGACCGTGTCCGGGTTGGGTTGTGATTCAGAACACTTTTTCGAGGTGTCGTTGATTCCGACCACGCTGGAGTTGACCACGCTGGGGCGGGCGCCGGTCGGCACGCTGGTCAATCTCGAGGTGGACGTGATTGCCAAGTATGTCGAGCGCCTGGTGGCAAATCCTGCGCAGTGAGTCGCGGGGCAAACCGTGGCGCGCAGGTGGTTCATACTGGACGAGCGGGTTGTGCCGACCGGGCGCCCCCTGACAGCGAACTCAAGGTGGCGCAGATGACGAAGTTGGACACCGTCGAGCGGGCGGTTGCCGACATCGCGGCGGGCAAAGCTGTCGTCGTCATCGATGACGAGGACCGGGAGAACGAAGGCGATCTGATCTTCGCCGCCGAGAAGGCCACCCCCGAGCTGGTGGCATTCATGGTCCGCTACACCTCCGGGTATCTGTGCGTGCCGCTGGACGGCGCCGTCTGCGACCGGCTGGGCCTGCTGCCGATGTACGCGGTGAACCAGGACAAGCACGGCACCGCATACACCGTCACCGTTGACGCGAAAAATAATGTGGGCACCGGGATTTCAGCTTCTGATCGGGCGACGACGATGCGCCTGCTCGCCGATCCGGGCAGTGCCGCCGACGAATTCACCCGGCCAGGTCACGTGGTGCCGTTGCGCGCCAAGGACGGCGGCGTGTTGCGCCGGCCGGGCCACACCGAGGCCGCCGTGGATCTGGCCCGGATGGCCGGCCTGCAGCCGGCCGGCGCGATCTGCGAGATCGTCAGCCAAAAGGACGAGGGCGCGATGGCCCAGACCGACGAGCTGCGGATCTTCGCAGACGAGCACGGTCTGGCACTTATCTCGATCGCCGACATGATCGAGTGGCGCCGTAAGCACGAGAAGCACGTCGAGCGGGTTGCCGAGGCGCGGATCCCGACCCGGCACGGCGAGTTCCGGGCAGTCGGCTACACCAGCATCTATGAGGACGTCGAGCACGTCGCGCTGGTCCGGGGCGAGATCGCCGGACCGCACAGCAGCGGCGAGGACGTGCTGGTCCGGGTGCACTCGGAGTGCCTGACCGGCGACGTGTTCGGTTCCCGGCGCTGTGACTGCGGGCCGCAGCTGGACGCGGCGCTGGCGATGGTGGCACACGAGGGCCGCGGGGTGGTGCTCTACATGCGCGGTCACGAGGGTCGCGGTATCGGGCTGCTGCACAAGTTGCAGGCCTACCAATTGCAGGACGCCGGCGACGACACCGTCGACGCCAACCTCAAGCTTGGGTTGCCTGCCGATGCACGGGACTACGGCATCGGAGCGCAAATTCTGGCGGACCTGGGGGTCCGCTCGATGCGTCTGCTCACCAACAACCCGGCGAAGCGGGTCGGGTTGGATGGCTACGGGCTGCACATCATCGAGCGGGTGCCGCTGCCGGTGCGCGCCAACGCCGAGAACATCCGCTACCTGATGACCAAGCGTGACCGGATGGGCCACGACCTGACCGGCTTGGAGGACTACGACGAGTCGCTTCAACTGCCCGGCGAGTTCGGCGGAGCGCTGTGAAATGAGTCCAGCAGCAGGAGTGCCGGAGATGCCGGCGCTCGACGCCGCCGGCGTGCGCCTGGCGATCGTAGCCAGCACCTGGCACACCCGCATTTGTGACGCCCTGTTGGCCGGTGCCCGCAAGGTGGCCGCCGACGCGGGTGTCACCGAGCCGACAGTGGTGCGGGTGCTCGGGGCGATCGAGATCCCGGTGGTGGCCCAGGAGGTGGCCCGCAACCATGACGCGGTAGTCGCGTTGGGTGTGGTGATCCGCGGTGGCACACCACATTTCGACTACGTGTGCGACGCGGTGACCCAGGGGCTGACCCGGGTGTCACTGGACGCAGCGACGCCGGTGGCCAACGGTGTCCTCACCACCGACGACGAGCAGCAGGCGCTGGATCGCGCCGGATTGCCCGACTCAGCCGAGGACAAGGGCGCCCAGGCGGCCGCCGCCGCGCTGAGTACGGCACTGACGCTGCGCAATCTGCGCGCCGCGCCATGACGACGCCGTCCGGATCCGGGCAGTGGGATTTGCAGGTGCGCCCACGAATGATGCGTTACGGCGCCTGGATCGCGGCCGTCCTGATCGTGACGATTCACGTGGTTGTCAGCCTGCTGCTGACGATCCGCGCCAGCGGAGTGATCTTCCGCACCTACGACCGGGTGGCGGTCGTGATGCTGGGCGTCATCGTGGCCGGTGCGATGCTGTCGGTGACGCGTGCCCGGCTACGGGTGGGCCCGGCCGGGATGTCGGTCCGCACTGTGCTCGCCGACCGGTTAATCCCGTGGTCGCAGGTGGTCGACGTGTCCTTCCCGCTGGGCAAGCGCTGGGCCCGGTTGGAGTTGCCCGACGACGAATACCTTCCGCTGGTGGCGATTCAATCCATCGACAAGGAGGACGCCGTGGCGGCCATGCGGGCGGTACGGACCCTGATGGCGCGCTATCGGCCGGGTGACCAGCCGCCCGACTAGCCCCATGGCGACGACCCGCAGCGCCCGACTCCGTCGCGCTTGCGATCGTCGGGACTCGATGGCGACGACCCGCAGCGCCCGACTCCGTCGCGCTTGCGATCGTCGCTAGCCTGGTAGCTGTGCCAGACCCTGCGACCTATCGCCCGGCGCCCGGGTCCATTCCCGTCGAGCCCGGCGTCTACCGGTTCGTCGACCAGCACGGCCGGGTCATCTACGTGGGCAAGGCGAAAAGCCTGCGGTCGCGGCTGACGTCGTACTTCGCCGACATCGCCGGCCTGCACCCCCGTACCCGCCAGATGGTGACCACCGCCGCCAAGGTGGAGTGGACGGTGGTCAACACCGAGGTTGAGGCGCTGCAGCTGGAGTACAACTGGATCAAGGAGTTCGACCCCCGGTTCAACGTCCGCTACCGCGATGACAAGACCTATCCGGTGCTGGCGGTCACGCTCAACGAGGAGTACCCGCGGCTGATGGTCTACCGCGGGCCGCGGCGCAAGGGGGTCCGGTATTTCGGGCCCTACTCGCACGCCTGGGCGATCCGCGAAACCCTGGACCTGCTGCTGCGGGTGTTTCCGGCGCGGACCTGTTCGGTCGGGGTGCTCAAGCGCCACCAGCAGATCGGGCGGCCCTGCCTGCTGGGCTACATCGGCAAATGCTCGGCACCGTGCGTCGGGCGGGTCAGCGCCGAGGAGCACCGGCGGATCGTGGACGACTTCTGTGACTTTTTGGCCGGCAAGACCGACCGGCTGGTCCGCAGCCTCGAACAGCAGATGCTGGCCGCCTCCGGTGAGCTGGACTTCGAACGGGCCGCGCGGCTGCGTGACGACGTCGCGGCGCTGAAACGGGCCCTGGAAAAGCAGGCCGTGGTGCTCGGCGACGGCACTGATGCCGACGTAGTGGCATTCGCCGACGACGAGTTGGAGGCGGCGGTGCAGGTGTTTCACGTGCGCGGCGGCCGGGTTCGCGGGCAGCGCGGCTGGATCGTTGAAAAGCCCGGCGACCCCGGTGACGAAGAGAGCTCCCTGGCGCGGCTGGTCGAGCAGTTCGTCACCCAGTACTACGGTGATCAGGCCGAACTGGAGGGGGCCGCAGACGAGCCGGCCAACCCGGTGCCGCGGGAGGTGCTGGTGCCCTGCCTGCCGGCCAACGTCGACCAGTTGACCAGCTGGCTGTGCGACCTGCGGGGCTCGCGGGTGTCGCTGCGGGTGCCGATGCGCGGTGACAAGCGTGCACTGGCCGAGACCGTCGAACGGAACGCCAAAGATGCTCTGCAGCAACACAAATTGAAGCGGGCTGGGGACTTCACGGCCAGATCCGCTGCGCTGCAGAATATTCAGGAGACGTTGGGGCTCGCCGAGGCTCCGCTGCGTATCGAATGCGTCGACATCAGCCATGTGCAGGGCACGGACGTGGTCGGTTCACTGGTGGTGTTCGAGGACGGATTGCCCCGTAAATCGGATTACCGCCACTTCGCGATCCGGGAGGCCGCCGGCGAGGGCCGCTCCGACGACGTGGCTTCCATCGCCGAGTTGACCCGCCGCCGGTTCCGTCGGCATCTGGACACCGAAGTGCTTGCTCCCGAGGGTAAGTCACGTAAGTTCGCTTACCCGCCGAACCTTTACGTGGTGGACGGCGGTGCTGCGCAGGTCAACGCGGCCGCCGCGGTGCTCGCCGAACTCGGCATCACCGATGTGGCCACCATCGGCCTGGCCAAGCGCCTGGAGGAGGTGTGGGTGCCGTCCGAGCCGGATCCCATCATCATGCCGCGGCAGAGCGAAGGCCTGTATCTGTTGCAGCGGATCCGCGACGAAGCGCACCGGTTTGCCATCACCTACCATCGCAGCAAAAGATCCAGGCGGATGACGGCGTCGGTGCTGGACGCGGTGCCCGGCCTCGGTGAGCACCGGCGGAAGGTGCTGATCTCGCATTTCGGCTCGGTGGCACGGCTGAAAAACGCTACCGTCGAGGAGCTCACCTCGATCCCGGGGATAGGCGCGGCGACCGCCGCGGCCGTACTCGAGGCGCTGGGAGCCGACGGCGCACCGGGCGCCGCACAACAGCAACGGATGTCGGGATGACCACGGAAGCACCGAAGGGCGTGCGGGAGCGCGACGTCGCCGGCCCCGGAGACGGTGCCGGCATCGACGTCGTGCTGGTGACCGGACTGTCCGGCGCGGGGCGCGGAACTGCGGCCAAAGTGCTCGAGGACCTGGGTTGGTACGTCGCCGACAATCTGCCGCCGGAGCTGATCGCCCGGATGGTGGACCTGGGGTTGGCGGCGGGATCGCGGATCACCCAACTGGCGGTGGTGATGGATGTGCGCTCGGCCGGGTTCACCGGGGACCTCGACTCGGTGCGCTCCGAATTGGCGACCCGCGGCATCAACCCGCGGGTGCTGTTCATGGACGCCTCCGACGAGGCACTGATCCGCCGCTACGAGCACAACCGCCGCAGTCACCCATTGCAGGGTCAGCAGACGCTCACCGAGGGGATCGCCGCCGAGCGGCACATGCTGGCCCCGGTACGGGCCGGCGCCGATCTGGTCATCGACACCTCGGTGCTGAGCGTGCGCGAGCTACGCGAGAGCATCGAGGACATGTTCGGCGGCGATGCCGTCAGCGCGCCCACGTCCATCACGGTCGAGTCCTTTGGCTTCAAATACGGACTGCCGATGGACGCCGACATGGTGATGGATGTGCGGTTCCTGCCCAACCCGCACTGGGTTGACGACCTGCGCCCGCACACTGGTCAGCACCCGGCGGTGCGCGACTACGTACTGAGTCAGTCGGGCGCCGACGAGTTCCTTAGCGGCTACCATCGGCTGCTGTCCTTGGTGGTCGGGGGCTATCGACGAGAGGGAAAGCGATACATGACCGTGGCCATCGGGTGCACCGGCGGCAAACACCGCAGTGTCGCCATCGCCGAGGCTCTGGCGCGGCTGTTGGACAGCGAGGACAACAACGACGAGCTGTCGGTGCGGGTGCTGCACCGGGATCTGGGCCGTGAATGAGTGTTGAGCCCGCAAACGGCAACCCGAGCATCGTCGCGCTCGGCGGCGGGCACGGTCTGTACGCGACCCTGTCGGCCGCCCGCCGGCTGACCCCGCATGTCACCGCGGTGGTCACCGTCGCCGACGACGGTGGTTCGTCGGGCCGGTTGCGCGGCGAATTGGACGTGGTGCCGCCGGGGGACCTGCGAATGGCACTGGCGGCGTTGGCCTCCGACAGCCCGGCTGGGCGGTTGTGGGCGACCATCCTGCAGCACCGGTTCGGCGGTACCGGTGCGCTGGCCGGGCATCCTATCGGCAATCTGCTGCTGGCCGGCCTCAATGAGGTGCTGGCCGACCCGGTGGCCGCGCTCGACGAGCTGGGCCGGATATTGGGCGTCAGAGGGCGGGTGCTGCCGATGTGCCCGATCGCGCTGCAGATCGAAGCCGACGTATCCGGACTCGACGCCGACCCGCGACTGCCTCGGCTGATCCGGGGTCAGGTGGCGATCGCGACCACACCGGGAAAGGTGCGTCGGGTGCGGCTGCTGCCCGGCAACCCGCCGGCAACCCGCCAGGCCGTCGACGCCATCATGTCCGCGGACCTGGTGGTGCTCGGCCCGGGATCGTGGTTCACCAGCGTGATTCCGCACCTGCTGGTACCGGGGCTGGCGTCGGCGCTGCAGGCCACTAATGCCCGGCGCGCCTTGGTGCTCAATCTGGTGGCCGAGCCGGGGGAGACCGCGGGTTTCTCGGTGGAACGGCACCTGCAGGTACTGGTCCAGCATGCCCCCGATTTCACTGTCGACCACATCATCATCGACGCCGAACGGGTGCCCAGTGAGCGGGAACGCGAGCAGTTGCGTCGTGTCGCCACCTTGCTCGCGGCCGAGGTTCGGTTCGTCGACGTGGCCAGACCTGGTACACCTTTACATGACCCAGGAAAGTTGGCGGCGGTGCTGGACGGGGTTCGGGACGTTGGCGCTTCGCCGCTGACGGTCCCGACACCGGTCGTGCCGCTAGCTGAGGGCGGGGGCCGGCAAGCCGGCGTGATTGGACCGAGCGGGCTCGGACCGGGAGGTGACAAGTCGTGGCGATGACGGCTGAAGTCAAGGACGAACTGAGCCGTCTCGTGATCAGCTCGGTCAGCGCGCGCCGTGCCGAGGTGGCGGCGTTGCTGCGCTTCGCCGGCGGGCTGCACATCGTGGCCGGCCGGGTCGTGGTCGAAGCCGAGGTGGAATTGGGTGTCATCGCGCGCCGGCTGCGCAAGGACATCTTCGATCTGTACGGCTACAACGCGATCGTGCATGTGCTGACAGCCAGCGGGATGCGCAAGACCACCCGCTACGTGCTGCGGGTCACCAAGGACGGTGAGGCGCTGGCCCGCCAGACCGGGTTGCTGGATCTGCGCGGCCGCCCAGTGCGCGGCCTGCCCACCCAGGTCGTCGGGGGTACCGTCGCCGACGCCGAAGCCGCTTGGCGCGGAGCATTTTTGGCACACGGATCGCTCACCGAACCCGGCCGGTCCTCGGCACTGGAGGTCGGCTGCCCGGGTCCGGAGGCGGCCCTGGCGCTGGTCGGCGCGGCGCGGCGGCTCGGGGTCAGCGCCAAGGCCCGCGAGGTACGTGGCGCCGACCGGGTGGTGGTGCGTGACGGCGAGGCGATCGGTGCGCTGCTGACCCGGATGGGTGCCCAGGACACCCGGCTGGTCTGGGAGGAGCGCCGGATCCGCCGCGAGGTGCGGGCGACCGCAAACCGGTTGGCCAACTTCGACGACGCCAACCTGCGGCGCTCGGCGCGGGCCGCGGTGGCTGCGGCCGCGCGGGTGGAACGTGCGCTGGCAATCCTCGGCGACACCGTGCCCGATCATCTGGCCTCAGCCGGCCAGCTGCGCGTTGCGCATCGGCAGGCGTCTCTGGAGGAACTGGGCCGGTTGGCCGAGCCGGCGATGACCAAAGACGCGGTGGCCGGACGGATTCGACGGCTGCTGTCGATGGCCGACCGCAAGGCTAAGCAGGACGGCATCCCCGACACCGAGTCCGCGGTCACCCCGGAGCTGCTGGAAGACGCCTGAGTGCGCCTGGTTGTCCACAGTTGCGGTTTCATCCACAGGTTGACTGTTCGGCGATGCCCGGTTCGGCGATGCTGTCGGGGGTGGTTTTTAACGTCGGGGTATGGCAACAGGTGTGGGTGCGGTCGCAGCACGGGAGCGGATCTGCGCGGCTCTCGAGGCCATTGATACCGCCCACCTGGTGCTACGCGAGACCCCCTCGGATCTGGTGGGCAATGACTTTCGGGTCGAGATCGCCGACCGGTTGGAAACCCAAGAGCGCACCAATCGCGGGCTGATGTACCGGATCTTCGGTGAA
>JBDTEP010000048.1:0-4811 GCA_039922455.1 Mycobacterium sp. | reverse complement strand
CGATCACGCTGCCCGACTTCATCGATGCCACCATGTCGGCGGTGATGATCCGCGGCGCGGGTTTACCCGGGATGAGCGCGGTGGTGACGATGATGTCGACGTCGGCGCACTGGTCGGCGTAGAGCTGCGCCTCGCGGGCCTTGTAGTCGTCGCTCATCTCTTTGGCGTAGCCGGTGGCTGACACCTCGGTCTCCACCGACTCGATCGACAGGTACTCGCCACCGAGCGAGCGGACCTGATCGGCCACCTCCGGACGCGGGTCGGTGGCCCGCACGATCGCCCCCAGGCTGCCGGCCGCGCCGATCGCGGCCAGACCGGCCACCCCGGCGCCCACCACCAGCACCTTGGCCGGCGGAACCTTGCCGGCGGCGGTCACCTGGCCGGTGAAGAACCGGCCGAAGACGTGGGCTGCCTCCACCACGGCGCGGTAGCCGGCGATGTTGGCCATCGAACTCAGCACGTCCAGTGACTGCGCCCGCGAGATCCGGGGCACCGCATCCATCGCCAGCGCCGTGATGGGTCGGCGGGCCAAGTCTTCCACCAGCTCGGGCCGCAATGCCGGCGACAGCAGGCTGACCAATGTCGCGCCGGGCTTCATCGCGTCCAGTTGGCCGGTGGACGGGGCGTTGACCCCGAACACGATGTCGGCGGCGCAAGCGTCGCCGATCGTCGCGCCGGCCTCGACGTACGCCTCGTCGGCGAAGGACGATGCGACTCCGGCTCCCCCGTCCACCACTACGTCGTAACCGAGCTTGGTCAACGCAGCGACCGTCGCCGGCGTGGCCGACACACGCGTCTCACCGGGCTGCGCCTCGGATAGGACACCGATAATCACGTAGCTCTCCGCATTCACATTTCGTAGGCTTTTTCTCCCCCGGCTACCCGCCAGTGGCAATGCAGCGACAGAGGGGTCGCCGCAGCATACCGTGTGAACTTCTCAGGCCGACACCGCGCGTTGGTCCAGCGGCGCGAGCATGTCGATGACGTCGATTACCGCGGCCCGGGCCACCACCCGCGGCCCCTGCCGGTCGTCGACCAGGGCCGCCATCACCGCGCCGTCGACGATGCACACCAGGGCATATGCCATCTCGACCCGGGTGATTCGCCCGGAACGTTCGAAGGCTTCGGCGACGGCGCCGGACCGTTGGTGCAGGATGCGGCGCTGGATTTCCCGCAGCCCGGGCTGGCGAGCACAGACGATGTAGCGCTCGTATCGGGAGATGAGCTGCTCGGCGACCTGCGGGCCGTCTTCCTCCCCCACCAGCAGGTCCACCAACATGTCCGCCGTCGTCTCGGCGGTACGCCGACGCCGGGACACCCCGGCGATGCGGGCCCGCAGCTGGGCGACCTCCAACATCCCGATGTGGTCCACGGCGCTGGCGATCAGGTCGTCCAGCGAGGAGAAGTAATAGGTAGTCGATGCCAACGGCAGGCCGGCCCGCTGCGCCACCGCGCGATGCCGCACCGCCTCGAACCCGCCCTCACGCAGCAACTCGGCGGCAGCACTGATCAGTGCATACCGCCGGCGTTCGCCCTTGGGCGTGACCGCTGTCATCACGCCTGAGATGGTGCCAGCACTGGTATCGCTCCATCATCGGTTTGCGCCTTTTAAGACAAACAACGCGGGCTGGCATGATGACCGCCATGCCAGGGTTGAGTCGACGGGCGGTGCTGCGTCTCGGGGCGGTCGCGGGCGCGGTGGGCGTGGGCTCGCTGATCGGGGCTCGACCGGCGCAGGCCACCCCGACGATGGCGACGGGCTCGTTCGACTCGGCGGCCCGCGGCGGGATCACCACCAATTGGGCGATCGCCCGGCCTCCGGGCCAAACCGGGGCACTGCGTCCGCTGATCGCGCTGCACGGCAAGGGCAGTGACGCCGCGACGGTGATGGCCGGCGGGGTGGAGCAGGGCCTGGCCGAGGCGGTGGGCGCCGGGCTACCGCCGTTCGCGGTGGTGGCCGTTGACGGCGGCGGCAGCTACTGGCATGGGCGCGCCTCCGGGGAGGATTCCGGCGCGATGGTGACCGACGAGTTGCTGCCGTTGCTGGCCGATCAGGGTCTGGATACCTCCCGGGTGGCGTTCATCGGCTGGTCCATGGGCGGCTATGGCGCACTGCTGTTGGGCGGCCGACTGGGCCCGCGCCGGACGGCAGCGATCTGCGCGGTGAGCCCCGCGCTGTGGCTGTCGCCGGGCGCGACGGCACCGGGGGCGTTCGACGGCGCGACGGACTTCGCGGCCAACTCGGTGTTCGGGATGCCGGCGCTGGGGTCGATCCCGATCCGGGTGGACTGCGGAAACGATGACCCGTTCTACGCGGCGACGCGGGCATTCATCGCCCAGCTGCCCAATCCACCGGCCGGCGGCTTCTCGCCCGGCGGGCATGACGGCTCGTTCTGGAGTTTCCAGCTACCCGCCGAGTTGACCTGGATCGCCCCGCTACTGACCGCCTAGGCGCTGGTGTGGCCGGTTAGACCCGAATCTTCCCCTCGGTGGCCGCCAGCGCGATATCGGTGCGGAAATGACTGCCCGGCAACCGGATCGAACCCAGAACCCGGTAGGCATCCGCGCGCGCCGCGTCCAGATCCGCGCCGGTGCCCACCACCGACAGCACCCGCCCGCCGGACGACACCACCGCACCGTCGTCGCGGCGCGTGGTGCCGGCGTGCAGCACCCCGTCGGCCTCAGCGCCGATGATCGTGTCGCCGACCCGGGGCCGGCCCGGGTAGTTCTCCGCGGCCAGCACCACCGTCACCGCCGCGCCGTCTCGCCAACGCAGCGCACCGAACTCGCTGAGCCGACCGGTAGCGGCGGCGTGCAGCAATTGTCCGAGCGGCGAATCCAGCAGCGCCAGCACGGCCTGGGTCTCGGGGTCACCGAAGCGGCAGTTGAATTCGACCACCGCCGGCCCGGTCGAGGTCATCGCCAGCCCGGCGTACAGCAGACCGGCGAACCGGCTGCCTCGTCGGCGCAGTTCGGCCGCAACGGGTTCCACAAGTTCGGCGACGATGCCCGCCGCGGCCTCGCGGGATAACCAGGGCAGCGGGGCGTAGGCGCCCATGCCGCCGGTGTTGGGGCCGGTGTCGCCATCACCGACGCGTTTGAAGTCCTGCGCAGGCAGCAGCGGTACCACGGTGTCGCCGTCGACCACACAGAACAGTGACAGCTCGGGTCCGTCCAGATATGACTCCAGCAGCACCGGATGCCCGCCATCGAGCAGTGCCGCGGCGTGCACCCGCGCCACCGAACGGTCCGCGGTCACCACCACGCCTTTGCCGGCGGCCAGCCCGTCGTCCTTGACCACCCAGGCCGCCTCCCCGGCATCCGGGCCGAACCGGCTCAGGGCGGCGTCCAGGTCAGCAGGGCTGTCAACGATCTCCGAGCGGGCGGTGCGCACACCGGCGGCGGCCATCACGTCCTTGGCGAACGCCTTGGAACCTTCGATGCGGGCGGCATCGCGGGACGGCCCGAAGCAGGCGATACCGGCGGCGCGCACCGCATCAGCCACGCCCAGCACCAACGGCACCTCCGGCCCGATCACCACCAGATCGGCCTGCACCTCGCGCGCCAGGGCGGTGACGGCCTCGCCGGAGGTGATGTCGACATCACGCTGGTCGGCTATCGCGGCGGTGCCGGCGTTGCCGGGGGCGATCACCAGGTACTCGACCCGTGGATCGCGGCGGAGTGCCAGCAGCAGGGCGTGTTCCCGGGCTCCAGAACCGATTACCAGAATGCGCATAGGCCCCGCTCCCCGTTCTCCACGTCGCTGCCGCACACGAGGCTTCAGCCTAGATGAGACGGATCAACCGCCCGCCACCATGGCGTGCAGATCCGCGACCGACCAGGGTGAAGATCGTTGGTGATTGCGGTAGCCCAGCACCGCGGGGATAGGACGGTCGAAACGGCCGACGAAACCACCGGATGCCAGGAACACCGATCCCGTCACGCTGCGGGCCAGATCACTGGCTAGGTAGGCGTACAGCGGGGCCACGTAGCCGGCGGGAGCCGGATCCAGCGACGCCTGCATGGTGAACTCATCCAGCAGACCCCGGGCGTGCAGGTCGCGGACATGTTCCTCGTAGTCGGTGCCGGTAGACAGTCGCGTCTTCGCGCCCGGACATACGACGTTGGCGCGCACGCCGTACTCCGCGAGCTCGGCAGCCACCGCCAGGGTCAACCCGTTGATCGCGCCCTTGCCGGCGGGGTATCCGGTACCGCCGTAATCACCCAGGAACGCCACTGAACCGCTGTTGACGATCGATCCGCGGCCTTGCTCGACCATGATCGGCGCGGCGGCCCGGCAGGTGTGGAAAGCGGTGCCGAGATGAGCGGCGAGCAGGTCGTAGAACTCCGCACCGGATATCGACAGGATCGAGGAGCCGGCGGGTTCGGCGACGCCGGCGCAGTTCACCAATATGTCGAGGCTGCCGTACTCCTCCCGGCAGGCCTGCGTGAGCACCGCGGCGGTCGCCTCGACATTGGCGGCGCCGGCCAGCCCGACGGCCCGTCCGCCCGAACCGGTGATCGCCTCGACGGTGCCGTCCACCGCCTGCGGGTCCCGGCCGTTCACCACCACCCCGGCGCCGCACGCCACAAGCAGTTCGGCCACCGCCCGCCCGATGCCCCGGCTGCCCCCGACCACGAGAGCTCCACGCGCGGCGAGCAGAGTGTCGTCGTTCACCGACTGCGCCACCTGTCGTCGCCGCGACCGGTCCGCATCGGCTACTCCGTGCCCTTCTTACCCAACACCTCATCGACGTTGGCCTTCTTGTCTTCACCCTGGCCCGCGGCGGCGGCTTTGCTCCGCTTGCCGA
>JBDTEP010000047.1:0-3327 GCA_039922455.1 Mycobacterium sp. | reverse complement strand
GGCCGCCACCCGGTTGACGCCGCTCGCGCCGCCACCGCAGGCCACCAACCCGGCCGGCCAAGCCGGGCCGGGCATTGCCGCGGCCGGGGACGCGTCCGAGGTCGGCGGCGCGCTGGCGGGGATTTACGAGAGCCTGTACAGCACCCTCGGGGCGACGATGAAGTTCGCCGGTCTCGGCAACGTCGTGCTGAGCGGGCCCAACTTCGGCATGGTCCAGTTCAAGACGTTCTTCAAGCCGCAGTCGCTATTACCGGATGTTCCCAAGTCCGGGCTCGGGGCTGGGCTCGGCGGGAACGGGATGAACGCACTGGGCGCCGGATTGAGCGGCGGGACGAGGCCACCGGCCGGCGGCGGCATGATCCGTGCGGTGACGGCCGGCGTGGGCACCGCGCCCTCGGTCGGGGCACTGTCGGTGCCGCAGGGCTGGGCCACCGCCACCCCGGCGATCCGGTTGGCTGCGACTTCGCTGCCGACAGCCGGCTTCGGCGCGGCGCCGATGGCCGGAGTCGGCGGCATGCTCAGCCCGGCCGCGTTGGGCAGCCTGACCGGCGGCGCCCTGGGCGCTCCGGGTTCGCGGCTGATCAACGGCGCCAATGTCCGCGGTGGCGGTCAAGGCGGTAAAGGACAGGCCCCGGTCCAAATCGACCGGGTCATCGCCCAGCTGCAGAAGCAGAAGGATTCGGTCCAGCATTGGCAGATTGACGAGGCCGGCCTGGACGACCTGCTTGAGGAGCTGTCGAAGAAACCCGGCTTCCACGCTGTGCACCTGAAGAAAACCGTCAAGGACACCGCGCACGCCGCCACGACGGTGGCGGCGCCGCAATCCACGCTCGGCTGACCCGAGCACCGTAGAGGCAACCACGAACCAGAGAAGGTGAGATCTCCCATGAAACTGCTGACGGCACTGGCTGCCGCGGTCGCCGGGGTCGCCCTGGTCGGTTTCGCCGCTCCGGCGCACGCCGACCCCGAGCTGGGGGCCCAGACCGGCGCTGACGATGCCAGGGGCAACCACGATGCGGACTTTCTGGCGTCGCTGCGGGCCACCGGAATCACCTACAACAGCCCGAGTCAGGCCATTGACGCAGCCCACACGGTCTGCGGGCTGGTGGACCGGGGCGAACCGGGCCTGGAGGTCATCTCGGACCTGAAGGCCAGCAATCCCGGCTTCACCACCGACGGCGCGGCGCAGTTCGCGGCCGTCGCGGCGAACACCTACTGCCCGCACCAACTGACCAAGAAGTAGCGACCGCCGCACCCCCGACGGTCCCCAGCGGCTAGCCGCCGGTACCGGGGGCGGGCGGCCGGGGTTGCGGCACGAAGCCCTTCAGAATGTCGGGCAGGCCCGCCGACTGCTGTGGTACGGGTGCGCAGGTGGGCGGGCACTCGGTCAACTGCCAGGGCTGGCAGCGGTCTGTCCGGAAGGCGGTATCGCCCGGCTCGATCAGCACCACCTGCGACTTCTTGGTCATCGCGCTGTCGACGATCTTGCCGGCGCTGACCCGGCGCCAGTAGCAGGCATTGCCGTCGCGCGGCCCGCCGGAACGGTAGGTGCCCGGCAGGATGTCCGTCCCGACCGCGTAGGTGCCGTCGGCATCGATCACCTGCTTGGGCGCGGGCGGGGGAGTCGGCTCGGCCCAGGCGATCCCGCTGGCCGTCCAGGCCGTGGCCAGCGGGATCGCCAGCGCGACAGCCACCGTACCGGCCAGCTTCATCGGTCTCATACCACGCCAGGGTAGCGGCGATCGCCGCCGTCAGCGACCGGCTTTACTCTTTGACGCCGACCGTGATCACGTCCGACACGATCATCGACCAGGCCGGCCGCGCAACGCGACGCTGGTCGACGACGGTGAATCCGGCGTCGGCGAACATCGTGCGTATCTGCGTCGGCGTCGGCTGGTGCGCCGGACTCCACCGGCCCCCCAGCAGCGAATTCAGTGGAGTGGGGTGGCGTGGGCTCAATGCCGTCACGGCCGCGATCCCGCCCGGCGCCAGCACTCGGTGGAACTCCCGGACCGCGGCCGGCTGGTCAAAGAAGTGAAACGCTGAGCTGCTGACCACCGCGTCGAGCGCCCCGTCGCCGAACGGCAGGCTTTCGGCCGGTCCGGTCAGCCACTGCACCCGCTGTGACCGTGCCCGGGCCTCGTTGAGCATGCCGGCGGACATGTCCACGCCGTAGACGGACTCGGGTTTCAGTTCGCGTTCGATACGGTCGGCGAGAATGCCGGTGCCGCAAGCGATATCCGCGACCCGGGCCGGCTGGCGGGCGCGCAGGGCCGCAACCAGCTCGCTCTGAGCCGGACGATAGACCCAACGTTGCAGGTACTGGGTGTCGTAGGCGGGGGCGGCCCAGCTCCAGAACCGGGTGATCACGTCGTTGAGAGCTCTGCGCGGTACCGGAGTCGTCACAGCGTGAAACCTACCGCCGGGTCGATGAGAAGGTGTAGTCATGACCGTCTGCTACCGGCACCCCGACCGGGCCACCGCGCTGCGTTGCACCCGGTGTGACCGCTACATCTGCCCGGACTGCATGCGCGCCGCCGCCGTCGGCCAGCACTGTGTGGACTGTGCACAGGCGGGCACCACCAAGGTGCGCCGTCCGCGTCCGCTGATCGGCGGAGCGTCGGGGTCACCGGTGGTCACCTACGGGCTGATCGCGCTGAGTGTGTTGGCTTTCGCCGCGCAGATGGCGCCAGGTCAGACGGACTCCCAGTGGGTGCTGTGGTCGCCGGCGGTGGCTGATGGGCAGTTCTACCGGTTGTTGACTTCGGCGTTCCTGCACTACGGCCCGATGCACCTGCTGCTCAACATGTGGGCGCTGTACGTGGTGGGCCCGCCATTGGAGGGCCTGCTCGGCCGGACGAGGTTCAGCGCGTTGTACCTGCTCAGCGCGCTGGGCGGCTCGGTCGCGGTCTACCTGCTGGCACCGTTGAACACCGCCACCGTCGGCGCTTCGGGAGCGATCTTCGGCTTGTTCGGCGCGATGCTGATCGTCGGGAAACGGCTGCGGATGGACATCGGCTGGGTGGCCGCGATCATCCTGATCAATCTGGTGTTCACCTTCACCATCCCCCGGATCAGCTGGCAGGGGCACCTGGGCGGGCTGATCACCGGTCTGCTGGTGGCAGGCGCCTACGTCTATCCCCCACCGGCGCGCCGCAACCAGATTCAGGCCGCGGCCAGCATTGCCTTCGTCGCGCTGTTCGTCGCGCTGATCTGGTGGCGCAGTGCCCAATTGGTCTCCTGACGCCGAGCGTGTCATCCCGGTAAGAGGGTGGGGCGCCCCCTAAGATTTCGGTGGTCCACCAGGGAGAGGATCGACCAATCGGC
>JBDTEP010000046.1:0-10193 GCA_039922455.1 Mycobacterium sp. | reverse complement strand
TGATCCGCATGGCGGTGGAAGGCTGCCGCCGCAACGGCATCCACTCCGGACTGTGCGGCCAGGCGCCTTCCGACTACCCGGACATGGCCGAGTTCCTCGTCGAGATCGGCATCGACTCGATGAGCCTCATCCCCGACACCGTGCTCACCACCACCAAGCAGGTGTTGGAGCTCGAGCAACGGCTCGGGCGCGCCCCGCGAACCACAGCCGCGGGCTGAGTCAGAATTGCGGCAGTCTGCCAGCGACGAGACCGCGAAACTCAAACGTGACCGGCGCTAGCGTGGCAGTTCGGTCGCGGCGTCGGTGTCGAGCAGCCACACCGTCTGTTCACGCCCGATAGCCCCGGCGGCCGGTATCGAGACCGGGTCGGCGCCGCCGATCGCTTCGGCAACCGCGGGCGCCTTGTCCGCCCCGGACACCACCAGCCACACTTGGCGGGAGCGCCGGACGGTGGTCAGGGTCAGCGTGATGCGGAGCGGCGGAGGTTTGGGCGAGTCGTACACGGGAAGCACCAGCCGGGCGGTTTCGCGCACTGCCGGAGTGTCTGGAAACAGCGAGTTGACGTGGCCGTCGGGGCCCATGCCCAGCAGGTGCACGTCGAAGTCCGGGGTGCGCTCACCCGGTTCGGCGTGATTGGCGAGCACCTGCTCGTAGGCCAGCGCGGCGACATCCAGATCATCTCCGTACGGGCCGTCGCTGGCCGCCATGGCGTGCACGTTGTCGGCCGGAATGTCGATGTGGTCGAGCAGCGCCTGTCGGGCCTGCTTCTCGTTGCGCTCGTCGTCGTCGGCCGGCACGAACCGGTCGTCACCGAAATACACGTGCACGCAACCCCAGTCGATCCGCCCGGCATGTTCGCCGAGCCGGTGCAGCAGCGCGATGCCGTTGCGACCCCCGGTCAGCACGATCAGCGCGCGGCCCCGGGCGGCGATCGCCGACTCGATGGCATCGGCCAGCCGGTCACCGGTCGCGGCCACCAATTCCCGCTGGTCGGCGTAGGTCTGCACAACGCTTGTCATAAGTACTCCACTCTTTCGATACCGCAAAGTGCGGCGCCGTAGATGAGGTCCGGGTCCAGCCGGCGCAGGTCTTCGGACAGGCACTCGGCGGTATCGCGGCGCGGCAGCGGGAGCAGCGCATCCGGCTTACCGGTCCGGCTCAAGGTGGCGATCACCCCTTCTTGCGGGCGGCTCAGCGTCACGGTATCGCTGTCGCGCACCAGCTCGATCTTCAGTTCACCGACCGCGCGGCGCACCGGTCCGTCGATACGACTGGCGAGCCAACCGGCCAGGATGTCCAGGGCCGGTTCGGTAGGCAGCCCGGAGACCAGCGCGGAGTTGATCGGCTCATAGGGCGGCTGATCCAGCGCGGAGGCAAGCAGCGCCCGCCAGTAGGTGATGCGACTCCACGACAGGTCGGTGTCGCCGTCGGTGTAGCCGCCCCGCCGGCTCTTGATCGCCGCCCGCGGATCCGGACTGTTGGTGGCATCGGTGATCCGGCGCACTGCCAGCGCGCCCAGTGGGTCCTCGGCCGGTGCTGCCGGTGCGGCGCCGGGCCACCAGGCAACCACCGGGATGTCGGCCAGCAGGAACGGCACCACGACCGCGTCGGCGTGCCCGGCGAGCGGGCCGGACAGCCGCAGCACCACCACCTCGCCGGCGCCGGCGTCGCCGAACATTCGAAGCTGGGCGTCCAGGCGGGATGGCGCTTCGCTGGGCTCACCCCCCGACACTACGATCACCCGACTCGGATGTTCCTGGCTGGCGATATTGGCCGCGGTGATCGAATCGTCGAGCAGTGCGTCGTTCTCGACGGCGACCAGCAGGGTCAGGACCCGGCCGGTGGTGGCCGCGCCGACCTGCTCGCGCAGCTGGTTGAGTTTCTTGTTGATCGCGGTGGTGGACGTGTCGGGCAGTTCGACGATCATCAGGGCCGCCGCCATTCCCGGTCGGAGTGTGCCAGCATGTCAAACGACGACCGCGGACCCCAGGTGCCGGCCTCGTACGGCTCGGGCGTGCCGTGTGCTGCCCAGTTGTCGAGCACCGGATCGAGTATTTCCCAAGACAATTCGACTTCTGCGTTGACCGGGAACAGGGACGGCTCGCCGAGCAGCACATCCAGGATGAGGCGTTCGTAGGCCTCCGGGGAGTCCTCGGAGAACGCCGAGCCGTACGAGAAGTCCATGTTGACGTCGCGGACCTCCATTAAGTGGCCGGGCACTTTGGAGCCGAACCGCAGGGTGATCCCCTCGTCGGGCTGCACCCGGATCACCAGCGCGTTCTTGCCGAGCTCGTCGGTCATGGTGGCATCGAACGGCAAATGCGGCGCCCGTTTGAACACCAGTGCGATCTCGGTGACGCGGCGCCCCAGTCGCTTACCGCTGCGCAGGTAGAACGGCACGCCGGCCCAGCGCCGGGTGTCGACCTCCAGGGTGATGGCCGCAAACGTCTCGGTGCGCGAGTCGTGGGCGAAACCCTCCTCGTCGAGCAGGCCGACAACGTGCTCGCCGCCCTGCCACCCCGCTGTGTATTGGCCGCGGCAGGTGGTCTGATCCAGTGGCTGTGCCAGTCGGGTAGCGGAGAGCACCTTGATCTTCTCGGCCTGCAACTCGGCGGGGGAGAAGCTGACCGGCTCCTCCATCGCGGTCAGGGCCAGCAATTGCAGCAGATGATTCTGGATCACGTCGCGGGCGGCGCCGATGCCGTCGTAGTAGCCGGCCCGGCCGCCCAGACCGATGTCTTCGGCCATGGTGATCTGCACGTGGTCGACGTAGTGGGCGTTCCAGATCGGGTCGAACAGCTGGTTGGCGAAGCGCAGCGCCAGGATATTCTGGACCGTCTCCTTGCCCAGGTAGTGGTCGATGCGGAACACCGACTCCTCCGGGAAGACGCTGTTGACCACGCTGTTGAGCTCACGGGCACTGGACAGGTCGTGGCCGAACGGCTTCTCGATCACCACCCGGCTCCAACGGCCGTCCCGCGGGCGGGCCAGCCCGCTGGCGTGCAGCTTCTCGCACACCACCGGGAAGGCATCGGGCGGAATCGAGAGGTAGAAGGCGTGGTTGCCGCCGGTGCCGCGCTCGGCGTCGAGCTTGTCCAACGTCTCGGCCAGCCGGACGAATGCGGCGTCGTCGTCGAACGTGCCCGTCACAGAACGGAATCCGGCAGCCAGCCGGTCCCACACCGCCTGACGGAACGGGGTGCGGGCGTGTTGGCGGACCGCCTGGTAGACCACGTCGACGAATTCCTCGTCGGCCCAGTCGCGACGGGCGAACCCGACCAGGGCGAAGGTGGGCGGCAGCAGGCCACGATTAGCCAGGTCATAGATGGCCGGCATCAGCTTGCGCCGGGCCAGGTCGCCGGTGACCCCGAAGATCACCACCCCGCACGGCCCCGCGATGCGGGGCAGGCGTTTATCGCGCTTGTCCCGCAGGGGGTTCAGCCACGGCGCGGCGTCTGCGCTGGTGGCTGAGCCGGTCACTTGGCGGGTTACTTTCCGGTGGCGTCTAGGCGGGTTTGGGTGGCCTCGAGCAGTTCGTTCCAGGACGCCTCGAATTTGGCGACGCCCTCGGTCTCGAGGACTTCGAACACGTCTGCCAGGTCGATACCTACCGCGGACAGCTGATCGAACACCTGCTGCGCGGCCGAACCGGTGCCGCTGACAGTGTCTCCGCGGATCTCGCCGTGATCGGCGACCGCTTCAATCGTCTTCTCCGGCAAGGTGTTAACGGTGTGCGGCGCCACCAGTTCGGTGACGTACAGCGTGTCCGGATATGCCGGGTTTTTCACCCCGGTCGACGCCCACAGCGGGCGCTGCACCCGGGCCCCGTCGGCGGCCAGGGCGGCGTACCGGTCACTGCCGAAGACCTCCTGGTACGCGGCGTAGGCCAGTTGGGCGTTAGCGATCCCGGCCTTGCCGCGCAGCGCCAGCGCGGCGTCGGAGCCGATCTTGTCCAGTCGGTCATCCACCTCGGTGTCCACCCGGGAGACGAAGAACGATGCGACCGAGTGCAGCTTGGACAGGTCGTGTCCACCGGACTTGGCGGCCTGCAGGCCGGCCAGGTAGGCGTCCATCACCTCGCGGTGCCGCTCGACGGAGAAGATCAGCGTGACGTTGACCGAGACACCCTCGGCCAGCACCGCGGAGATCGCCGGCAGACCGGCCTTGGTCGCCGGAATCTTGATGAACAGGTTCGGCCGGTCGACGATCTTCCACAACTCGATGGCTTGGCCGACGGTCTTGTCGGTGTCGTGCGCCAGGCGCGGGTCAACCTCGATCGAGACCCGACCATCGACACCGTCGGACGCCTCCCACGCCGCGCGCAGGACGTCGCACGCGTTGCGGACGTCATCGGTGGTGGCGGTACGGATGACGGCGTCCACGTCAGCGCCACGGGAGACCAACTCGGTGAGCTGCTCGTCGTAGGCGTGGCCGTGTTGCAGGGCTTTACCGAAGATGGTCGGGTTCGTCGTCACCCCGACGACGCTGCGGGTCTCGGTGAGCTCTTTGAGATTGCCCGATGTCAGCCGGTCCCGGGACAGATCATCGAGCCACACCGAGACGCCGGCGGCACTCAGGGCGGCGAGGTTCGGGTTCTGAGTCATACGATCGCGCTCCTTCTCAGTTGTTCAGTGCACGTTCCGCGGCGGCGACGACCGCCTCCGGGGTGAAACCGAACTCGCGGAACAGGGTTTGGTAGTCCGCGGAGGCCCCGAAATGTTCGATCGAAACGATCTGCCCGGCGTCACCCACCAGCTTATGCCAGCACTGGGCGATGCCGGCTTCGACGGCGACGCGGGCCGACACCGCCGGCGGCAGCACTGCATCGCGGTACTCGGCAGGCTGGGACTCGAACCATTCCACACACGGCATCGACACCACCCGCGCGTTGATATCCTTGCCCGCCAGTAATTTCTGCGCCGCCACGGCCAGCTGAACCTCGGAGCCGGTGGCGATCAACACCACCTCGGGCTCGCCTGCTGCGGCATCGCTGAGCACATAACCGCCACGCGCGACACCGTCGGCGTCGGTCCCGTCCAGGATCGGCACGTTCTGCCGGGTCAGGATCAGCCCGACCGGCCCGCTGTCGGCACCGCGGGCCAGCACCGTGCGCCAGGCGTAGGCGGTCTCGTTGGCATCGGCCGGACGCACCACCGACAGTCGCGGGATCGCGCGCAGCGCGGCCAGGTGTTCGATCGGCTGGTGGGTCGGACCGTCCTCGCCGAGCCCGATCGAGTCGTGGGTCCACACGTAGATGGGGTCGATGTCCATCAGTGCCGCCAACCGGACCGCGGGCCGCATGTAGTCGGAGAACTGCAGGAAGGTGCCGCCGTAGGCGCGGGTCGGCCCGTGCAGCACGATGCCGGACAGGATCGCCCCCATCGCATGCTCGCGGATACCGAAGTGCAACGTGCGGCCGTACGGGTGCGCGGTGTACTCGCTGGTCGAGATCGATGCCGGCCCGAATGAGTCGACGCCGTCCATCGTGGTGTTATTGCTGCCGGCCAGATCCGCTGAGCCACCCCATAATTCGGGCAGTTTCGGGCCCACTGCGGACAGCACTTTGCCGGAGGCGGCGCGAGTGGCCACCTCTTTGGAGCCGGGCTCCCAGTGCGGCAGGTCGGCGTCCCAGCCGTCCGGCAGCTCACCGGCCAGCAGCCGGTCCAGCAGGGCCTTGCGCTGCGGCTCGCGGGCCGCCCAGGCCTCGAAGCCCTGCTGCCAGACCTTGTGGGCCTGCTTACCGCGGTCCACCAGCGACCGGGTGTGGGCGATGACGTCCTCGCGCACGTCGAAGTTCTTGTCCGGGTCGAACCCGAGTGCGGACTTGGTGGCGGCCACCTCGTCGGCACCCAGCGCCGAGCCGTGGATTCCGCCGGTGTTCATCTTGCGTGGTGCCGGGTACCCGATGATCGTGCGCACCGAGATGAACGACGGCTTGTCGGTGACGGCCTTGGCCTGCGCGATCGCCTCCTCGATTGCGGTGACGTTCTCGCCGCCCTCGACCTCTTGGACGTGCCAGCCGTAGGCGCGGTAGCGGGCCGCGGTGTCCTCGCACAAGGCGATCGCGGTGTCGTCCTCGATCGAGATCTTGTTGTGGTCGTAGAACACGATCAGGTTGCCGAGCTGCTGCACGGCAGCTAGCGACGACGCCTCGCTGGTCACGCCCTCCTCGATGTCACCGTCGGAGGCGATCACATAGACGTAGTGATCGAACGGACTGGTGCCGGGGGCGGCGTCCGGGTCGAACAGGCCGCGCTCGTAGCGGGCGGCCATCGCCATCCCGACCGATGAGGCCAGCCCCTGTCCGAGCGGGCCGGTGGTGATCTCCACGCCCTTGGTGTGGTGAAACTCCGGGTGCCCCGGGGTCTTCGATCCCCAGGTGCGCAGCGCCTCGAGGTCGGCGAGTTCCAGGCCGAAGCCACCCAGGTACAGCTGGATGTAGAGCGTCAGACAGGAGTGGCCGGGGGAGAGCACGAAGCGGTCGCGACCGAGCCAGTGCGTATCCGACGGGTCGTGGCGCATCACCCGCTGGAACAGGGTGTACGCCAGCGGTGCCAGGCTCATTGCCGTGCCGGGGTGGCCGTTGCCGACCTTTTGCACCGCGTCGGCAGCCAGCACCCGGGCGGTGTCGACTGCGACGGAGTCGATCTGCGCCCAGTCGGTGGGGTGGTGCGGTCGGGTCAGGGCGGAGATCTCTGCAGCAGTGGTCACGAATGTGAATTACTCTTCGAGATATGTCTAGTCAAGCCAGGTTGCTGTTCAGCCTAGTGCGGACGCGCGTCGGGTTCAGGAGGGGTCGCGGTGTGGATTAACCGTGAATCGACCCTGCGATTGGGTTGACCTGGCTGCGCGGTCTACCATCGTCCGTAGTAGACGCTGGCGTCGCTGCAGTCATCCAAGGAGTCATCACGTGAGTATTCGCGAGCGCGCTGCGCCGCGCCGAATACGCGCAATACGCACCACGTTGCTGGCGTACCTGTCGTTGACCAAGCCGCGCATCATTGAGTTGTTGCTGGTCACGACCATCCCGGCGATGCTGCTGGCGGACCGCGGCACGATTGATCCGCTGCTGATCTTCAATACCCTGATCGGTGGGATGCTGGCCGCTGCCGGTGCTCACGCGCTGAACTGCGTCGTCGATGCCGACATCGACAAGGTGATGAAGCGCACTGCGCGCCGGCCACTGGCCCGCAATACGGTGTCGACCCGCAACGCCCTGATTTTCGGCCTGGTACTCAGCGTTGTCTCGTTCGTCTGGCTGTGGCGCACCACCAACCTGATGTCGGGCCTGCTCGCGATGGCCACCATCGCGTTCTACGTGCTGGTCTATTCGATGATGCTCAAGCGGCGCACCTCACAGAACGTGGTGTGGGGTGGGGCGGCCGGTTGTATGCCGGTGGTGATCGGCTGGTCGGCGGTGACCGGCACCGTCGGTTGGCCGGCGCTGGCGATGTTCGCGATCATCTTCTTCTGGACACCACCGCACACCTGGGCACTGGCCATGCGCTACAAGGACGACTACGCGGCGGCGGGGGTGCCCATGCTGCCGGTGGTCGCCAGCGAGCGCGTCGTCACCCAGCGGATCGTGATCTATACCTGGGCGACGGTGGCCGCCACGTTGGCGCTGGTGCCCGCCGCCGGATGGCTGTACGCGGCGGTGGCGTGCCTGGCCGGGGCGTGGTTCCTCACGATGGCCCACCAGCTCTACGCCGGGGTGCGCCGCGGCGAGCCGGTCAAGCCGCTGCGACTGTTCCTGCAGTCGAACAACTACCTTGCGGTGGTGTTCTGCGCGCTAGCGGTGGACTCGGCTATCGGCCTGCCCACCTTGTTCTGAGCCTGCCTCTGCTGCTCTGACTCTGTCTTCCCCGCCGCGGTATGGCCGCGATCACTGTTGACGTCAATCACGGAGCGGTGGGGTGTCCCCGACCGGCGATGCCGGCCACCGCCGTGACCTTGATCTCTTCGGCGACTTCGTGGGCCGCGGTGTCGGCCGGGGCAGCTTGCGCCGACGGCGACGGTGGTATTGAATCGTCGATAATGAAAACCATGTTCAACAGACCCGGCATGATCGCGGGTGGCCGGCGATGAGCCTTGCCGGGGCGTGGATGGGGTCGCCGCCGGAGGTGCATTCGGCGTTGTTGGCTGCTGGGCCGGGTGCCGGGGCGTTGTTGGCGGCGGCCGGGGCGTGGTCGTCGTTGAGCGCGGAGTATGCGGCGGTGGCGCAGGAGCTGGCCAGTGTGGTGGGTTCGGCGGGGGCTGGCGTGTGGCAGGGGGTGGGTGCGGAGTCGTATGTGGCTGCCCATGTGCCGTATTTGGGGTGGTTGGCGCGGGCGGGTGCCGATAGTGCTGCGGCGGCCGCGCAGTGCGAGGTGGCGGCTGCGGGGTATGTGAGTGCATTGGCGGCGATGCCGACGTTGCCGGAGTTGGCGGCTAACCATGCGGTGCATGGGGTGTTGTTGGCGACGAATTTCTTTGGGATCAATACGGTTCCGATTGCGGTCAATGAGGCTGATTATGCGCGGATGTGGGTGCAGGCGGCGACCGTGATGACGACCTATGAGGCGGTGGCGGGTTCGGCGGTGGCGTCGGTACCGCACACCGACACCGCCCCGAACATCGTCGAGGCGCCCGGCCACGACCATGACCACGGGGAGACGCCGGCCAGCGCCTGGGACGAACTCGTCGCGCAGTGGTTGCACTCACTGACCGGCGGCCAGGTGAACTGGGACCCGACTGCGGGCACCGTCAACGGCGTGGGCTACGACTCCTACACCAACCCGGGCCAACTGCTCTACTGGGTGGTACGGGCACTGGAGTTGAGCCAGGATCTCCAGCACTTCGGCAACCAGTTGCTGACCAATCCGGCCGGCGCCTTCCAGTACCTGGTTCAGCTGGCGATCTTCGACTGGCCCACTCACATCGCCGAAATCGCAACCTGGCTGGGTCAATCGCCCCTGTTGGTGGCGTTGGCGCTGGGTGCGGCGGTGGCCCCCGGGGCGGCTGGTCTGGCGGGCCTGGGCGGATTGGCCGGGCTGCCGCAGCCCCCGGCGCCTATCCTCGCGCCGCCGTCCGACTCCGTCTCCCATGCGCTACCAGCGTTGGGGACCGTCCCACCGGCACCGGCGGTTGCGGGTTCGGTCGCGGCAGCTGCCCCGGCGCCGGCGGTGCCGGCCAGCGCTGTCGCCGGTTCGGCGCCGGCATTGGCTGCTCCGCCGCCGGCGGCGGCCGGGGCGGGGTTCGTGCCGCCCTACCTGATCGGCGGACCCGGCATCGGTTCGGGCTCCGGAATGGGTATCGCCGCCCGCGCGGCGCGCAAGGCGACCGAACCCGACACCTCCGCCGCGGCGGCAGCCGTGCGTGAGGCCACGCGGGAAGAAGCGCGGGCTCGCCGCCGCCGCCGTGCCGCCAAACGTGAGCATGGCGACCAGTTCATGACGATGGGTGTGGGGGTTGATCCGGACTGGGGGGTGCGCGCCGACGCGCCGGTGCTGGTTGCGGACCGGGGTGCTGGACCGCTGGGGTTTGCCGGCAACGCGGCCAAGGCGCAGGTGGGCGCGGCGGGCATGACCCGCCTGGGCGACAGCGCGTTCGGGAGCGGGCCGCAGGCACCGATGGTGCCGGGCAGCTGGGGCGCCGACGACCCTAACTCTCAATAAAGTTTGGATGGCCGAAATCTATTGTTTCATGCCCTAAACTCCGTCGGGTGCCAGGAGTGTGGATGGGGTCGCCGCCGGAGGTGCACTCGGCTTTGCTGAGCGCCGGGCCGGGTCCGGGTCCGCTGCTGGCCGCCGCGGCAGCGTACTCGGCGCTGGGCGCCGAATACACGGCGGTTGCCGACGAACTCACGGCGGTACTGGGGGCGGTGCAGGCGGGGGTGTGGCAGGGACCGAGTGCCGAGTCGTATGTGGCGGCCCATGTTCCGTACTTGGCGTGGCTGACCCAGGTTGGCGCGGACAGTGCTGCTGCGTCGGCGGCGGCCCATACGGCCGCGGCGGCCTACATCGCCGCGCTGGCGGCCATGCCGACGTTGCCGGAGTTGGCCGCCAACCACGCCACCCACGGGGTGCTGTTGGCGACGAATTTCTTCGGGATCAACACCATCCCGATCGCCCTCAACGAGACCGACTACTTCCGGATGTGGGTGCAGGCCGCCACGGTGATGGCGACCTATCAGGCGGTCTGCGGCGGTGTGG
>JBDTEP010000045.1:0-3983 GCA_039922455.1 Mycobacterium sp. | reverse complement strand
TGGTGGCCATCGCGTGATACGCCCGCACCAACTCCTCCATCGCCTGATTCCACTGCACCTGCCACGCCTGATACGTCATCGACGTATCGCCCTGCCACGCCGCCGACAACGCCGCCTGCTCACTGGCAATATCGGCACCCACGGCCTGCAACGTGCCCGCATACGCATTCATCTCCCCGGCGTGAGCCAACATTGCCGGGTAGTTGTACATAATCTGCGACATCACTGTGCTCCTTTTTCTGGCCCGCCAGCCCTAAACCCCGGTATAACCAGTAGCCGCAGCGGCATCAGCAGCCACATACGTACTACCCGCATCAGCCAGATTCACCTGCGCCATATCCAGCAACGCATTCACCCGCGCCGCCAACGCCACAAACCGCGCATGCGACCCCTGAAACGCCGCAGCCGCCTCACCGACATGAAACGCCTGCGCCGACAACGCCGCCTGCTCCGCCTGAGACATCGTCGACCGCATCAACGCCGCCTTGGCCCCAAACGCCGACTCCGACGCCACCAACTGCGGAATATGGGCATCCAACAAACTCATCGCCGCACTCCTTTCTCCACTACTACTTCGGTTCTGATTCCGACTCCCCAGCGGAGTCGGCAAGATCGTTTTCACTCCAGGTGTCGGGCAACATCGGCACACTGGGCCCGCTGCCGAACCCGTCGCCTGCCAAGGTGGTCAGCCCGGCCGCCGCGGCGGAGCTTCGCCGGCCCACCGTGCCGGTGAATCCCAGCGCGCCTGCGCCGCGATCCGAACCCGCCACAGACTCTTGAGACGCCGGCGCGCCACCTGGATCGGCCGGACCTGCTTCGAGATCCATGAACTCGTCGGCGTGGTCATGCAACACGGCACGCCGGCGTCGCCGCACCCGGGCCTTTTCGCGGGCCGAGGTGCCCACCACCGCCGCGGCCGCGGGCACCCGCGAGGCCGGTGCCTGCGCCTTGTTGTGGTCGGTAAGGGTCGGGCCCAGCCCGGTGCCCGGATCGGCACCGCCCACCAGGTAGCCGAAACCCATCACCCCGGCTGCCGGCGGAGGCGACGCCACCGCCGAAGTCGCCGGAGCCGCCGGCACGCCCGCTGCACCGGGCGTGGCGATACCGGAGCTGAAGCCCGCCACCACCGCGATGGACCGGTCGGCCGACGGGGCGGCCGCGCCCGGCGTCAGCTCGGTGGTCTCCTCGGACGGCGCACCCTGCTCACCCAGGCCGGCCAGGTAACTCAGGCCGACGCCGAGCACGATGGGCAGTGCCATCGAGGCGCCCAGCATCACCCCCCAGAACGTGAAACCGAACGGAATGAAGAACGCCTCGTAGGCGACGAAGAACAGCAAGGGAAACCAGGTCGCCAGGGCGGCCGGATTACTCAGGATCTCCCGGATCACGCCGGCCGGATCCTGCAGCAGCTGGCC
Source organism: Mycobacterium sp. (assembly GCA_039922455.1). Lineage (GTDB taxonomy): Bacteria > Actinomycetota > Actinomycetes > Mycobacteriales > Mycobacteriaceae > Mycobacterium. Next base: position 2,568 of record JBDTEP010000045.1, on the reverse strand, counting down.
GATCTGGTTGAACAGCTGGGTGAAGAAGTCCGTTCCGCCGCCCGGGGTGGCCGCCGCGGACTGCGCGGCGTCGGCCTTGACCACCGGAGGCGCCGGCACGGATCGCGGCGCCGACGCCAGCGCCGAACCGGACACCGCGTGATAGATGCCCATGGTGGTGGCCGCTTGCATCCACATCCGGGCGTAGTCGGCTTCGTTGAGCGCGATCGGGATCATGTTGATGCCGAAGAAGTTGGTGGCGACCAGCACCCCGTGGGTGAGATGGTTGGCGGCCAGCTCGGCCAGCGTGGGCATCGACGCCAACGCGCTGGCGTAGGCCGAGGCGGCCACCTCGTGCTGGACGGCGACCCCGGCGCTGTCCGCGCTGGCCTGACCCAGCCACGCCAGATAAGGCACGTGGGCCGCCAGGTACTGCTCAGCACTGACGCCCTGCCAGGCGCCGGTCTGCACCGCACCGAGCAGAGCGGTGAGTTCGTCGGCCATCGAGGCGTATTCGACGCTCAGCGCACTCCACACCCCGGCAGCCGCCAGCAGCGGGCCCGGTCCGGGACCGCTGCTCAGCAATGCTGAATGCACCTCCGGGGGGGAGGCGATCCAGACCGGGGCGGAGATCATCAGGCGCTGCCGCCGCCTAGGTGGCCGACATAGGTGGACGCGGCCGCGATGTCGCCGGCGGCGTAGCTGGCGCCGGACTCACCGACACCGACTCCGGCGCGGCCGAGCTCCGAAGCGCCTTGGGCGGCCACCGCGGCGTGCTCACTGCCCTGCGCGCTGAAACCGGCGGCGGTTTGCAGCGACACCGGGTCGGCCGCCGGCGGGATCACCGCGGTGATCAACGGGGCGGCACTGGCCTGCGCGGCCGCCAGCCGGGCGGTCAATGCCTCGACCGCGGCACTGGCGGCGACCAGACCTTCGGGAACCACATGGAGCGTCATGACAGTTTCTCCTTCCGCATTTCGATGCGCATCAGCGCGTCAAACTCTGACTGAACAACGGATTGACCAGCTGCAGGTAGGTGGGTTCGTCGCTGTCGCCGAGCAGCATCGCCCGGCCCGCGGGCAGCCGGCCGAACCGCTGGCCGCGGATCTTGCCGCTGTCGGCGGGGTTGCCCGAAAGCATCAGTGTGGTCGCCTGCAGATCGTTGAGGCGGCGCAGCAGCGGGTTGGTCATCAGGGCGTGCGCCGAACCGGTGGCCCGGCCGGTGACGATCACCCGCAGCCCCAGGTCACTGGCCTGCGACAGCAACCCGACCAGATTGGTCCACGGCCGTTGACCGGCGTACGGACCGGTCAGCGCCGGGGAGTCCGGGATGGCGTCGACGTCGTCGATGATCAGGTAGTGGGTATGGCCCTGGTAGGTCCACCCGGCGAGGTCCGCGGCCGACAGCCCGGCCGGCGGCCGGCGCGAGCCGATCAGCGCCGACAGGCCCAGCATCGCCGGGATCACCCGGTCGATGTTGGCGGTGTACTCGTTGTCGGCGAACAGCGGTTCGTCGACCAGGTGCAGCCGGCGATCCAGCACGGTGAACGCCACCTGCTCGGCGGTGCTGTGCTCCCGCACGGTTCGGATGATGTGCCGCAGCAGGGTGGTCTTTCCGGACTTGCTGTCCCCGAGCACCATCAGCAGCGGGTTGGCGGTGAAGTCCACCTCCACCGGCGCCAAGTCCTCTTCGCGCTGACCCACGACGATGCGCTCCGGCCCCGGGCACAGCACCCCGAGCTCCTCGGGTGCCAGGTTGTTCGGCAGCAATCGCACCGGCGGCGCGGCCAGACCGGGGTGGCGGGCGTTGATCTCGCCGATCTGGCCCAATTCCGGTTTCGCGATCAGGAAGTGCTCGGCGGCCATGGTCAGGCCGCGGCCCGGCTGGTTGGCCGGAACGGCCTCGGCCGGCCGGGTCAGTGCTCCGGCCACCCGGATGTTGCTGTCCCGCGGGTCGTGCAGCTTGAGCTCCAGTCGCAGCCCTAGACCGTCACGCATCGCCAACGGCACCTCAAGCCAACTCGGCGTGGTGACGACCACGTGGATGCCGTATGCAAGTCCGATGTTCACCAGTTCGGTCACCTTGGCGAGCAACGGGTTTCGGGTGTTGAACTGGTCGGTGTTGTCCCGACTGAACGCATACAGGTTGTCGACGATCAAAAAAACCTCGCCGTACCCGTCGTTGAGCGAGCCAATACTGCCGTCCCGGAACGCGTCCCGCTGCTGCCGGGCGGCCAGCAGTTGCTCGAGTTCACCGAAGGTGCGGCGAATCCGCTCGGGTTCAAGCCCGGACGCGACACTGCCGACGTGCGCCAGGTCCTCGAGCCCACGGAGCTGGCCGCCGCCGTAGTCCAGGCAGTAGAACGTCACCTCGCGCGGCGAGTGCAGGCTGGCCGCCGACATGATGAATGTCTGCAGCGCAGTCGTTTTCCCGGACTTGGGCCCACCGTGAATGAGCATGTTGCCGCTGGCCGAGCGGGCGTCGAACACCAGCGGGTCGCGACGCATGTCGAATGGCTTATCGATCTCGCCCAGCGGCCAGCGCAGTTGCCGCTCGCCGATCCCGGCCCGGTCCAGTGCGGTGCCCAG
>JBDTEP010000044.1:0-28641 GCA_039922455.1 Mycobacterium sp. | reverse complement strand
GCGATGCGGCATGCCTCGACCGCGACCTCGAAGCAATCGCTGGGCGAGCGGGTCGCCAGCACGACGAGGGGCGCGTCACCGTTACGGCCATAAACCGCCTGATACAGGTCGGACTGCTCGGTCTTGGTCGGCAGGCCGGTCGACGGGCCGCCGCGCTGGACGTTGATCAGCAACAGCGGCAGCTCGGTCATCACGGCCAGACCCAGCGCCTCGGCCTTGAGCGCCAGCCCCGGACCGGAGGTGCTGGTGACGCCCAGCGCGCCTCCATAGGAAGCACCGATCGCCGCGCCGATACCGGCGATCTCGTCTTCGGCCTGGAAGGTGAGCACATTGAAGTTCTTGTGCTTGGACAACTCGTGCAGGATGTCCGAGGCGGGGGTGATCGGGTAGGTCCCCAGCAACACCTGGATGTCGGCCAGCTGGCCGGCGGCGATCACACCGTAGGCCAGCGCGGTGTTGCCCGAGATCTGCCGGTACTCGCCCGCCGGCAGTTTGGCCGGTGAGATCTCGTAGGTGGTACCGAATGCCTCGGTGGTCTCGCCGTAGTTCCAGCCGGCTTTGAGCGCCAGCACGTTGGCGTCGGCGACGTCGGGCTTCTTGGCGAACTTCTCCCGGATGAACTGCTCGCTGGTCTCGATAGGCCGGCCGTACATCCAGGACAGCAGGCCCAGCGCGAACATGTTCTTGGCGCGGGAGCCGTCCTTCTTGGTCGCGCCGATCGACTCGACCGCGCCGAGCGTGAGGGAGGTCATCGCGACCGGGACCACCACGTAGTCGGAGAGTTCCTCGGTGTCCAGCGGGTTGGTCTCATAGCCGATCTTGGCGAGGTTGCGCTTAGTGAACTCGTCGGAGTTCACGATCACCATCCCGCCGCGCGGCAGGTCGCCGATGTTGGCCTTCAGGGCCGCTGGGTTCATCGCCACCAGCACGTCGGGGTGGTCACCGGCGGTGAGGATGTCGAAGTCGGCGATCTGGATCTGGAACGATGATACGCCGGGCAGAGTGCCCTGAGGTGCGCGAATCTCGGCCGGGTAGTTCGGCTGGGTGGCCAGGTCGTTCCCGAACAATGCCGCCTCTGAGGTGAAGCGGTCACCGGTGAGCTGCATGCCGTCACCGGAGTCCCCGGCGAAACGGATTACGACCTTCTCGAGTTTTTGACGCCCGGGCGCCGACCCGGCTCCGTTACCGCTCGGACCCACGGCCCCGCCTTCCATCATTACCCGACCAGGGGCCGCACAACGCGACTGGCGCACCCACATTTTTTTCTGTCACTGCCGGTACCGATTATTGCACCGTTCTTAGAGACGATTCGACGCCACACCGTGTCGAAATTCCACCGGTCGACTACAAAACGCCGACGTCACCGCAGGATTCTCGGTCAACTACGGACCCAAATGTGGTTTTCGTCACTATAGACGACAGTCCAACTATAAGAAAAATTCGGTACTGGTGAGTAACTTTCGGCGAAGCGGGCTGCGCCGCACCACATCAGGCGCTCTTGTCGCGGCGCTCGGATCGGGATGCCTTTCGCGGCACGATGGTGGGCAACACATTGTCCTGCACCGTTTCCTTGGTCACCACGACCTTGGCGACGTCGTTGCGGCTGGGGATGTCGTACATGACCGGCAGCAACACTTCTTCCATGATCGCCCGCAGGCCGCGCGCACCGGTGCCGCGGTGGATGGCCTGTTCGGCGATCGCCTCCAGCGCGTCCGGAGTGAACTCCAGTTCCACCCCGTCCATCTCAAACAGACGGGCGTACTGCTTCACCAGAGCGTTCTTCGGCTCCGACAGGATCGTGACCAACGACTCCATGTCCAGGTTCGTCACCGACGCCACCACCGGCAGTCGGCCGATGAACTCCGGAATCAACCCGAACTTGATCAGGTCTTCGGGCATCACCTCGGCGAAATGGTCGGTGGTGTCGATCTCCGCCTTGGACCGGACCTCGGCACCAAAACCCAAGCCGCGCTTGCCGACCCGGTCGGAGACGATCTTCTCCAGCCCGGCGAACGCCCCGGCCACGATGAACAGCACGTTGGTGGTGTCGATCTGGATGAACTCCTGATGCGGATGCTTACGGCCGCCCTGCGGCGGAACCGACGCCTGGGTACCCTCCAGGATCTTCAGCAGCGCCTGCTGCACGCCCTCGCCGGAGACATCGCGGGTGATCGACGGGTTCTCGCTCTTACGGGCGATCTTATCGACCTCGTCGATGTAGACGATGCCGGTCTCAGCGCGCTTGACGTCATAGTCGGCGGCTTGGATCAGCTTGAGGAGAATGTTCTCCACGTCCTCACCGACATAACCGGCCTCGGTCAGTGCGGTGGCGTCGGCGATCGCAAACGGCACGTTCAGCATCTTGGCCAGGGTCTGGGCCAGGTAGGTCTTGCCGCAACCGGTGGGACCGAGCATCAAAATGTTGGACTTGGTCAGCTCTACGGCCTCGCCGGCCCGCGAATCACGACTCTTCTCGCCGGCCTGGATGCGCTTGTAGTGGTTGTAGACGGCTACCGCCAACGTGCGCTTGGCGGTGTCCTGACCGATGACGTAGCCCTCCAGGAACTCCCGGATCTCTGCGGGCTTGGGCAGCTCGTCCAGCTTGACGTCGTCGGCGTCGGCGAGCTCCTCCTCGATGATCTCGTTGCACAGATCGATGCATTCATCGCAGATGTAGACGCCCGGACCCGCAATAAGCTTCTTGACCTGCTTCTGACTCTTCCCGCAGAAGGAACATTTCAGCAAGTCACCGCCGTCTCCGATACGCGCCATAGTGCGTTAGGACCTACTTCCTGTTCGCCGTCCGTCGTCGGGGATCCGGTCTGTCCCCGACGCTACCCGCTCGTTCCGGTACGAGGCGACCGATAGGGCCGAATCGCATCGTTGGTATTGCTTTCGCGCTTGCCTGTCTGCTCCCAAGCAACATATCGCCCGAGCCGCCGGACCCGGCGCGTGACGCGCGGACGTTGCGTGAGCGTGTCTTAGGCATTACGCGGCTGAGCGACGGGCTGTGCCCCGGAAGTCCTACAGTGACGAACGTGGGGTTCACCGTGCCCGACGATACCGTCCTCGTCAGTGATGGCGGGCTGGCCACCGAACTGGAAGTGCGCGGGGCCGACCTGGCGGATCCGTTGTGGTCGGCCCGATTGCTCGTCGATGCGCCCGGGGACATCACCGCTGTACACGACGCCTTCTTTGCCGCCGGGGCAATGATCGCGACCACCGCCAGCTACCAGGCGAGCTTCGACGGTTTCGCCGCCCGCGGTATCGACCATGGTGCCGCGTCCGCACTGCTGCGCCGCAGCGTGGAACTGGCCCGCCTGGCCGCTGACCGCGACGGCGCCGCGCGCTGGGTGGCGGCGTCGATCGGCCCCTACGGTGCCGCCCGCGCCGACGGCTCGGAATACCGCGGCCGGTACGGGCTATCGGTCGCCGAACTGACGGCCTGGCACCGGCCCCGGCTGGAGGTCCTGGCGGACGCCGGCGCCGACGTGCTCGCGCTGGAAACCGTGCCGGACGTCGACGAGGCGGAGGCCCTGGTGAGCCTGGTACGCGAAGCGGGCGTGCCGGCGTGGCTCAGCTACACCATCGAGGGCACCCGAACGCGCGCCGGGCAACCGCTGACCGAGGCCTTCGCACTGACCGCCGGGGTACCGCAGATCGTCGCGCTGGGAGTGAATTGCTGCGCCCCCGCCGACGTCCTGCCCGCGATCGAGATCGCCCGCGAAGTCACCGACAAGCCGGTGATTGTCTACCCCAACAGCGGTGAACGCTGGGAATCCGAAGGTTGGACCGGACCGACGCGCTTCTCCCCCGGGCTGGTGCCGCAGTGGGTGGCCGCCGGAGCGCGCATCGTGGGCGGTTGCTGCCGGGTGCGCCCGGCCGACATCGCCGCGGTGGCGGCCGCAGTGCGCCGAACGTGCAACCAGCGCGAAAAGTCAGCCGAAAAATCGCCCTGAGTGCAGGCTCGGCGATGAGTCTCAGGCGGGCTGCGCCGAAAGCTTCCGGTACTCCAGGACGGTGTCGATGATCCCGTATTCCTTGGCGTCGGCGGCGGTGAGGATCTTGTCGCGGTCGGTGTCCTTGCGGATCACCGCGGGGTCCTTGCCGGTGTGGCGGGCCAGGGTGGACTCCATCAGGGTCCGCATCCGCTCGATCTCGGCGGCCTGGATCTCCAGGTCGGAGAACTGGCCCTGGATCACCCCGGACAGTGACGGCTGGTGGATCAGCACCCGGGCGTTGGGCAGGGCCATCCGCTTGCCGGGACTGCCGGTGGCCAGCAGCACCGCGGCCGCTGAGGCGGCCTGGCCCAGACAGACGGTCTGAATGTCGGCCCGCACATACTGCATGGTGTCGTAGATCGCCATCAGCGACGTGAAGGAGCCGCCCGGGGAGTTGATGTACATGGTGATGTCGCGGTCCGGATCCAGTGACTCCAGCACCAGCAACTGGGCCATGATGTCGTTGGCGGAGGCGTCGTCGACCTGCACGCCGAGGAAGATGATCCGCTCCTCGAACAGCTTGTTGTACGGGTTGGATTCCTTGACGCCCCAGCTGGAGTGCTCCACGAACGACGGCAGGATGTAGCGCGCCTGCGGTTGGATTTCGGGGTTCATGATGCGGCTCCGTTGGTGTGGGCGCGGGTAATGATGTGATCGACGAAGCCGTATTCCAGCGCTTCGGGGGCGGTGAACCAGCGGTCCCGGTCGGAGTCGGTCTCGATGCGCTCGATGGACTGACCGGTGAACTCGGCGTTGAGCCGGAACATCTCTTTCTTGATGACCGCGAACTGCTCGGCCTGGATCGCGATGTCGGCAGCGCTGCCGGTCACCCCGCCAAGCGGCTGGTGCATCAGGATCCGGGCGTGCGGCAGGGCGTAGCGCTTGCCCTTGGTGCCCGCCGCGAGGAGGAACTCGCCCATCGAGGCGGCCATCCCCATCGCGTACGTGGCGACGTCACACGGTGCCAGCACCATAGTGTCGTAGATCGCCATCCCGGCGCTGATCGAACCACCCGGGGAGTTGATGTAGAGCGAGATGTCCTTGGTGGGGTCTTCGGCGACCAGCAGCAGGATCTGGGCGCACAGCCGGTTGGCGATGTCGTCGTCTACCTGCGACCCCAAGAAGATAATGCGTTCTCGCAGTAGCCGCTCGTATACGGAGTCGATGAGATTCAGACCGGGCTGGCTCACAGTTGGATACCTGCTTTCTCGAGATTCATATGCACCGACCCTAACCAACCGGCGGCGCCGAGGTCGGTCCGAACCGGCTTCGTTCGCTTACAGCGTCACTCGTCGGATACTGCTGCGGCCTCGACCGCTTCGTCAGCAGCTCCGTCGGCCTCGTCCGCGGCGTCGGCACCACCGAAGAACTCGGCGATGTCGACCTCGTTGCCGTCGGTGTCGCTGACCGCGGCGGCGCGCACCGCCGCTGCCAGCGCCATGCCCCGGCGCACGTCGGCGAAGACCGCGGGCAGCTGGTTGTTCTGCTGGAGGAACTGCATCAGCTGCTGCGGTGCGATGCCGTACTGACGCGACATCAGCACCAGGTGCTGGGTGAGGTCGTTCTGGCCCACCTGGATATCCAGTTTGTCGCCGAGTGCATCGAGCAACAGCTGCGTCTTGACGGACTTCTCGGCCTCACTGCGGGTCTCGGCGTCGAACTCAGCGCGCGAAGAACCCCGCTCCTGCAGCGACTCGGCGAATTTGTTCTCGTCGTGGTCGAGACCGTGCAGGGCGTTGTGCAAGGTGTTGTCGACGGCCGCCTGCACCACAGCTTCGGGCAGTGGCATCTCGACCTGTTCGATCAGAGCCTCGAGTGTCGCCTCGCGTACCTTCTCGGCCTGCTGGATGCGCTTCGTCCGGCCCACCTGCTCGACGAGGCTCTCCCGCAGTTCGCCGATGGTGTCGAATTCGCTGGCCAGCTGAGCGAATTCGTCGTCGGCCTCGGGCAATTCGCGTTTCTTGACCGACTGGACTGTCACGGCGACCTCGGCGTCCTTGCCGGCCTGCGGGCCTGCGGCCAGCGTGGTGGTGAAGACCTTGTTGTCGCCCGCCGACAACCCGATGATCGCGTCGTCCAGTCCGTCGATGAGCTGGCCCGATCCGACCTCGTGCGACAACCCCTCGGTGGCGGCCCCGGGAACTTCTTCGCCGTCGACCGTCGCACTCAGGTCGATCGAGACGAAGTCGCCGTCAGTGGCCGGCCGGTCAACGCCGGTCAGAGTGCCGAACCGGGCGCGCAATGAGTCCAACTCGGCGTCGACCTCGTCGTCACCGACCTGGATGGGATCCACGCTGACCTTGAGCTGTTCCAAGTCGGGCAGCGCGATCTCCGGCCGCACGTCGACCTCGGCGGTGAAGACCAGATCGCCGCCGTACTCCTTTTTGGTCACCTCGATCTGCGGTTGTCCCAGCGGACGCAGGTCCGAGTCGGTGACCGCCTGGCCGTACCGGGGCGGCACCGCCTCGTTGATCACCTGGTTGAGGACCGCGTCCCGGCCGAACCGCGCGTCAATCAGCTTGGCCGGCGCCTTGCCCGGCCGGAATCCCGGCATCCGCACCTGCTGGGCCAGCTGCTGGTAGGTCCGGTCGAAATCCGGCTGGAGCTCGGTGAACGGCACCTCCACGTTGATGCGAACCCGAGTCGGGGTCAGCTGCTCGACGGTGCTCTTCACGGGCTTACTCCTCGATATCGTTGACGGTCGGTCCTGCCGGTGCAGCGCGCGCTGCTGGTCGGGGTGACAGGATTTGAACCTGCGGCCTTCCGCTCCCAAAGCGGATGCGCTACCAAGCTGCGCTACACCCCGCACTGACCACGCGATACTACGGCCCGGCGACGACGCCAACGCAGCCACCCGCACCGCGCCACCCGAAAAGCGGGTGTCAATTGGATTTGAAGTCGGCCACGCCGGTACAGTCTGCCCTGGATATTGCGGGCGTAGCTCAATGGTAGAGCCCTAGTCTTCCAAACTAGCTACGCGGGTTCGATTCCCGTCGCCCGCTCAAGAGAGGGATTTCGCCTGGCAGGAAGGCACGCCATGGGCGGCATGCGACACGTCCAGCTCCATGGGTCGTGTTCGCCGCGCTTCGAGAAGGTGCGGTACGAGTTCGAGCGCAATTTCACGTTGCGCGAGGAACTCGGCGCCGCCGTCGCGGTGTTCGCGGACGGCGAACTCGTCGTTAATCTGTGGGCCGGCTCAGCGGATGCCGAGGGCCTGCGCCCCTGGCAGGAAGACACCCTGAGCACGGTGCTCTCCGGCACCAAAGGGCTCACCAGCACCTGTGTCCACCGACTCGCCGAGGCCGGCGAACTCGATCTGCGCGCCCCGATTGCCCGCTACTGGCCGGAATTCGGCCGGGCCGGCAAGGAGGACATCTCGCTGGCGTTGGTGCTCGCGCACCGCTCCGGGGTGATCGGGCCGCGCGAGCCGATGCATTGGCGCGACGTCACCGACTGGGATCTGGTCTGCGAGCGGTTGGCCTCCGCCGAGCCATGGTGGCGGCCGGGGACTGCGCAGGGTTACCACATGACGACGTACGGCTTCATCATCGGCGAGGTCGTCCGGCGGGTGACCGGTATGACGGTGGGCCAGTACCTCCGCAGCGAGGTCGCCGGTCCACTCGGCGCCGAGGTACACATCGGGGTGCCGGCCGACCAGCAGCCCTTCCGCTGCGCCGACCCGGTGGGCAAGCCGACGATCCGGGAGATGTTGGCCTCCGCCGGCGCCCCGAAACGGCCGACTTCGCTGGACGACCATCCCAAGGCTGGGCTGGCGGTGGGGATGGGGTTCGCCCCCGACGACGAGGTAGCCACCAACAATCTGACCCTTTGGCGTCAGCTGGAGTTCCCCGGTACCAACGCCCAGGTGTCGGCGCTGGGGTTAGCGACGTTCTACAACGCGCTGGCGCAGGAGAAGCTGCTCAGCCGTCCCACCATGGACCGGCTCCGGGTACTGCAAGGCGGCACCGAGACCGACCTGGTACTCGGCTCCCGGGTAGCCGAACACGGCTGGGGGCTGGGCTACATGCTCAACGCCCAGGCGGTCAACGGGCCCAACCGACGGATCTTCGGCCACGGCGGCCTCGGTGGGTCATTCGGGTTCGTCGACTTGGAGTACGGAATCGGCTACGGCTACGTGATGAACCGGTTCGACCACACCCAGGCCAATGCCGACCCACGCAGCGTGGTGTTGTCCAACGAGGTCTACCGGGCGCTCGGCGTGCGGGTACGTTCGTCGGACTAGCGGCGCCCGGCTCCGCCGCCCTCGCGATCGCCGCTATTGCTGGCAGCCGGGGCACCAGAACACGTTGCGGCCCTCCAGTTCCGCGGTGCGAACGGTGGTTCCACACAGCCGGCACGAATCGCCGGCGCGGCGGTAAACGTAGGTGCGTGGCTTGCCTGGCGCGTACGCGGGCTCGCCGTGGTCGTCCTCGGGCCGGACCACGACGATGTTGCCGCGCCGCAGCCCGACCTTCATCAGCGCCACCAGGTCGGCCCAGATCGCGGCGAAGTCGGCCTCCCCGACCCCGGTACCGGGCCGGTACGGGTCGATCCGGTGACGGAACAGCACCTCGCTGCGGTAGACGTTGCCGACGCCCGCAAGCACCGACTGATCCATCAGTAGTGCAGCAATTACCCTGCGGGATTTAGTAATTCGCTTGAAGGCCAGAGCCGGGTCGGCGTCGCTGCGCAGTGGGTCGGGCCCGAGGCGCCCGATCACATCGGCGACCTGCGCCTCGTCGATCACCTCACAGGTCGCCGGACCCCGCAGGTCGGTGCCGTATTCGGCGCCGACCATGCGCATCCGGACCTGACCGACGGGTTCCGGCACCCCGACACCGCCATTGCCGGGCAGGTGGAACTCGGTGAAATGGCCATAGATGCCCAGATGCACGTGCACGATGGCCCCACCGGCGTAGTGGTGGAACAAGTGCTTGCCCCAGGCGCGGGCGCGGGTCAGCAGCTGTCCGTCGACGGTGGCGGCGCCGGATTCGAACCGACCCTGCGGACTGGACACCGTCACCGGCGCACCGGCGAAGCGGCGCTGATGCAACCGGGCCAGCCGGTGCAGGATGTGCCCCTCGGGCATGTCAAACCACGTCAGGCGGGCGCGTCGGGTACCGGCGGCGGTACGTGGGTGCGTTCGTAGGCGGTCAGGATATCGATACGCCGTTGGTGGCGTTCGGCTTTCGACCACGGGGCGCTCAGGAACGCATCGACGATCGCGAGCGCCTCGGTGGGGGAATGCATCCGGCCGCCGATGCCGATCAGCTGGGCGTTGTTGTGTTCGCGGGCCAGCTGCGCGGTTTCGGTGCTCCACGCCAACGCACACCGCGCCCCGGGCACCTTGTTGGCCGCGATCTGCTCGCCGTTGCCCGATCCGCCGATCACGATTCCGAGGCTGTCCGGGTCGGCCACCGTTCGCGCCGCCGCGGCGATGCAGAACGCCGGGTAGTCGTCGTCGGCGTCGTAGGTGTACGCCCCGCAGTCGACCGGCTGATGCCCGGCTTTGGTCAGGTGCTCGATGATCTGCTCTTTGAGCTCATAGCCGGCGTGGTCCGAGCCGAGGTAGACGCGCATGGCGGCCATTGTGTCAGACTCGCGCCACTCCCCCGCGAGCATGCTGACGCACTCTCGCAAGCGGGTGGGGATCCCCCCGCTTGCGAGGGCGTGCGGCCAACTCGCGGGCCGGCGTCAGTCGAATTCGGGCGCCTCGCCACGGCTGCGCTTGAGCTCCCAGAAGTGCGGGTAGGAGGCGAAGATCACCGATGCGTCCCAGAGCTTCCCGGCCTGCTCGCCGCGCGGAATACGCGAAAGCACCGGACCGAAGAACGCCACCCCGTTGACATGGATGGTCGGGGTGCCGACATCCTGGCCGACCGCGTCCATCCCGGCGTGGTGGCTCTTGCGCAGCGCCTCGTCGTAGACGTCGGTGGTGGCCGAGTCTGCCAGCTCGGCCGGTAAGCCCACCTCTGCCAGCGCACCGGCGATGACATCGGTGAAGTCCTTGTTGTTCTGGTTGTGAATCCGGGTGCCCATCGCGGTGTACAGCGGGCCCAGAATCTCGTTGCCGCGCTGCTGTTCGGCGGCGATTGCCACCCGCACCGGACCGAGCGCCTTCTTCAGGCCCTCGCGGTACTCCTCGGAGATGTCATCGCGGCCCTCGTTGAGCACCGCCAGGCTCATCACGTGAAAGGTCACGTCGATATCGCGGACCTTTTCGACCTCCAGAATCCAGCGCGACGTGATCCAGCACCACGGGCACAGCGGGTCGAACCAGAACTCGGCTTTCGCTTTGTCGGACATCGGGCGGTCCTCTCGGTCGGCGGGGTCTCGTCGGAACACAACTATGCCCGTCGGTCCGGTGTTCCCGATGTCCGGAACAATTCCGCGGCCGCCTACCCGGTCACGTCGGTACCGGCACTGAGTGCGTTGATGATGTCGTTGATCACCGCTTCGGGGAATTGCGTACACGTGCACTGCCGCGGCCAGTGCGGCGAAGACCAAACCGGCGATAAGTATGGCGGCCGTTAAACTCGGTCGAACGATCACCCGCACCGCCCGGCGGCTACTGTTGGCGGGCGTGGCACTTCCTAATCTCACCCGCGACCAGGCCGCTCAACGCGCCGCGCTGGTCACCGTCGGCAACTACCGAATCGCACTCGACCTAACCGATGGCGGCGGCCAACCGGGCGAGCGCACGTTCCGTTCCACCACCACCGTCACCTTCGACGCCCGACCCGGCACCGACACCGTCATCGACATCGCCGCCGAGACCGTCCGCAGTGCCACCCTCAACGGCCGCACCCTCGACGTCTCGGCGTATGACGAGTCCATCGGCGTCCCGCTGACCGAGCTAGCCGAACACAACGTCGTCGAGATCGACGCCGACTGCTACTACTCCAACACCGGCGAGGGTCTGCACCGGTTCGTCGACCCGGTAGACGACGAGGTGTACCTGTACTCGCAGTTCGAAACCGCTGACGCCAAGCGGATGTTCGCCTGCTTCGACCAGCCAGACCTCAAGGCCACCTTCGACGTCACCGTCATCGCGCCGCAGCACTGGCAGGTGGTCTCCAACGGCGCCACAGCCGGCTTGGAAAAGGGTGAAGGGGGCGGGACGCACACCTTCGCGACCACCCCGAAAATCAGCACCTACCTGGTGGCGTTGATCGCGGGGCCCTACGCGAAATGGACCGACGTCTACCGCGACGAGCACGGCGAGATTCCACTGGGCCTGTTCTGCCGCGCTTCACTGGCCGAGCACATGGACGCCGAGCGACTGTTCACCGAGACCAAACAGGGATTCGGCTTCTACCACCGCAACTTCGGCACGCCATATGCGTTCGGCAAGTACGACCAGTTGTTCGTTCCGGAGTTCAACGCCGGCGCCATGGAAAATGCCGGTGCGGTGACGTTCCTGGAGGACTACGTCTTTCGTAGCAAGGTCACCCGGGCGTCCTATGAGCGGCGCGCCGAAACCGTGCTGCACGAGATGGCGCACATGTGGTTCGGCGACCTGGTCACCATGCGCTGGTGGGATGACTTGTGGCTCAACGAATCGTTCGCGACGTTCGCCTCTGTGCTGTGCCAGAGTGAGGCAACCGAATACACCAACGCCTGGACCACATTCGCCAACACGGAGAAGTCGTGGGCCTACCGGCAGGACCAACTGCCGTCGACGCATCCGATCGCCGCGGACATCCCCGACTTGGCCGCCGTTGAAGTCAACTTCGATGGGATCACCTACGCCAAGGGCGCATCGGTGCTCAAACAACTGGTGGCCTATGTCGGACTGGAACACTTCCTGGCCGGCCTGCGCGACTACTTCACCGCGCACGCCTTCGACAACGCGACCTTCGATGACCTACTGGCCGCGCTGGAGAAGGCGTCCGGACGGGATCTGTCCGACTGGGGCCGCCAATGGCTCAAGACCACCGGCCTGAACACGCTGCGGGCGGACTTCGATGTCGACGCCGACGGCCGCTTCACCCGATTCGCGGTGACCCAGAGCGGTGCCGCCCCCGGTGCCGGTGAGACCCGGGTGCACCGGTTGGCGGTCGGGATCTATGCCGACGACCCGGCCGGTTCCGGCCGATTGGTGCGGGTACACCGCGAGGAGTTGGACGTCGACGGCCCCAGCACCGAAGTGCCCGGGGTGGTTGGGCTTTCGCGCGGCAAGCTGATCCTGGTCAATGACGATGACCTGACCTACTGCGCGCTGCGACTGGATCCGCAATCGCTGGCGACCGCGCTGGAACGCATCGCCGACATCGCCGAGCCGTTGCCGCGCACCCTGGTGTGGTCGGCGGCGTGGGAGATGACCCGCGATGCCGAGATGCGTGCCCGCGAGTTCGTAGCGCTGGTGCAACGCGGCATCAGCGCCGAGAGCGAGGTCGGAGTTGCCCAGCGGTTGCTGCTGCAGGCTCAGACCGCGCTGGGGTCCTACGCCGAGCCGGCGTGGGCCGCCGAGCACGGTTGGCCGGCATTCACCGACCGACTACTGGAGTTGGCCCGCGGGACCCAGGCCGGCTCGGATCACCAGTTGGCCTACGTCAACGCGCTGTGCACGTCGGTGCTGGCCGACCGGCACACCTCGGTGTTGGCCGCGCTGCTGGACGCCGATCCGGCGACCCAGGGCCTGGCGGGGCTGGCGGTTGACACCGACCTACGCTGGCGAATCGTGGTGGCGCTGTCCCGCAGCGGCGCGGTCGACTCCGAGGCGATCGACGCCGAGATTTGCCGTGACCCCACCGCGGCCGGCAAACGCCACGGCGCCCAGGCCTCGGCGGCACGGCCGCAACCGGCGATCAAAGAAGCGGCCTGGCAGCAGGTGATCGAGGACGACACCCTGGCCAACGTCACCGGCCGATCGATCATCGCCGGGATCGTCCAGCCCGGGCAGGGCGACCTGCTGCAGCCGTTCACTGCGCGATACTTCGCGGCGATCGCCGACATCTGGGAGCGGCGGTCCAGCGAGGTGGCGCAGACGGTGGTGGTGGGCTTGTACCCGGGGTGGGACGTCAGCCAGGCCGGGTTGGACGCCGCCGACGCGTTCCTGGCCGACCCGGACCTACCGCCGGCGCTTCGGCGATTGGTAGTGGAGGGCCGGGCCGGGGTGGAGCGGTCACTGCGGGCGCGGACCTTCGACGCCGCTCGAACAGACACGGCTTGAACAAACGCGGCTTGAACAGACACCGCCTGATCAGCGGTATCCCCCGTCGGACAGCCCGGCCTCCTTCTCAAACCTGTTGGCCCCACCGAGAGTCCGCACCTTTGCCTCTTCGGCGAGATAGCGCATTGTCATGTGCGCCGGACCCAGCGTGGCCCATTGCTGCGCATGGATCTCCTCGTGGTGCAGCAACCTGTCCAGGTCGGGTCCACCGGGATAGGGCCGTCCGGATTCGACGATGTCTCGCAGCCGCCCCGCCGGGTCGGGGACAGCGCTGATGTTGACCATGAACAGGTCGCCCCACATGGTGCCGCCGCGGCGGCTGAATTGGGCGTGAATCCGGTTGCCGCCCAAGCCCATCAGCACCCCATTGGGGGTGGTGACCACACAACCGCCGGTGGCGCAGACACCCCGGACCGCCTCATAGCTCCAGCGATTCGCCCGCTGCCGATCGATGATCCGTTGCACCTCCGCGGCGCCATAGGGTGTCTCGGGAAAGTCGCTGCGGGTACCGGCCCGGCCGTAACCGGTGCCGGCGTTGAGGATGTAGGTCAGCAGGGCCGCGCGGCGGGCGTCATGGCCGGCGGTGCCCCGGGGGATCACGAAGTAGGTCTTACCGTCTGAGTCGGTGATCGGATCCATCGCGTCGAGGAGCCGGAAGCTGTCGCGGGTGATGAGCTGCCGGCGGACGATGTCGGCCACGGCTTGCGGGGCGATCACGTGCCGGTCGATGTTCACCAACCAGTTGCGGTGCGCCGGGGAAGCCGAGACAGCGGCAGCGCGAGTGTGCGCGGAAACGGGATTCCGCGCGACGTGTCGACCGGGGACACGCACTCTCGTGACCAGCGGGGGCCGGACCAGCCGACGAGGCTAGGGCCGGGAGATGCCGGCGCTGAGCACCCGCACCGCGCTGACCAGGCCGTCGACCAGGTCGCCGTCGGTGAAGGCCGCAGCCGCGACGGCGATACCCTGTGGTGCCGCCGCCGGGGCGATGCGGTCACGCACGCCGGCACCGTAGGCCACCTCGATGGCCCGCTGGTCCGGTGAGACCGCGACCAGAACCGCGTCGTTCGGAGTGGGCAGCTTCGCCAGGATCTCGCGCGCCCGCCCTGCGGTGTCTGCACCGAGGTCGCCGATGTAGATGGAGAAACGGGCCTTGGAAGCCCGCGATCCGTCAGTCAGTGCCTCATCGAGTGTCACCAGGTCGTTGAGCGGGAACGGGTACAGCACCGACAGTTCACCGGGCTCGGTGACCCCGGAGACCCGACCGCTATAGGTGATCGCCGAGCCGTACGGCAAGTCCGCCGGATCGATTGTTGCGA
Source organism: Mycobacterium sp. (assembly GCA_039922455.1). Classification (GTDB taxonomy): domain Bacteria; phylum Actinomycetota; class Actinomycetes; order Mycobacteriales; family Mycobacteriaceae; genus Mycobacterium. The sequence goes on along the minus strand of JBDTEP010000044.1, from coordinate 14,146 downwards.
CCTCACCAGTTGCCACTGGCTCCACCCCCCACACTGAACTCGGATTTGCCGTGACCATGCCCGCCACCGACGACTTCATCGGTCGCCGTCCAGAGGATCGGAGGATGCGTCCACTTATCAGCCATCTGGTAAATGGCCGCGCGCGGCCCCTTACGCGACCAGATCCGCACCGACAGCAGCAAGACCAGCAACGCCGGAATGCCGACGAAGTAGCCGAGGAATGACAACACGCTCACGTCGTAGACCGTATCCCACCGCGGATCGATCGGGTGCGGGAACCCGGGCCCACGTGGAGACGGCCATGGTTACGGCGGGCTATGTTCAGCAGCATGGTTCTAGCGGCCGCAGTTCAATTGGAAGCTGTACTCGGCGATGTGCCCACCAACCTGGCCGCCTGTGAACGGCTTGCCGATGAGGCGGGCCGAGCGGGAGCCGCGATCATCGCGCTGCCGGAGTTCTTCACCACCGGGATCGGCTTCGACGAATCGCTGGCTACCGCCGCGCTGCCACCCGATGGTGCGGCCACCGAACTCCTCACCACCTTGGCGAGCCGGCACCAGGCGCTGGTCGGCGGGTCTTTTCTGTGCCGTGATCCCGACGGCCACGTCCGCAACGCCTACCTGCTCGCCGATCCCGGCGGTGTGGTGGGGCGCCACGACAAGGATCTGCCCACCATGTGGGAGAACTCGTTCTATACCAGCGGCGACGACGACGGACTGCTCACTGCGGGCGGGCACGCGGTCGGGGCCGCGGTGTGCTGGGAGCTGATGCGCACCCAGACCGTGCGTCGGCTGCGCAGCCGGGTGGACCTGATGATGACAGGCTCGGGTTGGTGGTCGATTCCGCGCTGGTCACCGCATCCGTTCTTCGACCACCTCGAACGCAGTAACGCCGCCACCGCCCGGCTGGCGGCTGCGTCGTTCGCCCAGTACGTAGGTGCGCCGGTGGTGCACGCCGCGCACGTCGGCGCGCTGACCTGCGGAATGCCCTGGCTGCCCATGAAGTACCGCGGCCACTTCGAAGGGGGCACCCTGATCGCCGCCGCGGACGGCACCATCGTCGCGGAGCGACACGCCGACGAAGGCGAAGGTGTCGTGCTCGGCGAAATCACGTTGGGGCGCCAACCGGCCCGCCTCGATCCGCCATCCGGCTTCTGGCTGCATAGTCGAGGGATGCTGCCCACCGCGGTGTGGCACTACCAACGCTGGCATGGGCGACGTTGGTACGGGCGCCACGTAGCGGACGTAGTGCCGAACGCTTGAGGAAACACCGGCGTCTCAGGCTGCGCCTTCGCCGAGGTAGCGCATCCAGACCGGATCGAGGTCGTTGATCACGGCTAGCAGCCGCCAGTGCTGGCCCTTCGGCGACGTGGGCGCCAGGCTCAGCGTCCAGCCGAGCTCGGTCAGCAAGCGGTCTGCCTTGCGGTGATTGCAGGTCGAGCAGGCGGCCACGCAGTTCTCCCAGGAGTGGTCACCGCCCCGGCTGCGTGGCACCACGTGGTCGACGGTGTTGGCCTTGCCACCGCAGTAGGCGCAGCAGTGCCGGTCGCGGTGCATCAGCGCGGCGCGCGTCAACGGGATTCGGGCGCGGTAAGGCACCCGGACATACGACCGCAGCCGAATCACCGATGGCACCGGCACCGCTCGGGTGGCCGAGCGCACGACCGGGCCGGTCGGGTCGTCGTGCACCACGTCGGCCTTACCGCACATCAGCATGACGACTGCGCGCCGCAGCGGAAGCGCCGTCAGCGGCTCGAAGGTGGCGTTGAGCAGCAAAACCCGCCGACGGTTCCAGATCGATGCGGAGTCGGGCGTGGTGGCTACCGAGTGCAGGCATGGGGCGGCGGCAAGCCCGACAAGGCTCGCCGCGGGGGCACCGAGGTTGCGGTGGCCCCGACGTTTCATAGCCGGCTTTTGTGCTGCACCATGGATCCTCCGCCGAACAGTTCATCATGATTCGGCGCTGGTCGCACGCCTATTTGCTGTGTGTTTACCGGCAGGTACCGGCGATGACCCACAATGGTGGGCGATGCAGCCGATAGAAGAGCCCTCGTTTTACGACGCCATCGGCGGTGCGGAAACCTTCCACACCATGGTGTCGCGGTTTTATCAACTGGTCGCCCAGGACGCGATCCTGCGCCCGATGTACCCCGCCGACGACATGGACGGCGCCGAGGATCGGTTGCGGATGTTCCTTGAGCAGTACTGGGGCGGCCCGCGGACCTACACCGAGCAGCGCGGCCACCCGCGGCTGCGGATGCGGCACATCCCCTACCGGATCGGCCCGCTGCAACGCGACGCGTGGCTACGCTGCATGGTCACCGCGATCGACGAGATCGACACCGAGACCCTTGACGACGCACACCGCGCCGAACTGCTGGACTACCTGCATACGGTGGCCGACTTCCTGATCAACGCACCTATCTGATGGGCGCCGACACACGCCGCGACGACAACCCGTGGTGGGCCGACAGTGCTGGTGCGCCCCGGCTCTCCTCGCGCACGCGCTCGTCGACCGGGGCGGTGTTCTACCAGGTGTATCCCCGCTCATTCGCAGACAGCAACGGTGACGGGGTCGGCGACCTGGACGGGGTGACCGCGCACCTGGGCTACCTACGCCGGCTGGGTGTCGACGCGATCTGGCTCAACCCGGTGACGGTGTCGCCGATGGCCGATCACGGCTACGACGTGGCCGATCCACGCGACATCGATCCGCTCTTCGGTGACCTGGCTGCGCTGGACCGACTGCTCGCGGCCGCCCACGCGCGCGGAATCAAGCTGACCATGGACCTGGTACCTAACCACACCAGTTCGGCGCATCCGTGGTTCGTCGAGGCGCTGGCCGCCAGGCCGGGCAGTCGCGCCCGGGCGCGCTACATCTTCCGCGACGGCCGCGGCCCGGACGGCACGCAACCGCCCAACAACTGGGTGTCGGTGTTCGGCGGCCCGGCCTGGACCCGGGTCCCTGCACCCGACGGCCCCGGCCAGTGGTATCTGCACCTATTCGACGTGTCACAACCAGATCTGAACTGGGACAACCCTGAGGTCTTCGCTGACTTCGAGCAGACCCTGCGGTTCTGGCTGGACCGCGGCGTCGACGGTTTTCGCATCGATGTGTCACACGGCATGGCCAAACCCCCCGGCCTACCCGACATGTCCACCACCGACGTGAAACTGCTGGCCCACCAAGACGACGACCCGCGGTTCAACCGGCCCGGCGTCCACCCGATCCACCGCGCGATCCGCGCCGTCATCGACGATTACCCGGACGCGGTATCCGTCGGCGAGATCTGGGTGCACGACAACGCGCAGTTCGCCGAATACCTGCGGCCCGACGAACTGCACCTGGCCTTCAACTTCCGGCTGCTGCAGTCCGAGTTCGACGCCGCCAGCATTCGCGAGGCCATCGACAACTCGCTGGCCGCCGTCGATTCGGTGGCAGCAAACCCCACCTGGGCGCTGGAGAACCACGACGTGCAGCGCGCGGTAACCCGCTACGGCGACGGGCCGGCCGGCTTGGCGCGCGCACGGGCCATGGCACTGGTGCTGCTCGCGCTGCCGGGCGCGGTGTTCATCTACAACGGCCAGGAATTGGGGTTGCCGGGCGTCGAGCTGCCGGATTGGGCACTACAGGATCCGGTGTGGGAACGCTCCGGGCACACCGAGCGCGGCCGGGACAGCTGCCGGGTGCCGCTGCCATGGTCGGGTGGGTCTCCTCCGTTCGGGTTCTCTGAGCGCACCGAGACCTGGTTGCCGATACCTCCGCAGTGGGCGTCGCTGACCGTCGAACGCCAGCTCGGCGACCCGGACTCGACGTTGTCGCTGTACCAGCGGGCCCTTGAAATACGTTCGACACAAACAGGATTCGCGGGCGGCATCGAGTGGCTACCTGCGCCCGACGATGCCCTGACATTCCGGCGCGGCACGCTGATCTGCGTGGTCAACACCGGCGGCCAGCCGGTGGCACTGCCGGACGGGAAGCTGATCCTGGCCAGCGGGCCGGTGGCCGACGGCGGATTGCCGCCGGACACCGCGGCATGGCTGGCGTGCTGACTCGAGTTGCATGTAGGCGAGGTGGACGAGGCGGGTCTGGCCTTTTCTGATGTTGATCACGCCGGGTTCTCGCAACGTCGCCGGCTTCGAGCGGTTGCAGATTTGCCGCTGGGGCGGGCCGTGGCAGCACCGATGCATCTGGGTCCACACCTGGAGATACTGGAGGTTTCGGTACGCTACATCCCCACGCCGCTGGGCCGGGTGACCGACGATACCGGCGTCGCCGCCGAGATCACGGTGCACGAAGTCAGGTGTAGGCGACGTGGACGCGGCGAATCTGGCCTTCAAAGGGAAAGGGTGCGCGCGCACGGTAGTCCAGTGAAACCGGTGAGCCCAGGCATGTCCCGATATCGAGGCAGTCGTTGGCGGTGAACAGCAGCGGGGCACTGACGGGAACCTGGCCGGTCGCGACGGTGTTGTCACCGACGCGCAGCGTGATGTCAAGCGGTCCCGCTGGGCGCTGTTCGGCGCGGCACGTCTCGACAGTGATCGTCACCGCCCCGGGCGATAGTTTCATTGCAGAGCGAATCTTAGTGCGCGACAAGATGAATAAGTTGTATTCGTAGCAGAGATAACCATCGTCGAGGTAACAGGTCAGCCCTCCGGCAGCTGCGCCGAGGGCATAAAGCACCCCGCTGGCGTTGTCGGGCAGTTCCGCGTCGATGGTGACGAGGTTGTCCTTGTTGCCCAATGCCGGGGCGCAGAATTCGGGCATGCGGATGGTATCCCCGGAAAACTCCCACTCCCGGTAGGGCGGGGCGATGCGCAACTCCGGGTGATAGACCGGCACCCAGAGTCCACCACCGACGGGCAACACCGAATTGCGGGCCGCCTCGATGGCGAACATCTCCCGCATCCGAGTGAGCATTTCAGGATGTCGCTCAGCGAGGTCGTTTGCCTGTGACCAGTCTTCGTCGAGGTGGTAGAGCTCCCACTGGTCATTGTCGGGCGTCCAAGTTGCGATCCCCTCGGGCTGGCCTTGGACCCACGGCAGCCGCGGGCCGCGCGCGGATGCCAGCCAGCCGTCGTGGTAGATGGCCCGGCTGCCCATGATTTCGAAGTACTGGGTCTTCTTCCCGCCATCGGCGGATCGATCGGTCAGGGTACGGGCAAAGCTCGCACCGGCGATCGGAATCTGCGGCTCCCCGTTGACAACCCGCGGCGGCGCGATGCCGACAACGTCATAGATGGTAGGCACGACATCGTTGCAGTGCAGAAACGTATCGCGGGGTTTGAGGTCAGGAGTGATCTTATTCGGCCATTTCACCGCCACCGGGTTACGCGTGCCACCTAGATGCGACGCCAGCAGCTTCATACCCTTGTATGGGGTGCTGCCTGCCCACGCCCACGCCGCGTGATACTGGTTGTCCACCAGCGGTGAGCCCAACACATCGAGCCCGCCGAGTTCGTCCAATACATCGATGTGTTGCCGCACGGTAGTCGGAATACCGTTCTGGGCCAGCAGTTCGGCGATGGTACCGTCCTGACCTTCGCCGGAGGACCCATTGTCGCCCCAGATATAAAAAAAGAGGGTGTTCTCGGCGTAGCCGAGCTGGTCGAGTTCGTCGGCGATCCGGCCGACCTGGACGTCGACGTGTTCGGCGTAACCGGCAGCGACCTCCATAAGCCGCCGTTGGAAGGGCTTCTCGTCCTCGGGGATGCTGTCCCACGAGGCCAGTCTTTCGTCACGCTCGGTGAGTTCACAATCCGGCGAGATCCAGCCTTTCTCTTTCGCCCTGGCGAAGACACGCTCCCGATATTCGTCCCAGCCGTCGTCGAACTTGCCGGCGTATTTGTCGGCCCACTCCTTCATGACGTGGTGCGGACCGTGCAGGCAACCGCTCGCCCAATACATGAAGAACGGCTTGTCGGCGCTGAACGCCTTATGCCTGCGCAACCAGGAGATGGCATCGTCGGCCAGATCTTCGGAAAGGTGATAACCGTCTTCGGGCGTCGTCGGGGGCGCCACCACGGTGGTATTGCGTACCAGGTTCGGCTCGTACTGCGAGGCTTCGCCGGCCAGGAATCCGTAGAAATACTCGAATCCTAGTCCGGTGGGCCAGTTTTCGAACGGACCGGCTGCTGTGGTCTCTTGGGCCGGGGTGTTGTGCCATTTGCCGAACGCGGACGTGGCGTATCCGTACTGCTTGAGCACCTCGGCCATCGTGGCACTGCTGCGCGGTATCCGTCCCGCATACCCATCCCAGTCGTTGGCCAACTCGGCAATCTGGCCGTTGCCGATCTCGTGGTGGTTACGTCCGGTCAAAAGTGAGGCCCGCGTCGGCGAGCACATCGCGGTGGTGTGAAACCTGTTATAGGACACTCCCTCGGCACAGATACGGTCCATGGTTTCGGTGCGAACCTCGCCACCGAATGTCGTCGGTAGACCCGGACCGGCGTCGTCGATGAGCACGATCACGATGTTGGGTGAACGGTCGTGCAGCCTCGGTGGGATGACCCGCTGGGCGTACGTCGATTCCTGCAACGTCCGCCCCGCGATACTGGCAGACGGGGTGGGGGCGAACGGCAGAGTTTCGCCGCCGGTCAGTGTCGGAGCCACGATGTCGTTGTCTACACCTTCGGGCATTGCTTATCCTTCCGCCGGATTCGCTTCCACTGCCACTGTAGACACGACGTGGTCGCCGAGACGTCAGCCGAGGAAAGGGTTGTGTTCTGGGAGCGGCTTGATCAGCGGCCCAAGCAACTTCCCGGACTGCTCGACGGTGAGGACGTCAGCCGGATCGAGCCCGATGAACTCCCGCGCCATTTCGTCGTACTCCCAAACGTCTTCGCCGACCAACAGGCCGTTGTCGTAGGGCCAGATCATGTGCTCGGGAGTCTTCACCAGGTAGGTGACATTGGGGTCCACGGGTACGCGTTCGGCGGCCAGGATGCCGCCCGGAGTCTGCTGGTAGATGAACGATGTCGACACGATCATGGTGTCGCTGATCGTCAGCTTCTCGTCGTCGGCGTAGAAGATGCACTGCGCTCGACCCGCCCATTCGCAGCAGAGGGACTTGACGGCTTCAGTCCCTTCCACCGTGATGCGCCTACCGAGCATGTTGAAGTGGTATACGGGCTTCTCGACCGTCATGTCCGGGGCGAAGATCTCCTCGTAGCGGCAGGCCATCTCACTTCAGATGATCCGCGCGTCAGGCTGATGTGTACTGCATTCGCAGCACACTCTTTTTCAGTTTGCCGGCGGCGGAACAGGGGATCGCGGCTACGAACTCGAAGCGGTCCGGCAATTGCCACTTGGCGAACTCCTGCGCGAGATGTTTGCGTAATTCGTCGTCGGAAGCTTGGGCACCGGCATGCAGCGACACGACGACGAGTGGACGCTCGCCCCATCAGTCGTCGGCTACGGCGATCACAGCAGCCTGCGCAACCGCTGGATGCGCCATGAGCTGCGATCATCGTTAACACCGGCCATCTTTTGTTTGTGCGTGCACGCCAACGCTGCACCCCGCCGGTGTTTAATATCCGCACCACCTGATGGGCGCGGCGATACGGTGAGGGCATGGAGCCGGACTGGGTGGGTGTTGAGGGTGATGACCAGCGGCGGGTGTGGTCGGCGGTGTTGCGGCCTGCGGCAGTTGAACTCGCAGAACGCGCTTCGGAGATCGCCGCCGCGGCGAACGCCTACACGAGCGAGCGACTGCCCGAACTCCTCAACAGCGCGCAGGCGCTCGAAATGAACTGCGCCAGCATCGAAGCCAGTATTCGCGACCTCGCCGAGGTGCTACACGCCGGAGCCGACCCCGCTCAGACGACGCGCCTCGGCTCCCCGACGCTGGCCTACGCACAGGACGGTGCGCAACACGGTGTACCGCTCACCACATTGATACGCAGCTATCGGCTCGCGCACGCCGCCACATCTCGCCACGTCAACGCGATACTCGGTGCCCATGCGCGCGGCGCCGAGGAGTTAAATTTGGCAACCGAGCTGAGTTCGGCGTGGATGTTCGCCTACGTCGACGCCGCGCTTTGTCTGGTCGAGGAGGTCTATAACGCGGAGCGCGACCGCTGGCTACGCAGCGTAGCCGCCACCCAGGCCGAGACGATCAACACGATATTGGCCGGACGACCCATCGACACCGACGTGGCGAGCCGGCGGTTGCGCCACGAGGTGAACCGGGTACACGTAGCCGCCATCGCGTGGCTCGACGCGCTAGAAGAAGGGCGTAACTCCCAGACCATCCTCGAGGCCGCCATCCGCGACATCGCCGCCATGATCGGCAACCAGAAGCCCCTCGTTCATCCGCTCGGCATCGCGTCGGCCGCTGCCTGGATCAGCACCCACAGTGACGTCCCGTCAAAAGTTCTCGACGAGTTGTGTTTTCGTACTGCGACCGCGCCCGGCGTCCGGGTCGCCGTAGGCGAACCCGCGCCCGGTATCTCGGGTTTCCGTGCCAGCCATGTCGAGGCGCTTGAAGCGCAACGAATCACCGTGTTAGCCGGCCACCCCGCGGGCAGTGTCACCCGGTACGGCAACGTGTCGCTGCGCGCCATCGCCACGGTCGACATCGAACAGTCGCGCGCCTTCGTGCGACGTGAGTTGGGCTGCCTGGGCTCTGACGATGAAACCACTCGCCGACTCGCCGCGACGCTGCGCGCCTATCTCGACGAGAACTGCAGCCGCGGACGGGCCGCCAGACGACTGCACATTCACGAGAACACCGTCGCCTACCGGATCCGTCAAGCCGAGGAACTCCTGGGGCGGTCGTTAGAGACGCGCACGCTTGAGTTACACGTCGCACTGTCTCTGGCCGATCTCGTCGCCGAGGTGTCCGACCCACGGGCAGTGGCTGACCGGGTAGCGGGAACAGTGACGGCAGCGGTCGGCGCGCTTGGCACCGATTCGCTACCGTCAGCCACCTGACCTTCAGCCAATTGGTGTTATCGCCCTGGCTGCACTCGGTCAAGCATGTCGTCACGAAGGCCTGCCGCCGACCAGATGAAGACGATCTGACCCCAACCGCTGACTATCGCATCCAACGCTGCAGGTATTCTCGATGCTCCGACGACAGCCGTACCAGCTTCTGCTCGTCGATACTGAACGCGGCCAACTGGGTTTCAGCGATAACCGCCGGCTTCGACTGCGGAGCGGCGCTCACCGAACGCACCTCGTAACCGATGGTGAAGTCAACCGTCCGCAACCGCGGCACCCACATCGTCACCTGCAGCGGCGAATCCGTCAGCCGCAACTGTCCCTTGTAGGCGACCCGGACCTCGGCGATCAACAGGCCGACGGCGGTGATGTCGACAGCGAAGGCCGGCGCCAGAAACGGCACCCGCGCCTCTTCGAGCAAGGTGACCATGGTCGCGTGGTTGACGTGCTGGTACATGTCAATGTCCGACCAGCGCACCGGAACCGACGCGACAAATCCGTTCGTCTCGCTCACGATGGCGCCCCCCGGCCACTGGCGCGGGTCATGCTGCGGATCTGCCGCGCCGCCACCGACAACGTAGCCAGATCCCGTTGGTCGGACTCGTAAATCCGGGCCAGCGTGCGCCGCGCCCGCTCCACCCGTGAACCGTTGGTCGCTTCCCACTCGATGATTTTCTGCATCCCATCCTCGTCCGGTTCGCCGACGGCCAGCACATCCAGACACAGCGACCGCACCGAATTGTAGATGTCGTCGCGGATCGCCAACCGCGCCAAGGCATGCCAGCGGTCATCGCGTGGCAGTTGGGCTACCGCGGTCAGCAGCTCGTCGGTGCCGAGCCGATCCATCAACGCAAAGTAGGCGTCGGCGACCTCGGCGGCGTCGCGGTCGGCAATATCGGCGATGTCGATGATGTCGAGCAGGCTGTAGCGGTACAGGCCCCTGGCGACGTCCACGGCGAGGTCCTCAGACACACCCTGAGCACCGAACTCGGCGGCGTGCTTTGCGACGATCTCGGCGTCGTCGCCGCGCAGCCACTCCGACATCCGCGGCGTCAACTCTGCAACCTGCTCGGCGAATCGGTTGATCTCGGCTCCCACCGCCAGTGGCTGCGGGCGGTAGTTGAGCAGCCAGCGCGCGGCCCGGTCGATCAGCCGACGCAGGTCGAGCGTCATCCGATCGCACACCGCAACCGGCAGTCCGTCGTTCTCTCCGGCAGCGCGGATCCGGCGCCACAGCTCGCTCACCCCGAAGATGGCATCGGTCGCCACGTAGGCCCGCACCGCGTCGATCAGGTCGACGCCCGCGTCCACGGTGATCCGGTAGGCGTAGGTGATGCCGGCGGTGTCCACCACATCGTTGATCAACATCGTGGTCACGATCTCGCGGCGCAGCTGGTGTGACCGGATCTCCTTGCCGAATCGTTGCTGCAGCACGAGCGGGAAGTAGCGCGGCAACCGGGCCGCGAACACGTCCTGGTCCGGTAGGTCGGTCGCCAGGACCGCCGCCTTGAGGGTCAACTTGACATGGGCCATCAGCGTCGCCAGTTCCGGTGAAGCCAGGCCCAGCCCGGCCTCGGCGCGCCGGCGGATCTCCTTCTCCGACGGCAGCGCCTCCAATTCGCGGTTGAGGCCGCAGTCGGCGACCAGGTGCTGGATCTGGTCGGCGTGCACCGGCAGCAGGCTGGCGGCGTTGGCCCGGCTGGTGCCCATCAGGTCGTTCTGGGCGGTGTTGTCGGCCAGCACCAGCGCGCTGACCTCGTCGGTCATCGACGCCAGCAGCTGCGGCCGTTCGGCGGCATCCAACTTGCCGACGGTGACCAGGGAGTCGATCAGGATCTTGATGTTGACCTCGTGGTCGGAGCAGTCGACGCCGGCGGAGTTGTCCAGGGCGTCGGTGTTGATCCGGCCGCCGGACAGGTCGAACTCGACGCGGCCCAACGGTGTGACACCGAGGTTTCCGCCCTCGCCAAGCACCTTGGCGCGCAACTGGCCTCCGTTCACCCGCACCTGGTTGTTGGCGCGGTCGCCGACGTCGGCGTCGGATTCGGTTTCGGCTTTGACGTAGGTGCCGATACCACCGTTGAACAGCAAGTCGACCGGCGCGCGCAGGATCGCCCGGATAAGCGCCGGCGGGGTCAGCTCGGTGACGTCATTGTCGAGCCCCAACATCGCCCCGACCTCCGGGCTGACCGGCACAGACTTGCGCTCGCGCGGGTAGACACCGCCACCGGCGCTGATCAGCGACTTGTCGTAGTCGTCCCAACTGGACCGGGGCAGGTCGAACATCCGCTGCCGTTCGGCAAACGACCGGGCCGGGTCCGGGTCGGGATCGACGAAGATGTGCCGATGGTCGAAGGCAGCCAGCAGGCGGATGTGCGCACTGCGCAGCATTCCATTGCCGAAAACATCGCCGCTCATGTCACCGATGCCAACGACGGTGAAGTCCTGGGTCTGGGTATCGATTCCCATCTCCCGGAAGTGTCGCTTGACCGACTCCCAGGCCCCCTTGGCGGTGATGCCCATCTCCTTGTGGTCGTAGCCGACCGAACCCCCGGAAGCGAACGCATCGCCCAGCCAGAAGCCGTAGGACTGCGCGACGCCGTTGGCGATGTCTGAGAAGCTGGCGGTGCCCTTGTCGGCAGCCACCACCAGGTAGGCGTCGTCACCGTCGCGACGCACCACCTGCGGCGGCGCACTGACCGTACCGGTGGCGTGGTCGACATTGTCGGTGACGTCGAGCAAGCCGGAGATCAGCAGCTTGTAGCAGGCGATCCCTTCGGTGCGGGTCGCTTCACGGTCCGCGACAGGGTCACCGGTGGGTACCGGCGGGCGCTTGACCACGAACCCGCCCTTGGCCCCGCCCGGGACGATGACGGCGTTCTTGACCTCTTGGGCCTTGACCAGCCCGAGAATCTCGGTCCGGTAGTCCTCACGACGGTCCGACCAGCGCAGCCCGCCACGGGACACGAACCCGAACCGCAGGTGTACCCCCTCGACGCGGGGCGAGTAGACGAAGATCTCGAACTTGGGGCGCGGCAGCGGCAACTCTTCGATCAGTCGGGCGTCCAACTTGAGCGCCAGTACATTGTTCGCACGCGCCGAGTCAGCGCGGGTGACAAAGTAATTGGTGCGCAAAGTGGCCTGGATCAGGCTCGCGAACGCTCGCAGCACCCGGTCGGTGTCCAGACTCACCACCGCGTCGATGCCGGCCGCGACCTCGGCGACCGCCGCTTGCGCGTCACGGCCGCGGGACGACTGGCAGGGGTCAAACAGTGCCTCGAACAACGTCACCAGTGCCCGGGCGGTGGCCGGATATTCGTTGAGCACCGACGCGATGTGGCTCTCGCTGTACGGAAAACGGGCCTGGCGCAGGTACTTGGCGTAGCCGCGTAGCACCGCGACCTGCTGCCAGGTCAGCCCGGCCCGCAACACCAACTCGTTGAACCGGTCGACCTCGACGCAGCCCTCCCAGATCGCGGTGACGCCGTCGGCAAACCGTTGTTGTGCGTCGTCGCGTTCGACCCCGGCGGCCGGCATGTCGATACCGGGGTGCATCGACACCTTGAATTTGTAGATCCACACCTTCAGGCTGTCGGCGCGTGTGACCGTGAACGGCCGCTCCTCGAGCACCACCACGCCCATGCACTGCAGCATCGGCAGCAGTTGACTCAAGGATGCGCCGTGCCCGCCGAGGAACCAGCTCAACTGGGCCGCGCCGTCCTCGTCGTAGTCGTAGAACACCAACTCGACCGATTCGTCGGCCAGCCGTTCGATGACCGCGATGTCGTCGACGGCGTCGGCCGGAATGACCGACTGCTTGTAGGTTTCGGCGAACGCCGCCGCGTAATGCGGCGCCGGCACCTCCGCCACCGATCCGCTGGCCGCGTCGATCATCCGGTCCGCCCAGGTGCGGGTGGCCTCGGTCAGCCGAGCCTGTATCCGCACCCGATTGACATCGGAGGTGTCGATGGTGCGCACCTGCGGATCATCGGGCAGACGAACCATGAAATGCACCAGCGCCCAGGGCGCTTCGCTGACCCGAGCACTGTACTCCACACCCACGCCACCGAATTCGACGGCCAGGATATCGGCCATCTGCAGCCGGACTTCGGTGGTGTAGCGGTCGCGCGGTAAGTAGACCAGACACGACACGAAGCGTCCGGTCCGGTCGCCGCGCAGAAACAGCAGGGCGCCGCGCCGCGACCCCAGGTCCGCGATCGCCATTGCCATGTTCAGCAGTTGCTCGGCACTGATTGCGAAAAGTTCTGAACGTGGGACGGTTTGGATGATGTCGAGCAGCAGCTGACCCGGGTGGCCCGGCTCGTTTTCCGACAATGCCAGCGCCTGGCGCACGGTCCGGGAGATGACCGGAATCTCGAAAACATCGGCGTTCATGGCACCGGCGGTGAACAGTCCGACAAAGCGGTGCGCAACGATGCGCTCGCCGGTGTTCTCCCGAACCACCACGACATAGGTGCGTGAACCGAACCGCATGTAGCTGGGCACAGTGGCCTGCGCCAACGTCAGCAGCTTGTCTCCGGTTAGCCTGGGCCGCAATGACTTACGCAGCCGCAGCACCCCCATCCGGTCCGCGTCATCCACCAGCACCTGGCCGTCGTGCACCACCCCGCGTTGGTAACCGAGCAGCACGAAGTGTCCGTCCGCCAGCCAGTGCAGCAGCGCGGCGACGTCGTGGCGGTCCGGCGCGGTGTAGTTCCCGTCCGGGTCGGATTCGACATCACCGGCCAGCGCATCGAGCGCGTCGAGCATCGCCTGGGAGTCGGTGGCGACCTGGCGGACGTCGGCCATCACATGGGGCAGCAGCCGTTCCGTCTCGGCCAGCGCGTCACGGTTGACCGACGGCGAGAGTTGAACGTGGATCCAGGTTTCAGCGCCGGCCGCGGTCTCCGGGGATTGTGGTTCGACGCCGCGTAATTCGCCCGCAGCGTCGCGGTGCACGGTGAACACTGGGGTCATGATCCCGACGTAGGCCACCCCCAGTCGGTGCAAAAGCACCGCGACGGAGTCCACCAACATGCCGCCGTGCTCGGTGACCGCCTGCAGGGCGGGGCCGAATCCGGCCGCGTCGTCGGCGGCGTACACACCGACCCGGGTTTCACCGGCCACCCGGTGTTGCGCCAGCCTGGCGTGGGCCGCCAACAACGCCGGGGGCACGACCGCCGTGGCGCCGACCCGGCCGGCC
>JBDTEP010000043.1:0-16105 GCA_039922455.1 Mycobacterium sp. | reverse complement strand
ACCGGGACGGCAGTTCCCGGATCGGCACCCACGCCACCTCGGTGACCTCCACGTCGTCGTCGCACAGCTCTCCGCTGGAGAACCGCATCAGGTAGTGGTGCACGGTCTTGTGCACCCGGCGGCCGTCGGTGACAAACCAGTAGTCGATGCTGCCCAGGACGGCCAGTACGTCGCCCTGAACTCCGGTTTCCTCGGCAACCTCGCGGATCGCAGTCTGCTCGGCGGTTTCACCGACCTCGATGTGACCCTTGGGCAGCGACCACAACATCCTGCCCCGGCGGTCGATCCGCCCGATCAGCGCGGCGACCTGGTCCTCCCGCGGCCCGTCGATGCCGTCGATGACCAAGCCGCCGGCGGACGTCTCGTGCACGGTGCGCAGCCGGTCCGGTCCGTGTCGTGCCGTGCGGGGCCGGCGCTGCGCTGAACGGCTGCTCGGCGGGGCTGCGCCGGTGTTGGTGTCGGTGGCGGTGGACTCGGTGTGGGCGGCTTTCGGACCCGAAGCGCGTCGACCGCGGCGCCGCCTGCGGCGCCGTCCAGAATTGGCTTCACCGCCGTCGGCCGACACCCATGCGATAGTAGCTGGCACGGGGGGGCCGATCGGCCTCCCGCGCCGAGCTGGTCTGATGGCGTCGCCGCGCTTGCGATCGCCGCGGGTCTCATCGCGGCGACCCGCTAAGCTCACCGAACGTGCCAGAAGCCCACCAGGATGTCGACCTGCTGACAGCGGCGGCGGTCGTGTTGAACCGGCACGCCGAGGTGCTGCGTGACCTCGGCGCGATGTTTGATGCAGCCGGCCATCAGCTGTACCTGGTCGGCGGATCGGTCCGCGATGCCCTGCTGGGTCGAGTGAGCCCGGATCTGGACTTCACCACCGACGCCCGTCCCGAACAGGTTCAGCGGATCGTGCGGAGCCGGGCCGAGGCGATGTGGGACACCGGCATCGAGTTCGGCACCATCGGCGCGGTCATGGGTGGGCAGCGGGTGGAGATCACCACGTTCCGCGCCGATCAGTACGACCGGGTGTCACGCAATCCCGAAGTCCGCTTTGGTGATTCGCTCGAACAGGATCTGCTGCGGCGGGATTTCACCGCCAACGCGATGGCGGTCCGCATCACCTCTTCCGGGCCCGGGGAGTTCCTGGACCCGCTCGGTGGTCTGGCGGATTTGCAGGCTGCGGTACTGGATACGCCGGCGGCACCGCAAGACTCCTTCGGCGATGACCCGTTGCGAATGCTGCGGGCGGCTCGATTCGTCGCTCAGCTCGGGTTCACGGTGGCGCCGCGGGTGCGTGCGGCGATCGAGGACATGGCACCGCAGTTGTCCCGCATCACCGCCGAGCGGGTCGCCGCGGAGCTGGACAAACTCCTGCTGGGCGCCGACCCTGCCGCCGGTATCGACCTGATGGTGGACACCGGTATGGGCGACGTCGTGCTGCCCGAGGTCGGGGCCATGCGCATGGCGATCGACGAGCACCACCAGCACAAGGACGTCTACCAGCATTCGCTGACCGTGCTGCGGCAGGCGATCGACCTCGAAGACCCGCCACCAGCAGGCGGCCCCGATCTGGTGCTGCGCTGGGCGGCGCTGCTGCACGACATCGGAAAGCCGGACACCCGCCGCCACGAAGCCGAAGGAGGGGTGAGTTTTCACCATCACGAGGTGGTGGGCGCGAAGATGGCCCGCAAACGGATGCGGGCGCTGCGCTACTCAAAACAGATGGTCGACGACGTCTCGCAGCTGGTCTATCTGCATCTGCGGTTCCACGGCTATGGCGACGGCAAGTGGACCGACTCGGCGGTGCGCCGCTACGTCACCGATGCCGGACCGCTGCTGGACCGGCTGCACAAGCTGGTCCGCGCGGACTGCACCACACGCAACAAGCGGCGGGCGGCGCGGCTGCAGGCCAGCTACGACCAGCTCGAATCACGGGTCGCCGTGCTGGCCGAGCAGGAGGACCTGCAACGGGTGCGCCCAGACCTCGATGGCAACGAGATCATGAGGCTGCTCGGAATTTCGGCCGGCCCGCAGGTGGGGCGTGCATGGAGCTACCTCAAGGAACTGCGCCTGGAGCGAGGACCGCTGTCGCACGGGGAGGCGACAGCGGAACTGCTGGCCTGGTGGCAGACCCAGGGGAACCGCTAGCGGCGCTGTCACGTCTGACCGGGTATGGACTACTGCCTGGGCGACGGTGACGGTGCGGCAACGATGTGGACCGGCCTGCCCGACCTTGATCTCGACGGTGACGGGCTGGCCGATGCGATCAGCCTCGACTTCGACGGTGACGGGCTGCGCGACGACGCGCTGGTGGACCTCGACGGTGACGGGGTGGCTGACCACCTGGTGCGCGACCTCGATGACGACGGCACCCCGCAGGCCTACTTCACCGACGACGGGTCCGGCACCTGGGGACAGGGTGTCGCGGCGGGTTCAGCAGGTAGGTCGGGTGGGCTGCGTTGGCTGGGTCTCGACGGCGTCGAGCACACCGGCGGCCCCCTGGTGGATTTTGATGGCGACGGACGCGTCAACGACCGGCTCCTGGACTCGGACGGCAACGGGCTGGCCGACCGGGTCTTGATCGGCTCTGACGTAGAAGGCACTGTCGGCTACGGCGCGGCTTACGTCGATACCGACGGCGACGGGCGGTGGGACGTCAAGCTCACCGATGGCAACGGTGACGGTGCGGCCGACGGTGCCACGGTCTTGTGAGCGGCCGGAGTTGCGCCCGCGTCTTCGCCGGCGAGATCGCCCGCGTGTGCTCAGCGTCGCGAGAGCTATCGGCATTTACCGGAGTGCAAGCCGAATCTCCGGACTGTGGGCTTATGCAAGTGAACCCCGTGGCCGGAAAACTATCAAGTGAACGCCACTTTGCTGACTCACAGAATTACGTGACAATCAGCGCTGAGCGACGGACCGCTATCGGGTCGGGCGCCGGAATGACGGGGAGACACCATTGAGCAAGATGACCGCGCGGGCACTGCTGGTGGTACCGGTAATCGCCGCGCCGATGATGTTCGGGGCGGTGAGCCTTCCGGCCCTGGCCGCCGGCGCCGATCACCAGATCCTCGACTACGCGCTTGCTGCCGAAGCGCTGGTCATGATCCCGGCGATGAACCAGGACTGGCTGGACTTGAGCAAAGAGCTATACCTGGTACCGAACGGATTCCCGGTAGACGGCGACGCGACGTTCCTGCAGGTGCCCGAGACCTCCGACCTGAATGCCAGCATCAGCGGCGCCACCGACATCCTGGTGAAAGCGATCGAGCAGCGGTGGGAAGCAGGCGATTTCAGCGCTGCGGATCCGCTGTATATCTTCGGCTATTCGCAGGCCAACGTCGCCGCGGGTCTGGCCATGGAGCAACTCTCGCAGCAGTATCCCTACATCCCTTCGGATGCACTGCATTTCGTGATGGTGGGGGACAGCGCCGCAGAAGGCGGATTCTTGAGCGGGTTCATGGCAACGCTGCTGTCGTATGTTCCGGAATCATGGCATGCCGACGTGATCGAGATGGTCAATGACTTCGCCAGGATGTTCAAGATCGACTCGGTCATCGGTCAGGTGACCCCGAACGATCTGTACACGACCGACATCTACACCCTGTCCAGTGACGGCTTCGCGAACTGGGATAACGGCCACCAGACGGCCGGCATGTTCTCCGACCACCTGGCCTACCTCGGCTTGACGCCCGACGAGATCGCGGGTGCGACGCTCCAGCCTGACCTCGGCTCGGATCTGACTCATTACTTCATGATCGACACTGCCGACGTGAACATGTTCCAGGCGTTGCTGAATTCGTTCGACATGATCATGGGCGGTCTCATAGGGCTGCTGTGAAGCTCTCTTCGCGCTGGCGCGCTCATCGCCCCCGGCCGGGCTTGACGCGGCCGGGCGCTCTTCGCGCTGGCGCGCTCATCGCCCCCGGCCGGGAGGCCCCGCGAAAGCTTGGGCGATCTCCAGCCAGCGCTGCGCATCATCCCCATAGGCGGCGACATCCAGGTCAGCCAGTGCACGACGCTGGGTGACCAGGAAGCAGAAGTGTTCGGCCGACCCGGTCACCCGCTGGTCGGCGTTCACCGGGCCCCACACCCACACACCGCCGGCGGGCGCGTGCAGTTCCACGTGAAACGGCTCAGCCGGCGGGGTCAGGTCGTTGACGGTGAACGAATAGTCGCGGGTCCGCACCCCCAGGTGCGCAATCGAACGCAACCGCGCGGTGGCGGTACGCCGCACCGAGAGTGCGTCGGCGACGTCCAGGCCGTGCGCCCAGGTCTCCATCATCCGTGCGGTGGCCATCGATGCCGCGCTCATCGGCGGGCCGAACCACGGCAGCTTACGACCGTCGGCAACACCGAGCAGGGCTTGGTGCAGCCGGGCCCGGGTCGATCGCCAGTCCGCCAGCAGCTCAGCCGGCGGGAGTTCTGCCAGTTCGGCGGCACCGGCATCGACGAAACCGGTCGGATTGCCCATCGCCGCGGTGAGCGCGTCAGTGAAGGCGGCCTCATCGGTGATGGCGGTCAATGACAACCGGTCGGTCCAGAGCAGATGACCGATCTGGTGGGCGATGCTCCAGCCCGCCGCTGGTGTGGGCCCGCCCCATTGACCGGCCGTGAGAGGGGCCACCAGGGCGTCGAGATCGTCGCTCTCAGCACTCAGGTCGGCGACGATCGCTTCAGGTTCTGCCATGTTCGTACTGTAGGCCAACCGGCTTGCGCCGCCGTCCGATCAGGCTGTGCGCGGCCAGGCCGGCCAGATATACGAGCGTCCCGGCCACGATCAGCACCGGCGCCCGTCCGTCGGGAGGAACCACCGCCGCGGTGGCGGCCACCGCAATGATGAACGACACCCAGAACAGCGAATCCTGCACCGCGAAGACATGTCCGCGCAGGGCGTCGTCGACGTCGATCTGCATGGCGGTGTCGGCACACAACTTGACCACCTGCCCGGCCACCCCGAGCAGAAATCCGCACACCACCAGCACCGGCAGGTACAGGCCGATGCAGGCCAGCTGTATCACCGCTGCCGCTGCCAGGGCCCCGTTGCCGGTGGCGTACCGACCCCAGCGGTGCACCGCCGGTGGGGTGAGCACGGTGGCCAGGAACGATCCGGAGCCGGCCGAGGCGATGAACAACGCCGTCGTCCCCAGCCCGGACACCGTGTGCTCGCCGACGTGCCGAACCATCACCAGCACCAGCAGGGTGTTGATGCCGAACGCCATCCGGTGGGCGGCCAGCCCGGACAGGGTTGCGGCGACGGTGGGCCGGGCCCGCACGGTCCGGATGCCGTGCAGCCAGCCCGTCAGCACCGCGTAGTACACCGAACCGTGGACGGCGCGCTTGGTCTCGTCGGGACCGAGCACGTGCACCGGGAAGCGCAGCGCGAGCACCAGCGCGATCGTGACCGGGACCGCCACCGCCGCAATGATCGACGCCGCACCGCGATCATTCGTGCCCACCAGCCAGCGCGGCACCAGCATGAAGTTGGCGCCCAGGAAGGCCGCTACCGCACCGGTCGCGATCGCCAGCGCGTTCATCGTGACGACCTGGTCTCGCGGCACCACGTGCGGCAGTGCCGCAGACAGGCCCGAGGCGATGAACCGGGTGAACCCGTTGGCGATCAGGGCCGCGCACAGCACCGGCAGGTCATCGGCGCCGGCCGCCAACAGGGTGGCGATCCCGACCACCAGCACCAGCCGAGCGAGGTTGGCCACCACCAGCACCATCCGCCGGTCCCAGCGGTCCAGCAGCGCACCGGCGAACGGTCCCAGGACCGAATACGGCAGGAACAGCACGGCGAACGCCCCGGCGATAGCCCACGGGGCTGCGGCCCGGTCCGGGTTGAACAGCAGTGCGCCGGCCAGCCCGGCCTGAAACAGGCCGTCCCCGAACTGACTTGCGGCCCGCAGTTCCAGCAGGCGCCAGAATTCCGGCAGGCTGCGCGCCGACCGCCACAGCGTTGCGGGTGCGCGAGTATCCACCACAAAACCTACTTCCGGATGCGGGCGGCGATGCGGCACCGGCCCCCAGACCAGAGTACAAATCCTCGAGGTCGGCCGACGTTCGGTACAGCTCAGCACCAACGCCGGGTCCGGGTGCCATTATGGGAGGGTGGCGCAACCCGAAGACCCCGAGGACTACATCGCGCCCGCTGCGCATCGGGTACGGGCCGGGACGCTGCTCCTGGCCAACACCGACCTGCTCGAACCCACCTTTCGCCGCACCGTGATCTACGTGGTCGAGCACAACGACGGCGGCACACTGGGTGTGGTGCTCAACCGACCCAGTGAGACGGCGGTCCACAACGTGCTGCCGCAGTGGTCGGAGTTGGCCGCCAAACCCAAGACGATGTTCGTTGGCGGACCGGTGAAACGTGACGCGGCACTCTGCGTCGGCCTGTTGCGGGTCGGTGCCGAATCCGATGGCGTGGCCGGGCTTCGCCACATCGACGGACGGTTGGTGATGGTTGATCTCGACGCCGACCCGGAGGCGCTCGCCCCCCGCCTAGAGGGTGTGCGGATCTTCGCTGGTTACGCCGGCTGGACCATCGGTCAGCTTGAGGGAGAGATCGAGCGCGACGACTGGATCGTGTTGTCGGCGTTGCCGTCGGACATGATGGCGCCACTGCGGGTGGACCTGTGGGGTAGGGCGCTGCGGCGGCAGCCCTGGCCGACGGCCCTGCTGGCCACGCATCCGATCGACATCAGCCGGAACTGAACGGGCGCGCCCGCTCCAGGCCGGCTTACGAGCAGCCGCAGCCGCTGCCGCAACCGGTGGCCGGCTCCGCCGGCGCGCTGTCCGCGCAGCCGCAGCCGGGTCCGCAGCCGACGTCCTCGACCGGTGCGCTGCCGCCGCACCCACAGCCGGACCCACACCCGGCAGGCTCAACGGGCTCGACAGGTGCGCTGTCGCCGCAACCGCAGCCGGATCCGCAACCGCCGGGCTCGGCCGCCGCGGCGGGCTGGCGTGCCGCGTAACGGGCTCCCTGCCAGGCGCCGGCGGCCAGAATGCCCAGCGCGCCGGTGACCGAGATGATCAGCGACAGCAGCGCCACCGCAGGTGGGCCGGCAAGCACGAGCGCGCCGCCCACGGCCAGGATCACCCCGACCGCGATCTGGGCCGGTGCGACCGCACGCAGCACCAGCTGTTCCGGATCGCCGGTGAGCGGCCGGGCCAGCGTCCGCACTCCGAACACCAGCGACACGACGGCGGCAACCAGGCACAGCACACCCATGATCAGCATGGGCTCAAGGATACGAGGAGGGCGGTCAGCCGGCTGCGCCCGCCCGGGGCTGGGACGGGGCCGCCGGCGCACGGGGTGCGTCGGGCAGGTGACTGACGCCGGGCAGCTCGACGCGGAATCCATTCACGATCCCGTCGGTGGCCGGGGCGTTGCCGATGGCACGGCCGGCCCCGGTGGTCACCGTCAGCGAGACCAGGTAGGCCGAACCGTCCGCCGACACGATCACGTGGCGGCGGGAGGTGTTGAGGGTCATGTCGGCGTCGCGATAGGTGCCCTCGATCACCGAGGAAGGGAACCCGTTGAAGTCGGCCAGGGAGGCGTTGGTGGTCTGCCAGGCCATCAGCTTCTGGCTGTCGACGTACCCGTGGGTGATGGCTTCCTTCGGGTCGAACTGCCCGACCAGACGGTAGACGACGACCTGTGCGTTGGGGGTGTAGAGCGACCCGCCGCGGCGGTCGGCGATGACGGCGAACGCATCGGGCACGTTGGGGTCGGGGACGTGGGTCCAGCCCGCCGGCATCGGCAGCGTGATGTTGAACGCGGTGAAGCCCGCGGCCTGCTGCGGCTCCAATTGCACCTTCTTGGCGGCGAGATACTCCCACATCGTGCCGGTGGTGGCCGGAAGCAGGGTGTTCGGCAGCACCGGCGCCGCGACGCCCACCGGCGATCCCGGTACGACGGCCGGTCCGGGTGCTGCCGGTCGCGGTGCCGCCGGCAGGGGCACTGTCACCGGCACGGCGGCCGGTTGGGAGGCGGGTTGGGCGGCTGGGCCGTAGGGGTAGGGCGGCGTCGGCAGCAGCGGGTCGGCGGTGGCGGCCGGGATTGCGACCGGACCGCCCAAGCCCGCCGCCACGACGGCGACGCAGCCGACCAATAGCCGCCAGCGGCGGACGATGTTCGTCATCTGCAGGGGTCCTTCCGGGGCGGGTCGGGAAGCAGTGCCCCGGCCTTGCATCGACGGTAACCAGCAGGTGGTGCGTCCCGCCAGCGTCGCAACCGAGCTGGAACGAAGCCCTCATCAGCCTGCAATGCAACCGAGACCAAGCTGTGGCGAGCGGCCGGAAAAACCCGCCCCTTACCCTGTTGAGGTGACCGAAGCCCCAACCATCCAGGGACCCGGCGACCCCGGCGACCAAGCACCCCGTCATCGCTACACGGCGACGCTGGCCGGGCGTATCGAAGGCGCCTGGCAGGAGCACTGGGACCGCGCGGGGACCTTCAACGTCGCCAACCCGGTCGGCTCGCTGGCGCCGCAGGATGGTGCCGACCTATTGAAGGCGCCTGGCTCCAAGATGTTCGTCCAGGACATGTTCCCCTACCCGTCCGGTGACGGCCTGCATGTCGGCCACCCGCTGGGCTATATCGCCACCGACGTCTACGCCCGCTATTTCCGGATGACCGGCCACAACGTGTTGCACGCGCTGGGCTTCGACGCGTTTGGCCTGCCCGCCGAGCAGTACGCGGTGCAGACCGGCACGCACCCGCGCATTCGTACCGAGGCCAACATCGAGAACTTTCGCCGGCAGTTGCGGCGGCTGGGGCTCGGTCATGACGGCCGCCGCAGTTTCTCCACCACTGATGTCGACTTCTACAAGTGGACGCAGTGGATCTTCCTGCAGATCTACAACGCCTGGTTCGACCCCGCGAGGAACAAGGCCCGGCCGATCGCCGAGTTGATCACCGAATTCGACTCCGGCACGCGCAAACTGGACGACGGACGCGCCTGGTCGCAGTTGTCGACGGGTGAGCGGGCCGATGTCATTGACGGCCACCGGTTGGTCTACCGCTCGGAATCGATGGTCAACTGGTGCCCGGGTCTTGGCACGGTGCTGGCCAACGAGGAGGTGACCGCCGACGGGCGAAGTGACCGCGGTAACTTCCCGGTGTTCCGGAAGCGGCTGCGCCAGTGGATGATGCGTATCACCGCGTACTCCGACCGCCTGCTCGACGACCTCGACGTGCTGGATTGGCCGGACAAAGTCAAGGCCATGCAGCGCAACTGGATCGGGCGTTCTACCGGCGCGGCCGCACTGTTCGGTGCTGAGACCGTCGATGGCGACACCGTGGACATCGAGGTGTTCACCACCCGCCCGGATACGCTGTTCGGCGCCAGCTACCTGGTGTTGGCACCTGAACATGATCTGGTCGACCGGCTGACCGCGGCCAACTGGCCCGACCCGGTTGATCAGCGGTGGACTTTCGGAGCCGCGACACCCGCCGATGCCGTCGGTGCCTACCGGAAGGCCATCGCGGCCAAGTCGGACCTGGAACGCCAGGAGAACAAAACCAAGACCGGTGTGTTCCTGGGCAGTTACGCCACCAACCCGGCCAACGGTCAGCAGGTGCCGATCTTCATCGCGGACTATGTGCTGGCCGGTTACGGCACCGGGGCGATCATGGCCGTACCGGGACATGACCAGCGGGACTGGGAGTTCGCCGTGGAGTTCGGCCTCCCGGTGGTGGAAGTCATTGCCGGCGGTGATATCTCCGAAGCCGCCTATGCAGGCGATGGTGCCCTGATCAATTCCGGACCGTTGGACGGCATGACCGTCACCGACGCCAAGCAGGCGATGACGCAGCGACTGGAATCAGCGGGCCGCGGCTGGACGCGGGTGGAATACAAGTTGCGCGACTGGCTTTTCGCCCGGCAACGATACTGGGGCGAACCGTTCCCGATCGTCTACGACAGCGACGGCCGTCCGCACGCGCTGGACTCCGACGCGCTGCCGGTCGAACTGCCCGCCGTCGGCGACTACTCACCGGTGCTGTTCGACCCGGATGATGCGTCCAGCGAACCCTCGCCGCCGCTCGCCAAGGCGACCTCCTGGGTGCAGGTCGAACTGGATCTCGGCGACGGCCTGCAGCATTACACGCGCGACACCAACGTCATGCCGCAGTGGGCCGGCAGTTCCTGGTACGAGTTGCGCTACACCGACCCGCACAACGCCGAGCGGTTCTGCGCCCCCGAGAACGAGGCCTACTGGATGGGCCCCCGGCCGGCCGAGCACGGACCCGATGATCCGGGCGGTGTCGACCTCTATGTCGGTGGCGTCGAGCACGCGGTGCTGCACCTGCTGTATTCCCGCTTCTGGCACAAGGTGTTATACGACCTCGGCCATGTCAGCTCGCGTGAGCCTTACCGCCGCCTGGTCAACCAGGGCTACATCCAGGCGGCGGCCTACACCGACACGAGGGGGTCGTATGTGTCGGCCGCCGACGTCATGGAGCGCGACGGGAAGTTCGTGGTTCCGGGCGAGGGCGGCGATACCGAGGTCTTCGCCGAGTTCGGCAAAATGGGTAAGAGCCTGAAGAATTCGGTGTCGCCCGACGAGATCTGCGACAGCTACGGCGCCGACACATTGCGGGTCTACGAGATGTCGATGGGCCCACTGGAGATGTCGCGGCCGTGGGCCACCAAGGACGTCGTCGGCGCGCACCGGTTCCTGCAACGGGTGTGGCGACTGGTCGTCGACGAGGAGACCGGCGACAGCCGGGTGGTCGACATCGAGCCGGATACCGAGACCCTGCGCCTGCTGCACCGCACCATCGTCGGAGTGTCGGAAGACTATGTGGCACTGCGTAACAACACCGCTGCCGCCAAGCTGATCGAATACACTAACCACCTGACCAAAGAGCACCGGGTTGGGGTTCCCCGCTCGGCCGCCGAACCGCTGGCGTTGATGCTCGCACCACTGGCCCCGCACCTGGCCGAGGAGCTGTGGCAGCGGCTCGGCCACGACGGCTCGCTGGCGCACGGGCCGTTCCCGGTGGCCGACCCGGCTTATCTGGTCACCGACACCGTTGACTACCCGGTGCAGGTCAACGGCAAGAAGCGGGGATTGATCACGGTGGCAACCGATTCGGCCGAGGACGTGATCAAGGCCGCGGCCCTGGCCGACGACAAGGTCCAGGCGTTCCTGGACGGCGCAACCCCGAAGAAGGTGATCGTGGTGCCCAAACGGTTGGTCAACCTCGTTGTCTGACAACGTTTAGGGCCACGCTATGTGGGCCGATACAGGGGTATTCCGCGAGACGCTAGCGGAGATGGGCCTGCTCGACGACCTCGACGAGAGCGCCCGCGAGGAGCGGGCCGAACTCGTGGGCTGGCTGCTGGAGCAGGGCTTCGGCTTGGAACAGATCCGGGCAGAACTCGCCCCGATGCTGATGCCGGCGCACCGCGAGTTGGGCAATGACGGTAGATACGTGTCAGCACGTGAGGTCAGTGCCGTCCACGGAATCGATGTTGAACTCCTGCAGGGCATCACACGTGCCTTAGGGCTACCTCGGCTGGACGATCCCGATGCCGCGCTGTTATTGCAGGCCGACGCCGAGGCCGCGCTTCGCCTGCAGGGGCTCATCGGGGCCGGACTCGATCCGGGCCAGGTGTTGCTGATGATTCGCCGGCTCTCCGATGGCATTTCTCGTGCGGTTCCGGCGTTCCGGTACAGCACCATATCGGCGATCATGCGGCCGGGTCTGACCGAGCTTGAGGTCGCGAAAGCGCACGAGGAGATGGTGCGAGTCATTATCCCGTTGTTGGGACCGATAATTCGGGACATCTTGTTCGTCCAGCTGCGGCGGGTACTGGAGGGTGAGGCGGTCAACGCCAGTGAGCGCGCCGCTGGGGTCGCGCTACCCGGGGCGCGGCAGCTCGCG
Source organism: Mycobacterium sp. (assembly GCA_039922455.1). GTDB lineage: Bacteria > Actinomycetota > Actinomycetes > Mycobacteriales > Mycobacteriaceae > Mycobacterium. The sequence goes on along the minus strand of JBDTEP010000043.1, from coordinate 4,215 downwards.
GTGGCCTTCGCCGACATGGTCGGATTCACCCGGTTGGGGGAGGTGGTGCCGCCGGAGGAACTGGTGGGCCTGGTTGAGCGACTTGCCGACGTGGCGCGGGAAGTGGTCAACCCCCCGGTACGGCTGGTCAAGACGATCGGAGACGCGGTGATGCTGGTCTCGTCAGACCCCGTGAAGCTGCTTGATACGACGCTCCAGCTGCAAGAGACGGCCGCGGGCGACGCGGCGCTTCCGGCGCTGCGGATCGGTATCGCCTCGGGGTGGGCGGTGAGCCGGGCCCGGGACTGGTTCGGTAGTCCGGTCAACGTCGCGAGCCGGGTCACCAGCGTCGCCGAACCGGGAGCGATCATGGTGGAGGGGGCTGCCCGCGAGGCCATCGGCGACGCAGCGGGCTACACCTGGTCATTTGTCGGAGTTCGTGCGCTCAAAGGTGTGGAGGGCGAGGCCATGCTCTTCCGGGTGCAGCGGCAGCAAAGCTGACAGATCAGCGCGGCCGGACCACCACTTCCTGCAAATGCCCATCCGGCGGGGTCCGCACCGCCGCGGCCACCACCTCGGCGACGGTGTCGGGACGCAGGAAGCGGGCGGCGTCGTACTCTCCGCCTTCGTAGGCGACCAGGTCGTGCTGCATGTCGGTGTCGACGCGGCCGGGGTAGACGGTGGTGACCCGCAGGGCGGGCTCGTCGCTGCGCAGTGAGTCGGCGAACGCCCGAAGCGCGAACTTGCTGGCCGAATACGAGGCCATTCCCGCGGAAACTCGTTGCCCAGCACCGGAGTTGATGAAAATAACCTGACCGCGAGCCTGCCGCAACGCGGGCAGTAGCGCCAACGTCAGTGCCACCGCGCCGAAGACGTTGACCTCGAAGGTGGCCCGCCACTCTTCGATGTAGGACTCGCCGGCCGGGCCGGGCAGCATCACCCCGGCGTTGTGCACCAGCACGTCGAGTTCGTCGATGATCTCGGTGTTCGTCTCGATCTCGTCGGCGTCGGCGAGATCCAGCGGCCAGGTGGTGGCGCCGAGCCGCTGCGCCACGGAATCCAGGCGCGTCGACGGCCGGCCGGCCAGCAGCAGGGTGTGGGTGGGCGCCAGCGCAGCCGCTATCGCCGAACCGATTCCGCCGCCGGCGCCGGTGATCAGCGCGCTCGGCATCAACTGCAATCCAGCGCGCAGTCCGGCCCGTCGGTGGCAGCCGGCTCGGCCCCATCACAGGCGGCCAGCCGCTCCAGCGGTTCCAGAGCACGGGTCAGGGTGTCCAAGTCCTCTTGGCTGAGCCGGCTCAGCATCACCCGGAGGGCGGAGCGCCGGTTGGCCAGCGACTCGCGGTGACTTGCCAGACCCTCCGGGGTGATGTCGACCAGCACCGCCCGCAGGTCCGACGGATCCCGGCTGCGTTTGACCAGGCCGATCTTCTCCAGGCGGCGGATCGCCACCGTGGTGGTGGGCGTGCGGACCCGTTCATGGGCGGCCAGTTCGGTCATCCGGATGGGTCCGCGGTCCAGCAGCGTGATCAGGATCGACAGCTGGGCCAGGGTCAGCTCCCCGGTCGTCGAGCCGCCGCTGAGGTCACCGCGCCGCAGTATCGAAAACAGCTTCGACAGCGAGCGTTGCAAGCCTTCTGCGATCACCGTCACCTGCGGCGTATCGGCTTTGCTCTCTGCCATAGTTTGGCAGTCTAACCGGTGGTCTCCAGGAGCGGTGATAAGTCGGCGCAGGTTGTCATCACAGCACCTGCGAAAGGAATTTCTGCAGCCGCTCAGTCTCGGCATTTTCGAAAATCTGCTCGGGCGGACCGGATTCCACGACTTTGCCGCGGTCCATGAAGACGACGGTGTCCGACGCCGAGCGGGCGAAGTCCATCTCGTGGGTGACCACCACCATCGTCATGCCGTCGGCGCCGAGTTCGGCGATCAGCGCCAGGATGCCCTTGACCAACTCCGGGTCCAGCGCCGAGGTCGCCTCGTCGAAGAGCAGCACCTGCGGCTGCATCGCCAATGCCCGGGCGATCGCCACCCGCTGCTGCTGGCCGCCGGACAGCGCCGTCGGGCGGGCCGCCGCCTTGTTCTTCAGCCCGACCCGATCCAACAGACTCAGGCCGAGTTCGCGCGCGGCCTCCGGGGACAGTCCGCGCAGCTTGCGCGGGGCCAGCGTGATGTTCTCCAGCGCACTGCGATGCGGGAAGAGGTTGAAATGCTGGAACACCATGCCGATCCGCTGGCGCAGTTCGTCGGGATCGTCATCCAACACTGACCGGCCGCCCAGCAGGATATCGCCGCCGTCGGGCTCGTGCAGCCGGTTCAGGGTGCGCAGCATCGTCGACTTGCCCGAGCCGGAGGGCCCGATCACCGCCGCGGTGCTGCCCGCCGGCACATTGAGGTCAACCCCGCGCAATACTTCATGTTTGCCAAAGGCTAACTGAATCCCATTGGCCGCCAATGATACCGGCTCTCGCGAGGCACCGGTCATCACGTCATCTCCTGACTCGAGATGGCCGGGTTCAATTCGACGAGATCCTCGGCTTCGGCGGGCCTTCCGCGCCGCAGCCGGTGATCAACGACGTTCACCAGGTGCGTCAGCGGGATGGTCAGAGCCAGGTAAAGGAGGCCGGCGGCGACCAGTGGTGACAGGCTGCCGGTCTGGGCGTTGAAGTCGCGACCCACTTGGAACAGTTCGCGCTGCCCGGCGACAAGGCCCAGGAAGTACAGCAGCGCTGAGGCTTTCAGCAACGCGATGAACTGGTTGACCAGTGCCGGCAGCACCCGCCGGATGCCCTGCGGTATCACCACCAGGCGCATCGAGGCCGAGTAACCGAAACCCAGTGCGCGCGAAGCCTCCAGCTGGCCGGACTCCACGCTCTGGATGCCCGAGCGCAGAATCTCCCCAACGTAGGCCGCCGCGGTCAGCCCCAGCGCGGCGATCCCCAGCGGGTACGGGTTGTTGTTTGTCAGCCCACCCACCAGCGGCCCGATCGCCACCCCGATCAGCAGGATGATCAGCACCTCGGGCAGTCCCCGAAAGATGTCGGTGTAGACCCGCGCGGGCCAGCGCAGCCACCGGGTGCGCGACATCCCCGCGACCGCCAACCCCAGCCCGGCCCATAGGCCGATGATGCCGCCGCTCAGCGTCAGTAACACGGTGTTGGGCAGGCCGGTCTTGAGTAGGTCCGGCAGGGCTTCGCGGTACAGCTGCCAGTCGAAGAAGGAGTCACGCAGCTGCACCAGTGTGGATTTGGGCGCGTATGGCTCCGATTCGGCCTTGTGGTGGCGCGCGGCGATCGCCGCAAAATCCGGCAGGTGCGGGGTGGCCGCGGACTTGGAGCCCGGCTGCCAGTCTGGTGGCAACGGCCGCGGTATCCAGTCGGTGTACAGCTGCGGCCAGGTGCCGTCATCGATGACGGCGTCGAGGCCGGAGTTCAGCGCCGAGATCAGCGCCCGGTTGCCCTTGGCCACCGCGTAGGCCTCGAAGCCGGCCGGGCTGGAGGTGTAGCCGACGATCTGGGCCGGGTCGCCCGGCCGCAGCAGGTTTATCGCGGTCAGTGACGGCGCCACCCAGGCATCGACCTGGCGACTTTTCAGGCTGGCGTAGAGCGTGATGGAGTCGGGGAACCGCACCGGCTCCAGCTCCAGGGTGTCCACGACGTAGGCGTCCTCCACGGTGCCCTGGACCACCCCGATGCGCCGCCCACCGGTCAGGTTGTCGAACCCGGTGATTCCGGAACCGGCCGGGACCACCAGTGCCATGTAGCCGAAGTCGTAGCCGTTGGTGAAACCGACGGTGCGACGGCGTGCGTCGGTGGCGTTGATCGATGCGGACCCGACGTCGAAGCGCCCGGACTCCACCTGGGCGAGTAGCCCGAAGAAGTCGGTGCCGACGAATTGGACCCGCAGGCCCAGCTTTTTGGCGATAGCCCGCAGCAACTCATTGTCGAAACCGGTGTAACGACCCTTGGCGTTGATGCAGTTCGTCGGCGGGCTCTCGGTGAGCGTTCCGACGGTCAGCACCCCCGGAGTGCCCAGGCCCAGCTTGGTGATATCGATGGAGCTCAGTGGTTCGACGCCGGCCGTGGTGTATTTGTCCTCGCGCGGACGTTTGGCCGTGGCCAGTTTGGGCGGCAGCGCGACGGCGGCTTGCTCCCCGGCCGGCGCGCACTGATCGGGGCCCGTGGCGGCCGGAGGTGCCGCCGCGAGGCTGCCGATGATCAGCAGCGTGGGGATGAG